>NZ_CP092483.1:1851250-2159791 GCF_022429625.1 Devosia lacusdianchii | reverse complement strand
GCCTTGATCTCGCAGGCCATCGGCCCGTCGTTCCTGGCGCGATCGACACGTAGAGCCACTTCGCGGCCGACCATCATCGTGGCGAGACTGGTTTCAGTGACGTCCTTCGCAGCGATCTCTCCAACCGTCTTGCCGGCGCGCATGACGGTGATACGATCAGATATTTCAAGAACTTCTGGCAGTTTGTGCGCGATGAAGATTACCGTGCGTCCTTGCGCAACCAGGGCACGGACGGCGACGAACAGTTCTTCGACTTCCTGCGGCGCCAGGACGGCGGTGGGCTCGTCGAGAATGAGGATGCGGGCGTCGCGATACAGCGCCTTGAGGATCTCCACGCGCTGCTGCTGGCCGACGGGGAGCCGGCCAACGGGCGGCAGGGGGTCGACTGACAGGCGGAATTTGTCCGAGAGACTGCGCACGGCGTCGATCGCCTGCTGGCGGTCAAAGCGGATGCCGGAATGGGGCTCGGAGCCGAGCACGACGTTTTCATAGACCGAGAAAGACGGCACCAGCGAAAAGTGCTGGAACACCATGCCAATGCCGTTGTCGATGGCTTCGCGCGGATTGGCAAAACTGACCGGCTTGCCATCAAGCCTGAGTTCGCCCCGATCTGCCCGTTCGATCCCAAACAGTATCTTCATCAGCGTCGACTTGCCGGCGCCGTTTTCGCCCACCACGGCATGGACTTCGCCGGCATTGATCGAGAGATTGACGCCGTCATTGGCGACAACGCCGCCCGGGTAGGTCTTGCCGATGCCGATGGCTTCCAGAAGCGCGGTCATGGACGTCTTTCCGGTTGGAATTGAAGCGGCGGCGCCTTGGGAGCGCCGCCGGCCGGACTACTTCATGTCGGTCGCGGGAACGAGCGTGCCGGCGTTGATCTCGGCCTCGAGGGCGTCAACCTCGGTGCGGACCTCGGCGGGGACCAGCTTTTCGTAATAGGCGTTCTTGGAGATGCCGACGGCGCCCTCGGGCAGGCCGAGCAAGACGGAGGAGCCGTACGCGGCGGCACCGTCAATGGTTTGCTGCAGTGCGAGGAAGAGGGAGTCGCCCACCTTCTTTTCAACCGAGGTGAAGATCACGTCGGCTTGGGCCTGGTCGGTCGCGGCGAAGATGGTCGCCTGGTCGCTGTCGACGCCGACGGCAAGCTTGCCGGCATCGCGAACGGCTTGCAGGGCGCCAATGCCGGTGCCACCGGCGATCGGGAAGATCACGTCGGCGCCCTGGGCAAGCTGGGCCAGAGCCATTTCCTTGCCCTTGGCCGGGTCACTGAAGGTGCCGGCGACGGCGTTCAGGATCTGGACATCGGGGTTGGCCGCCTTGGCACCCTCATCGAAACCGACCTTGAAGTCGGTCACGGTGGGGAATTCCATGCCGATAATAGTGCCCAATATGCCCGAAGTGGAGAGTTTGGCAGCGGCGTAGCCGGCGAGGTAACCCGCCGACGACGTCTGATACTGCAAGGCCAATACGTTGGCGCAGCAGCCGGTGGAGAAATCCGGGGTGTCGTCGAAAACGATGAACTTGGTGTCCGGATATTCCGGCGCCAGTTCGACGACGAAGCCCGTCATATCGAAGGTTCCGACGATGACCACGTCGTAGCCGGTATCGGTGGCGTCCGCGAGAGCCGGCTGCCAACGGCTGCGGTCATAGCCGGCCTCGATGATCTTCACTTCGACCGGAAGCTCAGCCACAGCCCGTTCAACACCGGCGGCCGCGCTATCGAAGAAGCTCTTGTCGCCGAGCGTGCCGTGCAGCACCAGCGCGACGCTGAGCGGGTTGTCCTCAGTGTATTCCTGGGCAATTGCGGCGGCTGAGGTCATCAGCCCCGCTGCGAGGGCCAGACCGGCGAAGGCCCGGCGAGACAGCAATTGCAGCGACATGAGCGGCACTCCTGTGGGTTCAGTGCTTGTTGGGGGTGTAGGCTATGGAGGCGGCGTAGAGGGCGACCAGGCGGTCGGTCTTGGCTTCTTCGACGAGTGTAACCATCGGCGTGCCGAGGCGACCGGACGGGTCGACGACGGTCATGCCGCGGGTGATGCCGGGGGCGAGCGCCACGTCCACGGAGGCGCGCACGGATTTCGTGATGATGGAGGGATCGATCACGACGGCAGCGGCCAGCGGATCGACGAAGCGGAACACGTCGCCGCCGCCGTAGCTCTCATTGGTGCGGCGGGCGTGGTGGGCCAGGGCCTCGGAGAAGGCCCGTTCAGCGCCCTCGGCCACTTTGCCGAAGGCCTTGTCGACGTCGACACCGCTCATATTGTGGGTGACGCAGGGTTCCCATGGCACCACGACGATCTCGATATCGGCGGAGAACACGACTGCGGCCGCCTCAGGGTCGGCGTAGATGTTGAACTCGGCAGCCGGCGTGGTGTTGCCACGACCATAGACGGTGCCGCCCATGATGGTGAGCTGGCCGATGCCGTTGATGATGGCCGGCTCTAGCCGCAGGGCCAGCGCCAGGTTGGTCAGTGGGCCTATCATCAGGATATCGACCTTCTCGCCGCGGTTACCGGCTTCGCGGAAGGTGGTGCGCAGGAAGCCGATGGCGTCTTCGCTGGTGGCGGTGCCAGTCTCGAGCGGGCGCGGAGCACCGCCGAGCCCGTCTTCGCCATGAATGTACTTGGCGTCGATGATCGCCTGCGTCAGGGGGCGGCCAGCGCCCTTGTGCACGGGCGACTTGGCGCCTGCGACGGCCAGCGTGGCCAAGATATTGCGCGTGGCGGCTTCAAGCCCCACATTGCCGAACACCGTGGTGATGGCATCCGGCGTGCGACCGGCGGCAATCAGCATCAGCAGGGCCTGCGCATCGTCTACGCCGCCATCGGTGTCCAGGATCAGTTTCGGATTAGTCAACTCAAGCTACCTTTCGTGCCGCTTCAACGCGGGACCAGAAGTCTTTGTATGTTATGGAATATTCTTCTCGAATATCGCGGAGTTCGCGACGGAGCAAAGCGCGGTCGCGAACAATGGCCTCACCGGCCACCCAGGCATGTCGCACATCCCGGCCGCTGCCGGAATAGACCAGGACTGTCTCTACATCCGGAGTTTCGGAATAGCCGGCGCCATTCATGTCGATCGCGATGATATCGGCCGATTTGCCGACCTCCAGCGAGCCGATCTCGTGCTCAAGGCCGAGCGCGCGGGCGCCATCGATGGTCGCCATGCGAATGAGTTCGCGGCTGGAAATGGGCTGGGCCCGGCCTTCGCGGTGCGAGGCAACAAGACCGGCCACCCGCATCTCGGCGATCATGTCGTAGGAATTGTTGGCGGCAACATTGTCGGTGCCGAGCGCGACGACAACGCTGGCCGCGCGCAGCTTCACTGCCGGGCACATGTCCGCGCGACCGGAACGCAGGCCGGCAGTCGCGCAGTAGGCGACTGAAGCGGCGGGCGCGGCGGCGAAGATCGCAATGTCCTCATCACTGAGATCGAGGCAATGCGCGGCATGAACCCTGCCGGCAAAGAACCCGTCGCGGTCAAGCGCCTGGGTGGCGGTCAGTCCGTAAAGCGCCAGCGTCTGCTCGTTGTCCTCCGGTCCGGCCGCCATGTGAAGGTGCATGCCTGAGCCGTATTTGACCGCCATGGCCACCTCGGCCCGAACGAGATCTTCGGAATTGTCGACATAGGGCGCGTGCGGGCCGAACCAGGGAATGATACGGCCATCGGCCGAACGCTGGCGCTCGATAAAGGCGGCGGCCTTGGCCAGTTCTTCTTCGCCACGCGCGGTGTCGCCGAGTTGGACGATGCCGTAGGCAATCACGGCGCGCAGGCCGCTTTCGCCAGCGGCGGCGGCAATCTCGTCGGCGAAGAAATACTGGTCGCAGAATGTCGTGGTGCCCGACAAAGCCATCTCGGCGCAGGAGAGGGCGACAGCAGGGCCGATATCCGATGAGAGCAGGGAGAGCTCGGGCTCGCGGATGGAATTGTACCAGCCGTCCATGGTCAGCAGGCTTTGGCCCTCGGAGCGGCCGCGAAACAGCACCATGGCGGAATGGGTATGGGCGTTGACGAGGCCGGGCATCACCAGATGGCCGGGCAAGGACAGGATCTCGTCGAACTGCGCTACGTCGGGAACGCTCGACATCGGACCAGCGCCAGCAATGCGTCCATCGATGACGCTGACCCAACCATCGGTGAATTGGGTATCCGAGGCGTCGACTGTCAGGACGGTGGTATCGCGGAGCAGGAACGAGGTCATTTGCCTACAGAGTTAGTAAAGCGGTTTACAAGGCAATCTAACGCCATCTATGCTGGTGTTGTCAAATGCAATCACAACGCGTTTGCTCAAACCATATGCTAGTGAAAAAAATGCACAAGATAGCAGCAAGTGGAAAGCGCAGGGTGATGGCGGTCCACAGCATCGGGGAGCGATCATGGCAACACTGAGCGACGTTGCCGAGGAGGCGGGCGTTTCGCCAACGGCGGTGTCCCGATACCTCAACAACCGGATTGAGTTGCCCCTGGCGACCCGAGAGCGCATCGACGCGGCTATCGCCAAGCTCAACTATCGGCCAAACCTGCTGGCCAAGCGGCTGTCCACCGGCAAGGCCGAGGCTATCAGCCTGGTGACGCCCGAGATCGCCAATCCGTTCTTCGCCGAGCTTGCCGGCGCGGTCGAGGCCGAGGCTCAGCGCCACGGCTATGCTGTCTACATGTCGTCCACGCAGGGGCATCGTGACCGCGAGATCGACGCCATCCAGCGCTTGCAGGATCAGCATGTCGATGGCCTGATCATGATGACCAACCGCCCGGACGACGGCACGCTGGCAACGTTGCTGCAGCAGCATCACAACGTGGTGTTGCTGGACGAAGACATTCCCGGCGTCGCCGTGCCACGCGTGTTCGTCGAGAACGAGCAGGGGGCCTATCTGGGCACGCGGCATCTGATCGAGGCCGGTCACCGCGACATAGCCCTGATTTCGGGTCCGCCAGGGCTTATGAGTGTGCGCGAGCGCCTTGCGGGCTTCGAGCGGGCCATGGCGGAGGCGGGCCTGAGCGTTCCGCCGGACTGGATCATGCTGGGCGAGTACTCGCGCGCCTATGGCAGCGCGGCCGCGACCCAATTGCTCGCCGGTTCCCGGCGCCCGACGGCGGTGTTGGCGTGCTCGGACTACATCGCCATCGGGGTGCTGCAGGCGACACGGCAGGCTGGCCTTTCCGTGCCTGAGGACCTCTCGCTGGTCGGCTTCGACGACATGCCGCTCGTCGAACTGGTGGATCCGCCGCTGACCACCATCCACCAGCCCATCGCCGAGATGGGCCGCATCGCATTCGAGCGCCTGCTGGCGCTGATCAACAAGACCGAGGCCGAGCCGCAGACGCGTCTGCCGGTAAGCCTGGTCATCCGCAAATCCGTACGAAACCTTGGGGAGAGCTGATCGATGAGCAAGCGTCGCGTTCTAATTGCCGGGGAGTCGTGGACGGTTCACTCTATCCACCAGAAGGGCTTCGACAGCTTCACCACCACGGAATATGCCGAAGGCGTTCGCTGGCTGAAGTCGGCGCTCGAGGCTGCGGATTGGGAGGTGGTCTACCAGCCCTCGCATGTGGCGGCTCGCGATTTTCCGCATACGGCTGAGGAGCTCGCGGCGTATGACTGCGTGATCCTGTCCGATATCGGTGCCAATACGCTCCTGTTACACCCCGACACCTTTGTGCGCTCCAAGCCGCTGCCGAACAGGCTGCATGCCATCCGCGACTACGTGAGCAATGGTGGCGGCTTCGTCATGGTGGGCGGCTATCTGACGTTCCAAGGCATCGACGCCAAGGGACAATATGCCGGCTCTGCTATCGAGGAAGCGATGCCGGTCACGCTTTATCGCCACGATGACCGGGTGGAGTGCCCGCAGGGCGTGACGCCCAAAGTCAGCGACACAAACCATCCTATCGTTGCGGGACTGACCGGCGTCTGGCCGGGCTTGCTGGGCTATAATCAACTCGTCGCCAAGGGCGGCGCGGCTTTGGTGGCCAGCGTTGGCGATGATCCGTTGATCGTGGCCGGTGGTTTCGGTAAGGGCAGGGCAGTGGCGTTCGCCTCGGACTGCGGCCCCCATTGGGCGCCGCCGGCATTCGTCGAGTGGGACGGCTACGATCGGCTTTGGGGACAGATCGTTAATTGGGCAGCGGGAGCAATCTGATGGTAAAGGTGCAGCAGCCGCCCGATCCGTGGCGGCGGACCACGACGGAAAATGGCTTTGCGGCCGACGAAGTCATTTCCGCGCTGCAGAAGTCGCTACGGCGCGGCATGCTCGACAATGTGCTGCTGCTGGGCTGGGAGATGTATATCACCAGCCCGGAGATGGAAGAAAAGTTGTGGTCGCGCCTGTGCGTGATCGCCGTGGAGGATGTCGGCCTCGGCAATCCGCAAGCGCCTGTTTTGGTTGAGACGCTCTACCAGCAGCACCTGCGCTATGACCGCCCAACTGGCGACCGGTTCCTGTTCGCGGCGCATGCCATTCGCGTGCTGACGACATCGGTGAAGGACCGGACCACGGACGACATGGTCAACTGGGCCATGCGCGGGACCGGGCTCGGCGAGCTCTCGCCGGAGATCCCCGACGTGGCGCTCGATATGCATACCGGGCGCGGGCAGCAGATGGGCCGAGACTATCGCTTCTTCATGGAAGAGGCGTCGCGCGTGGTCCCTGAAATCAACGACAAGGACCAGCGTTATCGCGACTGGATCATCAAGGCACTGGATGAGGGCCGGCTAACGTGAGTGACATGCCTGCCGACCTGCTGATCAATGCTGACGACGAAATCCGCATTCGCCAGCATCTGGCACTGGTGGCGCTGGGCAAACGTCCGGCGACGCGCGCTATCCGCCTCGGGCGGGTGCTCGATGTTCACGGCCGGCGCTGGCATGACGATCAGGAGATCGTTGTCTCGGGACGCCGCATTGCCTGGGTCGGCCCGGCAGGCAAGTATCCGGGCGATGTTGACGAGCACGTTGATCGTTCTCAGCTGGCGGCAGTGCCGGGCTTCGGCGAAGTGCATAAGCACATTGAATCCAGCCATTTGACACCGGAATGGGAAGCCGCGCTGGTGCTGCCGCATGGTTGCACCTGGACCTGCGAGGCGAGCCACGAGTTCTCCAACGTCAACGGTCCTCGCAATCTCGAGTTCTGGCTGACGGCGCGCCTGGCGGGCTCGCCGATGAAAATCTTCCCGCTGCCCGGTTCCGCCGTGCCGCCAACGGCCTATGAATGGGGCGGTGGACATTTCGGCTATGACGAGCAGCGCGAATTCCTGACCAGCCAGATGATGGTCGCCGGCCTCGACGAGGTAATGGACTGGCCGGCGGTGTGGAACCCCGAGAACCCGTCTTACGAGCGGTTATGGGGCATGATCCGCGCCACGTTCGAGCAGCGCGGTGTGGTCGAAGGCCATGCAGCCGGCATGCGTGCGATCGACGACATCAACGCCTTCGCGGCCGCCGGCATGGCGTCGGATCATGAGGCCTGGACGCCGGAAGAGGTGGCCGACAAGCTGCGGCGCGGGCTGTTCATGGAAATCCGACCGCATTCGCTCAAGGAGATCGTCACGGGCCTGCTCGCGTGGGGCCAAGAGGATTGGTCGCAGTTTGCGCTTTGCACCGATGACCGTTCGTGTTCGGACACGATGAAACTGGGCGCTACTGACCGCAATGTGCGGCTTGCGATCGAGGCCGGGCTATCGCCCGAAATCGCCATCCAGTTGGTCACGATCAATCCAGCGCGGCATATGCGGCTGACGCCGTGGGTCGGCTCGATCGCCCCCGGTAGGTTTGCCGATCTGGTGCTGCTGGACGATGTTCAGAGCCTCTCTATCGCTGAAGTCTGGGCAGATGGCGAGCAGGTGTCGAAGGACAGGGGCTACATCAAGCCGGTGCCACAAATCGCCTGGCCGGATTGGGCGACGCAGACAGTCAAGATCGATCGCGAACTGACGGCCGCCGATTTCGCTATCGCTGCTCCCGCTGGACGAAACCAGGTCAGTGCGGCGCTGTTGCGCCCGTTCCATTGGTCCGATGACTTCATTACCACCGAACTGCCCGTGGTTGACGGGCTTGTGCAGCGTGACGCGGCGCGCAACATCACCAAGTTCGCCATCGTCGATCGCTTCTCGGGCGAGGGTAAGACCTCGCGCATGTTTTGGTTGGGTACTGGCCCGAAGACAGAGGATACGGCGTTGGCCTGTTCGATGGGCCACGACAAGCATAACATCTGGGTGGTGGGGTCGTCGGACGGCGCCATGGCCAAGGCGGCTAATGCCTTACGCAAAACCCAGGGCGGTTGGGCATTGGTACGCCGTGGCGAACTGGTCGCGACCGTTCGCTACGAGGTCGGTGGCCTCATGACCTGCCGGCCCGCACCGGAACTCGACGCCGAGATGCAGGCGCTCTACCGCGAGGGCGAGAGCATCGAGTGGATGTACGAGCCGACCTTCTCGCCGCGCTGGTGGCCCGGCTTCCCGGAACGGCTGGCTTTCGCCACACTCACCTGCGCGCCCTGGCGCTGGGTGCTGGTTGCGCCGTCACCGCTTGCGCCAGAGGGCTTTGTGAATGTAGCGACGGGGGACACGCACCCGATCGTGTGGTGAGGTCCAAAGCACCCGATTGCTTGCCTGATCTATCCCCACCCACCACGTTCCCTCGGGCTTGACCCGGGGGTCACTCGCCGCTTGTGCCGTGCTGAAAGAGGCCCTCGGGTCAAGCCTGAGGGAAAGCGGTGGGGCGGAGCCCACTCGCGGAGCGGTGTACCCCTCTACCGAAACGCCGGGATCACATGGCGGCCATAACCGGCAATGATTTCTTCCTCGTCGCCGCTATCGAGATAAATGTTGAACTGCGTAATGCCCGCCGCCTTCAGCGCGTGCATCTTGGCGATATGCTCATCCGGCTCGCCGAGCACGCAGAAGTTCTCCACCACGTCGGGCGTGATGAAGTCGAGGAACGGATTGTCGGCCTGGCCGTGCTTTGAATAGTCGTAGCCGCGGCGCTTTTCGATGTAGCTGGTGAGGCTGGCCGGCACCTTGTCGCTGTCGGCGCCGTACTTCTCGACGATATCGGCAACGTGGTTGCCCACCATGGCCGGGAACCACTTGGTGGCCTCGATGGCGCGAGCCTTGTCACCGAAATAGGCGGGCGCAGCGGCCATGGAACGATAGTTCGACATGTCGCGGCCAGCGGCCTTGCCCGCATCGATGCATTGGTCGGTGAACCACTTGCAGAGGCCTGGATCGGCGAGTTGCAGCACGACGCCGTCGGCATGCTCGCCGGCGGTCTTGAGCGCGAGCGGGCCGTAGGCAGCGATCCAGCTCGGCATGTCGTGTCCGACGGCCCAGGGAAATTTCACCGGCTCGTCGATCTCGCCATAGGTGACTTCCTCGCCGCGCACCATGGCCTTGGTTTTGTGGATGAACTCGGCGACACGCGCCAGGGTGGCGGGCTTCTTGCCCATGACGCGGCGGGAGCTATCGCCGCGGCCAACGGCCAGATCGAAGCGGCCGCCGCTCTGCTTGGACAGCGAGCCGAACAGCGAAGCGGCAACCGACCAATCGCGGACGTCGGGGTTGGTCACCAGCGGGCCGAAGCGCATGTTGGTGGTGTGTTCCATGCACATGGCGATGGCTGCGTAGCAATCGCGCCAGAGAATGTGGGAATCGTAGAACCAGCAATAGCTGAAGCCGGCATATTCGGCGGCGCGGACAAGATAGCGCGCGCGCTCGGCCTCGATAAAGCCCTTGAAGGTGATGCCGAATTCCATGTTGCCCCTCCGCCTAGCGCGATCGGAAATTTGACCAGTCGATCAAATTTTTGAGTTGCCGCCGCTGGAATGTCAATCGCAATTGCGACGACGACCGGATTTAGGCCGGCAGGTCATAGGCGATCATGGGGCGGCCGGTTCGCGGGTGCTGCAGAAGCGTTGCCTCGACGTCGTAGACGCGGCGCAGCAGGGCAGGGGTCAAGACCTGCTCCGGCGACCCTTCCGCCACTTGTCGGCCCTCATGCAGCACCACCAGGGAGTCGCAGAAGGCGGCCGCCAGATTGAGGTCATGCAAAGCCAGCAGCACAGTCGCGCCCGCCCGCGCGCGGGCCTGTAGCAGGTTGAGAATAGTCAGCTGTGCGTGGACGTCGAGGTGGTTCGTTGGTTCGTCCAGCAGCAGCAATTTCGGCTGCTGCGCCAGAGCGCGGGCGATGTGCAGGCGCTGCTGCTCGCCACCGGAGAGCGTGTGGTAGAGCCGGTCGGCAAACTGAATCATGCCGACGGCGGCGAGCGCGCCATCCGCCAGTTTCTCGTCGTCGGGGGAGGGGGCCGACTGCCATATCGACTGGAACGGAATGCGGCCAAGCATGACCACTTCGCGGGCGGAAAGGTAGACTTCGCTGCTCCCGGTCTGCTCGACAAAGGCGCTCATTTGAGCTCGGCTGCGCCGTGGCATGGTGGGCAAGTCCGTGCCCGCGAATGTCACGCTGCCGGTATCGAGTGGCACGACGCCGATGACGGCGCGCATCAGTGTCGATTTGCCAGCGCCATTCGGGCCGATGAGCCCGGTCAGTTTGCCCGGTCCGGCGCGAAGGTCGACACCGTCAAGGATGGGGCGACCGCCGGCGATAACCGAAGCGTTGGTGACGGCGAGACCGGTGCTCATGTCATCCGCCGATAGCGCAAAAGCACCAGCAGGAAGATCGGCGCGCCGATCAGGGCGGTGATAATGCCAACGGGCAGCTCACGCGGCTCGAACAGGCTGCGCGCCGCCGTGTCGGTCCACACCATGAAGCTGGCGCCGAGCAGCATCGCGACCGGCAGGAGCGTCCGGTGCCGAGACCCCGTCGCCAGCCGCACGACGTGTGGGATGATCAAGCCGACGAAGCCGATCGCGCCGCCGATCGATACTAAGGCGCCAGTCAGGAGGGCCGTGGCGCCAAGCAGGATCCAGCGTATGCGGGCCACATCGACACCCAGCGCCGTCGCCGCGGTGTCGCCAAAAGCGAAAGCGTCGAGCGCGCGACCAGACAAGAGGACGGGCAGGCCGATCAGCAGCACAGCGCCGAGTACGATCCAGGCATCCGCCCAGACGACGCCGCTCAGCGAGCCCATCAGCCAGCTCAGGATTTCACGGTAAGAGTCGCCGGTCGCCGACCAGAAGATCAGAAACGACGTCGCGGCTGCGGCCAGCGCAGAGACGGAAATGCCAGCGAGGATGGCGCGGGCGGGCGTGGCGCCGCCCAGCAGGCGTGTGACGAGCAGGGTCAGCGCCATAGCCGCGCCCGCGCCGAGGAAAGCGCCGATCGGCATGAGCAGTGCGGCGCCTGCGAGCAAGAAGATCACTGCGCCGAGCGAGGCTCCCGAGGAGAGACCCAATAGGTAGGGGTCGGCCAGCGGATTGCGGGTCAACGCCTGCATGACAGCGCCGCACAATGCTAGTCCTGCGCCAACACCGGCAGCGACCAGCACACGGGGCAGGCGCAGTTCCCAGATGATGGCGTCTCGCAGTCGGCCTACCGGGCTTTCGGCGACGAAGCCGAGATGGTGGGCGATGGTCTGCCAAACCTCGGCGGGCGCGATATCGGCCGGACCGAAGGCCACCGCGATTACCAGGCTGGCCAGCAGAAGGAGCCAGAGGGCCGCGCCTAATGTGATCAGCGTGGGACGGCGCCCGGTACTCATGGTGAAAAGCTAAGACCCGCCAATTGTTCGGCCATATCGGCCGTTGCGCCTACATTGCGTATGCCGGCTTCCGAGGCTGGGAACGGAATAACGAGATAGCGCTGGTTCACCACGGCGTCGAGCTGACTGGTAATCGGGTTCTCGGCGAGCAATTTCTTTTTCTGCGCGGCCGAGTTCCAGGCGGCATCGACGAGGATGATGACATCGGGATTGGCATCGACAATGGCTTCCCAGCTTGCCGATATCCAGCCGTCGTCAACGGTATTCATGATGTTGTCGAGGCCGAGGGCTTCCATCATCATGGCGGGCGCATTGCTGCCGGCGCCGACGTAAGGTGTCTTGGTGCCCGAGGAGTACCAGACGGCAGTCAGTCCCCGCGCGTCTGGGGCGATGGTGGCGAGCACGGCCTTCTGGTCGGCGATGACCTGATCCGCCGTGGCGCCGACGTCGAAGATGGTCCCGACCTCAGCAATCTCGGCAAACAGCTCGTCGAAGGTGAGCTTGGCCGGTTTGACCGAGCGGCAGGCAGCGGGTGACACGTAGCTGGCCACGCCCAATTCGGCCAGCGTCGTGCGCTCACCAGCGCCATCGGCGGCAAAGTTGCTTTCCCAGCCCCCATAGACCAGGTCGGGCTCGACCCCGAGCACGACTTCTTGCGAGGGGAGCTTTTCGGCCAGAACATTGAGCCCGGCCGCTTGGGCCGTCCACGCCTCCGGCACCGGACCGTCCTGGAAGCCGATGCCTACGATCCTGCTCTCGAGGCCCAGGGCTAGCAGCATTTCGGTCGCGGTCGACTTGATGGTGACGACGCGGGCAGGGGCGGCCGGCAATTCGACCGCGAACCCGCAATTGTCGAGTGCAAGCGGGTAGCTCGTCTGCGACATCGCAAGGTTGGGCGTCGCAGCAACAAGGGCAAGGCCGAGGAGGTAGCGAAGGGGACGCATGGATCAATCCTGCTGCTGTTTGGCGCGCTTTGGAGGGGTCTGGCCGCCATCGCGCAATTCGGCCAGAGCGGCGTGATAGCCAAGACGGTAGGCTTCGGCAGAGCCGAAGCGAAACATGTCATCGTCGACCGAGCGGACCAGGGAGCGAGCGCCCGGCGCATCGAGCCCGACCACGAGGCGCCCCAACCCACGAACCACGGCGACCGGAATGCCGCTGGCCTTGCCTTTGACCAGGTCCGCTGCGCCCGCCAGCTCGTCGGCGAGCACCGTGATGGTAACTTGCAGCGGTCGACCATTGGCATCGACGCCCCCCCTCAGATCGTCGGTGACGACCATGCCCGCGGCGCCGATGGCGACATCGGTCTGTCCAACGCGCCACGGCCGGCCAAGTGTGTCGGTAATGATGACACCCACGGAAACCCCGAAACGATCGCGCAGCCCCTGGCACAGGGCCCGCGCCGACTTGTCTGGGTCTTCCGGCAGCCGCAGCGCAACCCCATCAGGCACATTGGACGTGTCTATGCCCGCAGCTGCCATGATCAGACCATGCCGCGTCTCGACGATCTGGGTTACCCCGCCGGGGTGGACACGCTCCGCCACGACGCGGACCGTATCTTCGGCTATAGCCTTTTCGCGATCGGCAACCGGCACCTGGCGGCCTTCGGCCTTGGAAACGATCTTGCTGGTGACCACCAAGATGTCGCCATCAACCAGGGTCGCTTCCGCATCGTCCGACGACTGGGCGGCAATGGCGCGAGCGATTATTGCAACGAGATCATCGCCCTGCACAATTTCGGGCAGACCGGTAACGCCCCAGATCGTGTATCGCGGCATCGGCATGATCATGCTCCGTCGTATGGGGCAGGGGGCTATCGGCGATCGGCGGCAAGGGCACGCAATCGCGGCAGGATTTCCTTGGCATAGAGCGACAAGAACCGGCTCTGGTCGTCGCCTGGCGCATGGAAAACCAGGTGATCGAAGCCGTAATCCATATAAGTCTTGATCGCCTGCACGTGCTGTTCGGGATCGCTCGAAACGATCCAGCGCTTGGCGATCCGCTCGATGGGTAGTTTAGCGGCGAGCCGCTCCATCTCCAGGGGATCCTCGACCGAGTGCTTTTCCTCGGCTGTCAGCGACAGCGCCGCCCAGCCGCGCGTATTGTTGAGCGCGCGTTCCGCATCCGGATCGAACGACACCTTCACCTCGATCATGCGCTCGAACGGTCGATCGGCCAGCGCCGATTCCGCGCGCCCGAGCGCGACGTTCGGCAAGAGGGTCTCGACATACAACTCTTCGCCTTTGCCTGACGTACAGATAAACCCGTCGCCGGCACGCCCGGCATACTTGGCATTGAGCGGCCCGGCACCCGCGATATAGATGGGCACCATCTGGTCGGGCTTGTCGTAGATCGTGGCATTCTGGGTGCGATAGAACTCGCCCTCGAAGCTGACCCGATCCTGGCTCCACAGGGTGCGGATCAGGGTAACCGCTTCGCGCAGGCGCGCCGAGCGCTCTTTGAGTTCCGGCCAGACCATGCCTGTCGAGGGCACTTCATTGAGCGATTCACCGGTACCGACGCCGAGAATGACGCGGCCGGGAAACATGGCACCCATGGTGCCGAAGGCTTGCGCCACGACGGAGGGATGGAGGCGGAATGTGGGGGTGAGCACCGAGGTTCCGACGACCAGCTTTTCAGTGCGGGCAAGCGCCGCTGCCATCCATGACGGCGCAAACGGGGCATGCCCGTCTGTATGCTTCCAGGGCTGGAAGTGGTCGCTGATGAAGGCCGAGTCGAATCCGGCTTGCTCGGCTTCGACCGCGAAATTGAGCAATTGAGTTGGGCCGAACTGCTCCGCTGACGCCTTGTATCCGAAGCGCACATCATCCTCCCATGCCAGGCACAATGGTAGTTTTGACCAATTGGTCAAAATTGTCCATCAGATTCGTGCGCTTCAAACCGCAGGCCGTCGGCTTCTAGCCGAGTTCGGACAAGGTTTCACGCGCTCATCAGCAGGGCGCGTTTTCGGCTTGATCTTGTCATGGTTGGAAGGTCCAGACTTACTCCTTTCGTATGGCGATAGCGTCAACGACGCGCCGGCCTTGGCCGCCGCTGATGTCGGCAACGCATGGGCACTGGGACGGACGTCGCGATTCGCCAAAACCGGTTCTTTGCCTTTGCCCACAACGCGGCCGGCGTTCACAACGCGGCCGGCGTTACCCGTGGCCGCAGGCGTGCTTTATCCGTTCTTCGGGCTGACATTGTCGCCGGCGATTTGCCGCTGCTTTACGCTGGTCGTGAACGAATGACGGAGAAGTGGCGATTTCTAAGCGTTGCGCCAGCGAAACCAACGCCCAAAACGCCATGCGATAGTTCCATAATATATATTATGCGAATGATGGATGGGCGCTCTGACCCGGTTCAGGTTGCTGCTTGTGCGCCTTTGCCCTCTTCGGCTGGTCGAACTTCCGCGAGCCGCTTGACGGCATACTCGTCCTTCCAGCAGACGGCGGCTTCCCAGGCGGCTGAGGCTTGTTCAGCGATGTCGCGTGTGCGGCCAGTCAGGCCGGCAGCATTGTGCGGCAGCACCAGATCGAGTTCCGGCACGTCGACATGCGTCTCGTCCCAGTCGATCAGCGCGACCTGATTGGCGGTCATCCGGACATTGCCTGGGCTGTTTGGGTTGCCGTGGACGACGCATGGTTCTCGCTCGGCGAGCCGTGACCACGCTGCGCGGCACCGGGCGACGGCTTCGGCCGGCATGGCCGTCAAATCAATCCTAGTCCCCTTCTCGGCCTGCAGAAGGTCGATCGACGATCGCCAGCCTGGACGTTGGGGCCAGCCACGAGTTAGCCGATGCAACTGCCGGACCGTGTCGGCAACGCGGCGCCAGTCGGCTGCGGTCTCCGGCGGCCCACCGTCCATGAACTTCATCACCACCAGGCCGTCGACGAACAGCCTGCCATCCATGGTCGGGATCGGCACAGGCACGCTCATGCCGTGTCGGTCCAGGTGTAGCAGCAGCGCGGCTTCCCAGGCGAGATCAGCGTCGCCGCGCGTGCCAAGACGGCCAACGGCGCTTTGCCCGTCGATGCGCACGCTCCAGACATCATTGGCTACGCCGCCAGTGAGCCGTTCGATGCGCTTGGCATCGGGACCCCACTGCGCCAGTGCTTCCCATCCCACCGATCGTGTCCTTTATCCGTTGAGCGCCATGGGGCTCAGTTGATGTAAGCGAAGCTGCCGTCCAGCCCGAACCAGCAGTTGAAGAAGGTCGTGCTGCCGTCACGGTCGAAATAGCCCCGTACGACGTAGTTGTTGCCGCTTTGGAATGCGGCATTGGTCGTGATCGCCATCGTCGTGCCCGACGTCCCGCGTGGAAACCGGACGTCGACATTGCGGGTGTCCTGGGCAAAGGCCGGCAGCGCGGCAGAGGCGGTGGCAAATACCAGTGCGATCACGATTCGGATGGATGACATGGTTTGCGCCCCTTTCATCTCAGGAGTTTAGCTCAGCGCGACCATCGATTGAACCCCCGGCCCAGTCAGCCGGCGGGCGTGGCGTGCCAAAGGCTGATAGGCTCCCCTGCCGATTCCCAGCTTCGAGCCCAGCCATGCAGCCCTCTCGCGATATTTCCCGCCTCATCGAGATTATGTCCGCTTTGCGCAATCCGGTCGGTGGTTGCCCGTGGGATCTGGAGCAGGATTTCTCGACCATTCGGCACTATACGATAGAGGAAGCCTATGAGGTAGCTGACGCGATCGAACGCCAGGATTTTGGCGATTTGCGCGAGGAGCTGGGCGACCTGCTGCTACAGCCGATCTACCACGCCCAAATGGCGAGCGAGGCTGGGCACTTCGATATTGGCGACGTGATCTATGGCATCACGGAGAAACTGATCCGGCGACATCCGCATGTGTTTGGCGAGGTGAAGGCCGATGATTCCGACATGGCGAAGGGCCGCTGGGAGGCCATCAAGGTCGAGGAGCGTGCCGCCAAAGCTGCCCGCAAGGGTGAGACCGAGCCGTCGCTGCTGGACGATGTTCCCAACGTGCTCCCTGCCCTGGCTCGGGCAGAAAAGCTGACCAAACGGGCAGCCAAGGTTGGCTTCGACTGGCCGGATTTCGCGGCGGTGAAGGAAAAGGTCGATGAAGAGCTGAGCGAGGTCGCCGAGGCGCAGGCTTCTGGCGACAAGGCGGCCGTGCATGAAGAGATTGGCGACCTGCTGTTCGCCGTCGCCAATCTGGCGCGCCATGCCGGCGTCGATGCCGAGGCGGCGCTGCGCGACGCGAACTTCAAGTTCACCCGCCGCTTCCACCATGTCGAGGCGCGCTGCCGCGAAGACGGCGTGGAGCCTAAGGATGCCGGACTGGAGCGCCTGGATGCCTACTGGAACGAGGTTCGGACGGCGGACAAGGCCTAGCAGGCCCCTGTCCGTTCATCCTAAGCGTCTGAGCTTTCGATGCGACCGTTGAAGCGTTCGAGGAAGGCGGCCTTGTGCCGGGGTTCGACGCGGACGACGAAGCCGGAGCCGATTTCGGTCGGCTCATCGCGCGAGATGATTTCCGAGTGTGCGTGCAACCAGCCGATATCAGCGCCGGCCGTGTGTGGCACGTGTACGTGGTAGGTGCGGCTCTTTTCTCCGAGCGCTGTTTCTATGGCCAGCTTCAGGGCGTCAAGCCCCTGCCCCGTGACGGCAGACACTGGCACCACGCCGGCGACTTTGCCCGCCGGTGCTATGCCGGCGAGCATGTCCTCGACCGGCAGATCGGCCTGGCCAAGCAGGTCGATCTTGTTCCAGACTTCGATGATCGGTGTCTTTTCGGCTGAAACGCCGAGTTCGCCCAGAACCTTAAGCACGTCGAGCGCTTGGGCCGAGTGATCGGGGTTGGAAATGTCGCGCGCATGCAGGATCACGTCGGCGTCCAGCACTTCCTCGAGCGTGGCGCGGAAGGCCGCAACCAGATCGGTGGGCAGATCGGCGACGAAGCCGACCGTGTCGCTAAGCATGATTTCGCGGCCATGCGGCAGTTCGAGCTTGCGCACGGTCGTGTCGAGGGTGGCGAACAGCAGGTCCTTGGCGAAGACTTCCGAGCCGGTCATGGCGTTGAACAGGCTCGACTTGCCCGCATTGGTGTAGCCGACCAGAGCTACGATCGGCGTGCCGCTGCGCTGCTGCCGCTGCTGGGCGCGGGTCTTCTTAACCTTTTCCAGCCGGTCTTCGAGCAGCACGATGCGGTCCATGATCTGGCGGCGGTCGCTCTCGATCTGCGTCTCGCCGGGGCCACCCATGAAGCCATAGCCGCCGCTGCCGCGCTGGCGCTCGAGGTGGGTCCAGGAGCGGACGAGCCGCCCCTTCTGGTAGTTGAGGTGAGCCAGTTCGACCTGTAATACGCCTTCGCGCGTCGCTGCGCGTTCGCCGAAGATTTCGAGGATCAGCGCCGTGCGGTCCAGCACCTTGGCGCCGGTTTCCTTTTCCAGATTGCGCTGCTGGATGGCCGTGAGCGACGCGTCGACGAGCAGCAGATCCAGGTCGTCGGCCTTGACCCGTGCGGCGAAAGTCTCGGTGTGGCCGCCGCCGATGAAGGTCGCTGGCTTGATTTCACGGACCTTGATGACCTCGGAGAACACCACGTCCAGGCGGATAGCCTCGGCCAGCCCTTCGAATTCGGATTTGCGGGCTTCGATCGAGTGCTGGGAAATTTGGCCGCGTACGTCGGGAATGACCAGGCCGGCGCGGGCAAGCTGCTCGCGTCGGTCGATAAACGCCTTCGGGCCGCCCTTTTGGACGGCCTCTTCGTCGTCGAATTCGTTCATGAAGGTCCGTTAGTCGCTATCGTGGTTCTGCTCAGGATCGAACAACTGGATCGGCGCGCCGGGCATGATGGTCGAAATGGCGTGCTTATAGACCAACTGCGACTGCGCATCGCGGCGCAGCAGCAGGCAGAAATTGTCGAACCAGGTAATCACGCCCTGCAGTTTTACACCGTTCACGAGAAAGATCGTGACCGGAACTTTCTGCTTGCGCACGTGATTGAGGAAGGAGTCTTGGAGATTTTGTTGTTTTTCGCTGGGCATTTAGGCCTCTTTTTCGCGGCATTGCTTGTCGCTGTTGTCTTGCGCTTGCCTGCCAGTCAGCCGCAGGACTGCCGCCCAGTCCGCGCCGGCATGAAATTCATCATACGCTAAGCATTATGGCACAGTTGGCTTTTCGTGCCTACCCGCGCCAAGTGCATGGCACACCAGAAATTTTCAAACCATTTTCAGAGGCCTAGGGACTTGATCTTGCGATGGAGAGCACTGCGCTCCATGCCGACGAATTCCGCCGTCTTCGAAATGTTGCCGCCGAACCGCTCGATCTGCGCCAGCAGATATTGCCGCTCGAACACCTCGCGGGCGTCGCGCAGCGGCAGGCTCATCAGGTGCGCGGAGGCATCGGTGTCGCCGACCGTGGGCAGCACCTCGCCGATGTCCGAAGGCAGCATCGCGGCGGTGATGACGCCGTCGTCGGGCTGCTGATCCTTCATCAGAATCAAAAGCCGCTCGATGGAGTTGCGCAACTGCCGGGCATTGCCCGGCCATTCCTGCGCCTGCAGCACAGCAATAGCATCCTCGCCCACGGTCATGCGCTGCAAGTTGTGCATGCGGCATACCTGTTCGATGAAGACGCTGACCAAAGGCGGTACGTCTTCGCGGCGCTCCTTGAGCGGCGTCATCGGTAGCGGCACGATCGACAGGCGGTGGAACAGGTCCGAGCGGAACTCGCCAGCGTCGATCTGGGCCGCGACATTCTGCGAGCTGGCAGAGATGATCCGCACGTCGATCGGCACGGCCTGGGTGCCGCCTACGCGGTTGAAGCGGTTCTCGACCAGGGTGCGCAGCAAAGCTGCCTGTGTCGCCTGCGGCAGGGTCGTCACCTCCGACAGGTAGAGCGTGCCGCCATGCGCCTTTTCCAGTGCACCGACCTCAACCTTGAGGATGCCGGTCTTCTCGCGTGCCTCGCGGCCGAACAGCACCACCGGGACTTCCTCAGGCGCGTAGAGCGAGGCGTTGATTTCGACGAAGGGTGCCTCCGCGCGCGGGCTGCGCTGATGGATCAGGCGGGCGACCAATCCCTTCCCTGCCCCTGATGGGCCGGAAATAAAGATACGCGAGTTTGTCGGCGCTGATTTTTCGATGATGCCGCGGATTTGCTGCAGGGCCGGGGAGGTGCCGACCATGTCGGCGCTCTTGGTCGCAGAACGTTCCTTGAGTTCGGCTACTTCGTTGCGCAGCCGCGTGGCTTCCATGGCCCGCTGGGTGATGTGCAGCAGCCGGTCGATCTTGAAGGGCTTTTCGATGTAATCATAGGCGCCGCGCCGGATGGCCGAAACGGCGGTTTCGACATTGCCGTGGCCAGAGATCATCACCACGGGCATATCCGGGTGCTGGCTCTGGAACACGTCGAGCAACTGTAGCCCGTCGAGACGTGAGCCCTGCATCCAGATGTCCAGGAACACCAGGCTGGGGCGGCGTCGCGCGATTTCGTTGAGCCCGCTATCGGCATCGTGCGCCTGACGAGTTTCGAAACCTTCGTCTTCCAGGATGCCGGCAATCAGGTCGCGGATGTCGTCTTCGTCGTCGATTATGAGAATGTCGAGTGCCATTACTTGTGAACCGCGGCCTGAGCCAACGGTTCCTCCTGTTTGACGGATTGGGTCTCCGGCTCAGCCGAGTCCTTCGTATCCGACGTCTTGTTCGGTGATTGCAAAGGCAGTGTGAAGGTCACGCAAGCGCCCACCCTGCCCGTTTCGTCAGGTTCGGCATCGACCAGCTCCACGATGCCGCCATGCTGCTCGATGATCTTTGCGACGATTGCGAGGCCAAGGCCCGTGCCCTTCTCCCGCGTCGTCATATAGGGCTCCAGCAGGCGCTGCCGGTTCTCCTTGGGCCAACCCTTGCCGTTATCCGAGACGGAAATGCGGGCGTGAGCGCCCTCGATCTGTCCCTGGACGAGGATTTTGGGCTTCCAATCTTCGGATATATGAATTGATTCAAATGCTTCAACTGCGTTTTTAATCAGATTTGTGAGTGATTGCGAAATCAGGCGGCTGTCGAACCACGCATATATGGCATCCGCGGGCAAATCGGTATGGATGCTGATCTCCGGAAGCCTGACGCTTTCAAGAAATACAGCCTGCCGGACCGTATCGGACAGGTCGGCCATTTCGGGCGCTGCCTCTGGCATGCGGGCGAAGGCAGAGAATTCGTCGACCATGCGACCGATGTCGCCGACTTGGCGGACGATGGTATTGATGCACTTGTCGAAGACGTCGCGGTCGTCTTCCAGCCGCGCGCCGTAACGCCGGCGCAGGCGTTCGGCCGAAAGCTGGATTGGCGTCAGCGGGTTCTTGATCTCGTGGGCGATACGCCGCGCCACGTCGGCCCAGGCGCTGGTGCGCTGGGCGGACTCGAGATCGGTGATGTCATCGAAGGTCAGCACATAACCCTTGGATTCGGTAATGGACCCTTCGCGGGTCAACTGCACCTGGTAGGTACGGCGATCGGTTTCGTTGCCGAGCTGGATCTGGTCGCGCACCTGGCCCCTTCGGGCCGAGCGCGCGCGCTCCAGCGTCGGCGCCAGCTGCGGCATGACCTTCTCGATGGGCTCACCCATCAGGTCGATTTCATCGCGGTCGAGCATTTCGCAGGCGCGCGCATTGACCAGTGTCACCGCGCCATAGGGGTCTAGTCCGATAATGCCGGCCGACACGCCCTCCACCACCGCTTCGGTGAACTGGCGGCGCTTTTCGTTCATCTCGCTGGCGGTGAGCAGAGCCTCACGTTGATTTTTAAGTTGCAGCGTCATACGGTTGAAACCGTTGGACAAATCACGCAGGTCGCCCCTGCCCTCCTGCACCGGAACCTGCACATCCAGATCGCCGCTGCTGACGCGGTTGGAGGCGATCATGAGGTTTCTGATGGGGTCGACGAAGCGATTGGCCAATGCGATGCCGATCCACAGAGCCGCCAGCAGCAGCACCACCGCCAAGCCCACATACATGATGGTAAAGGTGATCTGGAACACCAGCCGGTTGGACGCATACTCGCGATACTCGGTGATGTTCTCGTCGGTCAGCCGCATATATTCGAGCACTTCGGCTTCCATCGGCCGAGCCACGAACAGATAGGTATCCTCGTAGCCACGCAGCTTGATGACCGAGCCGACCAGGTTGATGCGCCCGGGCGAAATGGCCGCGGGGATACCTTCCACCAGTCCCTGGGTGATGCCGTCCGGCAGCTTCGGGTAGGCCCCCTGCACGGCGATCTGGGCGCGCATCAGCGTTTCGCCCTCGGCATTGACCAGCGAAGTGAAGGGCAGCGACCGCGTCACCGCCAGCGCGGTCAGGATGCGCTGGAAGCGGTCGCGGTCTTCCTCGAACGTGCCATGGGCCTGCTCGAGTTCGGTGGCCACCCAGATTACGTCGTCGCGCAGCACCTGGGCGTGCTCCTGCATGTAGGAGCGCGCGACGAGGCGCGAGCTATCCACCATCTGGCGGGTGCGCTCGGAGAACCATTGGTCTAACCCCTGGTTCAGGGCGATGGTCGCGACCACGGCCACAATCGCCGCGGGAATAGCGGCCACCAGGGCAAACATGGTGACCATACGGATCTGCATGCCCGCGCCGGCCTGCTTCTGGGCGCGGGCCTGGATCAGCAGCGCTGCTTCGGTCACGACTAGCGCGATCATCAACAGCACGAGGACGCCGGTGACGATCCAGATCACGGTCCACACTGTCGTGGATGGTTCGATATTGGTGGTGCCGGACAGGATCAGGAACGAGATCGAGGACATCAGCACGGAGGCGAAGACCACGATAAAGCCCAGCACGCGCAGTGGCCGATTCGTCCGCCCGGAAAAGAACGAGGCGCGCTGAGGCTTCGCCGTTTCGGTCGCTTTCGAGGGTCCGAGATCTACGCCGATACTAGCTGCTTCGCTCATCCAATGCCGAATGGCACTCCATCTCCGCCGCGGGAGGCAGAGCCTGACCCAATTCGGCAGACCCTTCAAGATAAATGTTGCCAAAATGTGACACTGATCGCTGGCCGCCGTAAAACGGCGGTCAAAACGCGCCAATGGCGCGTGTTGAGGCGATCAGGTCCGGAGAGCTGCGCTCGCAGGGCCCGGACGCATTGCAAACGAGGCGCAAAAGGCCGTCAGGGAGCACCACAAACGCAGTGCTGGACAACCCCCGCGCCTACAGGCACATCACTGCCTATCCCACCTCGCTCCCGAGTCCCCCGTGTCCTCCCCCGCATCAGCCCGTGTTGAAACCGCAAGCCTTGCCGGCATGGCCTTGGGCGTGGGGGCCTACACACTGTTCGCGGTGCATGATGCGATGATCAAGGGAGTCATCACCGCCTTGCCCGCGCCGCAAATCCTGTTCGTGCGCGGCATGGTCATCGTTTTGCTCTGTCTCGCCATCAGCCGCGGTACCGTCGTCCGAGACCTCTGGCAGTCCAGGAACCGAACGCTGATCCTGGGGCGCGGCCTCATGACGCTCGCCGCCTGGGTCATGTACTACAGTTCCGGACGCGAGCTTCAGCTCGCCGAGATGACCACGCTCTATTACGTCGCGCCGGTGCTTACTACAGTTCTGGCCGTGATCTTTCTCAAGGAGCAGCTAACGCTGGCCCGAATAGGCGGGGCAGCGATCGGCTTTTTCGGCATTGTCGTGGCCGCTAATCCCACGGGCTTCACCATTGGCTGGCCGGTCATCATGGTTCTGGGTGCGGCCCTGTTCTGGGCCGTCGCAATGATCCTCATGCGCACCATATCCAAGAGTGACCGCACCATCGTGCAGGTCTTTGCGCAAAACCTGATCCACGTGGTGCTCATGGGCGTGGTGGCGCTACCATTCTGGCAGGGCATGGAGCTGCGCGAGATCGTGCTCTGCGTGGCCGCCGGCCTGATCGGCGGCCTGGCGCAATACATGCTGGTCGAGTCCGCAAGGGCGGTCCCGGCAAGCGTGCTCGGCACCGTGGAATACGGAGCGCTGATCTGGAGCTTCGTGTTTGGTTACCTGTTCTGGGCCGAAGTCCCCCCGACCACAGTCTATGTCGGCGCTTTCCTTGTCGTCGCCGCTGGCCTGACACTGGCGTTAAGCGAACACCGCAATCGCCGCGAGATCGTCGATACGCCTTAGAGTTCCTGGGCGAGGCCTATGAGAAGTCCTTCGGGGCCGCGGATGTAGCAAAGCCGATACGAGTCTTGATATTGTACCAGCTCGCCAACGAGCTGCGCGCCGTGCCTGCTGAGCCTTTCAACCGTCTCGTCGATGTCGTCCACCGTGAACATGACGCGGAGGTAGCCCAGGGCGTTGACCGGAGCGTTCCGGTGATCCGCGACGACCTCGGGCCTGAGGAAGCGGGAAAGCTCAAGCCGGCTATGGCCGTCGGGCGTACGCATCATGGCAATCTCGACATGCTGATCGCCAAGTCCGGTGACGCGGCCAGCCCATTCGCCTTCGACCGCGCCCTGCCCTTCGAGCTCGAGGCCGAGTTCGCGGAAGAAGTCGATCGCTAACGCAAGATCCTCAACGACGATCCCGACATTGTCCATCCGCTTGAGCGCCATGTTGCAACCTCCGAGTTCTTGCCCAGACCAGAGCTCAAGTCACGGAACGCCTCAACGGCCACTCCGTTTCAAATCGCTCCGAATGTCCGCGCGGCCTAGCCGTTGCGGCGGCTGTGCTTGACGATTTCGATGCTGTGGGTGCGGATTTTCTTGCGCAGGGTATTGCGGTTGAGGCCCAGCAGGTCGGCGGCCTTGATCTGGTTGCCGCCGCAGGCATTGAGCGCCATGGCGATCAGCGGCGCTTCGACGCGGTCGATTACGCGCTGATAAAGCCCCGCCGGCGGCAGGTTAGGCTCGTATTCGCGCAGCAGCTGGCCCACATGGGTCTCCACCGCCATGGATACGTCGACCGGCCCCGCAGTCCCGGGCACCGACGGGCGTTCAGCGATGTTGAGCTCGTTCTGGACGATCTCTGCCGAGATGGATTCATCGGCATAGAGCGCCGACAGTCGCCGCACGAGGTTTTCCAGCTCGCGGACGTTGCCCGGCCAGGAGTAGTTCTGCATCAGCCTGATGGCTTCAGGCGAGATGGACTTTACCGGCTCGCCCTCGCGTTGGGCCGCCTTGAGGAAGTGGATCGCCAGGTCGCCAACGTCGTCCACACGCTCCCGCAGCGGCGGCAGGCGGATCGGCACGACGTTGAGGCGGTAGTACAGGTCCTCGCGGAACAGGCCCTGACGGATCATCTGGCTGAGATCACGATGGGTCGCGGCGACGATGCGGACATTGGTCTTGATCGAGGATCGGCCCCCGACCATTGTGTACTCGCCTTCCTGCAAGACGCGCAGCAGGCGCGTCTGGGCATCCATCGGCATGTCGCCGATTTCGTCGAGGAACAGCGTGCCGCCCTCGGCCTGCTCGAAGCGGCCGGATGAACGGGTATTGGCGCCGGTGAACGCGCCCTTCTCGTGCCCGAACAGCTCCGCTTCGATCAGGTCGCGAGGAATGGCAGCCATGTTGATGGCGACGAATGGGCCATTGCGGCGCTTGCCGAAGTCGTGCAGCGCCCGGGCGACCAGCTCCTTGCCGGTGCCGCTCTCGCCGGTGATCATGACAGTGAGGTCGGTCTGCATCAGTCGCGCCAGGGCGCGGTAGATGTCCTGCATGGCCGTCGAGCGGCCGACCAGCGGCATGGTCTCGCCCGGTTCCTCGGCCTTCCGGTCGGCGCTCGTGGGCTTCTTTGCATCCGCCAAAGCTCGTGCCACCACCGACAGCACCTCGGTGATGTCGAAAGGCTTGGGCAGATATTCGTAGGCGCCGACCTCGGAGGCGCGAATGGCCGTCATGAAGGTATTCTGCGCGCTCATGACGATCATCGGCAGGTCGGGCCGCAGTTTCTTGATCTTGGGCATCACCTCAAAGGCGTTGCCATCGGGCATGGCGACGTCGGTGATGAGGATATCGCCCTCGCCCCGGCTCACCCAATTCCACATGGTCGAGATATTGCCTGTTGGGCGCACTTCGTAGCCGGCGCGAGTCAGCGCCTGGTTGAGCACCATGCGGATGGCGGCATCATCATCGGCGAGCAGGACGACATGGCTCATTTCGCCATTTCCTCTTCAAAAGGCATCTGGAAGGCCCCGCTCGCGACGGGAAGGAGAATGCGGAACTTGGTGCGGCCCGGGCGGCTGTCGCAGTCGATGACGCCGCCATGGTCGCCGACGATCTTGGCCACCAGTGCCAGGCCCAGGCCCGAGCCATTCTGCTTGGTGGTGACGAAGGGGTCGAACAGGAAGGGCAGAATGTCCGGCGGCACGCCCGGGCCGTTGTCCTCGATGATGATTTCGAGCGGCAGCGAGATGCGTTCGGAAACGCCCATCACGCTGATGCGAATGCCCGGACGGAAGGCCGTCGAGAACTTGATCTCTGGTTTCTGCGTACGCTCAAGGGCTTCGGAGGCGTTCTTCACCAGGTTGAGGAAGACCTGAATGAGCTGGTCACGGTTGCCGAAGACGGGTGGCAGTGACGGATCGTACTCCTCTGAGAAGGCAATGCCGCGTGCAACGCCGTTGCGGGCGAGCAGCTTAACGCGATCGAGCACGACGTGAATGTTGATCGGCTCGCGTTCCATGGGGCGCTCGTCACCGAACACTTCAACCCGGTCGATCAGGTGCACGATGCGGTCGGTTTCTTCGCGAATGAGCCGGGCCAGCGGGATTTCGTCGCTGTTGACGGTCTGCTCGAGCAATTGGGCAGCGCCACGGATGCCTGAGAGCGGGTTCTTGATCTCATGCGCCAGCATAGAAGCGAGACCCGTCACCGAGCGCGCTGCGCCGCGCGACACCATCTGCCGGTCGATCTTGTCGGCCATGGTGCGCTCCTGGATCAGCAGGGCAACGCGGCCGTCGCTATCCGATAGCGGGCTGGCGAACACATCAGCCACACGCTCATCGCCAAAGCGCGACGAGCCGACGCGGACGCGATATTCGGTCATCGGCGCACGCCGCAGGGCCACAGTTTCGACCAGCCCGATGATGGGTGAGCCGAAGGCGATCAGGTCATCCAGCCGCTGGCGGGTCAGCACGCTCAGCGATGCACCGAAAAAAGCCTCGGCGGCGTAGTTGACGAAGACAATCTGGCGCTCTTCGCCACAGACGATGATGGGCTGGGGTAGCGCCTGCAAGACGGCCGTTGATGGAATGGTTTCGGCGGCTGCAGCCTGCGGGATCGCGTTCATGCTGCTGCCTTCCACTCGCCCGAGAATATGGTGCCGATCATGCTGAGAACGTCCGCCGGCGTTTCGCTGTTGAGGAAGGCCGTGCGGGTGGGCTTGTCCAGCGCGATGCCGGCTGCCTCGGCGTACCAGTCGAGGTGCTTGCGGGCTGCGCGGAGCCCCACCGCGGTGCCGTAGTCGATCAGCATGCCTTCGTACTGCTCCGAGATCAGCGCCACGAGTTCAGCACCTTCAGGTGTTTCCGGGCCAGTTTCACCGGCCAGCGCCGCGCCGATCTGTCCAACGGCCCAGGGCCTGCCCTGTGCACCACGGCCGAGCATCACCGCCGCCGCGCCGGATTGCGCCAGCGCTTCGCGCGCAGCGGCCAGGTCGACGATGTCGCCATTGACGATAACAGGCACGTTCACGGCCTCGACAACCGCCCGCACCAGCTCCCAGCGAGCCGTACCCTTGTAGAATTGCTGCCGGGTCCGGCCGTGGACGGTGATCATCTTGACCCCGGCATCGACGGCTCGGCGCGCCATTTCTGGCGCATTGAGGCTGTCGTCGTCCCAGCCCAGGCGCATCTTGACCGTGACCGGCAGCGGCGTCGCCGCGACAACCGCATCGATCAAGGTCATCGCGTGGTCAGGAACGCGCATCAGCGCCGAACCGGCGAAGCCGTTGGTGACGCGCTTGGACGGGCAGCCGAAATTGATGTCGATGATGTCGGCGCCGGCATCGTGGGCGATCTGTGCGCCACGCCGCATCCACTCGGCCTCACAGCCAGCGAGCTGAACCATGTGCGGCAACACGGCCGGCTTGCCGAGGCGGCGGGCCATCTCGTGATTGCCGACGGCCAGCGCGTTGCTGGCAATCATCTCGGACACGACCATGCCGGCCCCAAAGCGCTCGGCGATCTTGCGAAAAGGGCGGTCGGTGATTCCGGCCATCGGCGCCAGAAAAGCACTGTTGCGAACCGTGTGGTTGCCGATGCTCAACTTGCAGGCACTTTCAGACACAAACTGCCCCAGAAATGGTCATTTTCAAATTGGTGCCTGCACAATAGTCAAAACAGCTGGCCGCGCAACACCTTATATGGTTGCTGTGACGGTTCGGCAGCCCTGCACTTGCCGCATGCCGGAGCGGGCGCTAGACCACGACTATGTGACGGTTTCAAGCCCATCGAGTGCCCGCCTGCCATGCGTCAAAAGTCTATTGCCGTCATCGTCGTAGCTGCTGGAAAGGGTGAGCGCGCCAGCGCCGCTGGATCGTCCGATCCCAAGCAGTATCGCATGGTTGGTGGCGTGCCGGTTCTGACCCGAACCATCCAGGCTTTCCTCGATATCCCCTATATCGAGAGGGTGCTGCCGGTCATCCACCCGGATCATGCGGATCGCTATGCCGCACTCGGCCTCGGTGACGATCGGCTTATGCCGCCGGTTGTCGGCGGCGCGTCACGGCAAGCCTCCGTTCTCGAAGGGCTCAAGGCTCTTGCCCCACTTCGCCCGGACCTCGTGTTGATCCAGGACGCTGCTCGTCCGTTTGCCGCGCCTGATGTGATTGGGGACGTCGTGGTCGTGCTGGAACAGTATGACGGCGCCCTGCCCGGTCTGCCCGTGACCGACACCATCAAGCGCACGCTGGATGGACGTCATGTCGCGGCAACGGAAGATCGCAGTCAGCTCGTCGCTGCACAGACGCCGCAGGGCTTCCGCTTCGGCCAGATATTTTCCGCCCATATGCGCGCCTCGACCATTCGCCGCCAGTTCACCGATGACGCCGAGATCGCCGAATGGGCCGGCCTCAGGGTCGCAATGGTCATGGGCGACCCGAGCAACATCAAGATCACCCATCCCGAAGACTTCGCCCGGGCGGAGCGGATCATCCACGGAGACCAGATCATGGAAACCCGCGTCGGCACCGGCTTTGACGTCCATCAGTTCGAGCCCGGTGACGCAGTATGGCTGGGTGGCGTCCGCATTCCTCACCGGGCCAAGCTCAAGGGCCATTCGGACGCTGACGTGGCCCTGCACGCCCTGACTGATGCCATTCTCGGCGCCATCGGCGAGGGCGATATCGGGGTGCACTTTCCGCCGTCCGATATGCAGTGGCGTGGCGTGGCGTCCACGGTCTTTCTCAAGCATGCCGGTGATCTTGTCGCTAAAGCGCGGGGACGTATCGTCAATCTGGACGTGACAATCGTCTGCGAAGCGCCGAGGATCGCTCAACACGTGCCGGCGATGCGGGGGGTAATCGCCGAAACGTTGGGGATCGCGGCCTCGCGGATCGCGATCAAGGCAACGACAAGCGAGACACTCGGGTTTACCGGGCGGGAGGAAGGTATCGTGGCGATGGCGAGCGCAAGTGTAGAAGTGCCGAGGGTCGACTAATGGCAGCCAAGGCAGTCCTCGATCCGGGCAAACAAATCATCAAAATTCTCACCGAAACCCAGAAGACGATCGTCACGGCGGAAAGCTGTACCGGGGGGATGATCGCCGCAGCCCTCACCGATATTCCGGGCGCCTCGGCCGCGGTTTATGGTGGGTATGTCACCTATGCCAATGCCGCTAAATCGCGGATGATCCACGTGCAGGCGCGCCTGATCCGTGACTACGGCGCCGTGAGCAACCAGGTGGCTCGCGCCATGGCCGATGGCGCGCGCAATACCGCTCGCGCTGACTTCGCGGTGGCCGTCACCGGCATTGCCGGTCCCGATGGCGGTAGCGACAAGAAGCCCGTCGGCCTCGTCTATGTCGCGGTATCTTCGGAACTGGCGACAGTCGTCATTGAACACAAGTTCGGCGACCTGGGCCGGGACGAGGTCCGCAAGGCCAGCGTCAAGGCCGCGCTCGATTTGGTCCTGCAGGTGCTGACCAGCGATCGGGATTAGCCCCTACCTCTCCCCCAAAGGGAGAGGTCGACCCTCTTGGGTCGGGTGAGGGGCCTTCCCCTTGCACCTCACCCACCCGGCGCTGCGCGCCGACCTCTCCCCCAAAGGGAGAGGTAAGATCCCTCAATTCCCAAATCGCCTATCAGCCTCGTCTGCAAAGGCCCGGATGATCTCTTCCTGTTTCGCCGCGAAGGCCGGTTCGGCCACGGCGGCGATGAAGGGGTTGGAGATCTTGAAGTCGATCTCGAACCGCACGCGCGTGCCCATGCCTTCGGGTTCGAACGTCCAGACGCTATCGAGATAGGCGAAAGGGCCGTCCACCGCCTTGGCGCGGATGGTCAGTGCAACCGGATCGATGGTGACCCGGCTGGTATAGGCCTGCGTGATCGGACCGAAAAACAGCGTCATCTTGGCCAGCAGAACATTAGCTCCATTGGCGGCCGGGTCCGGCCGCACTTCCATCGCCTTGCAGTTGGGAATGAAGCGCGGATAGTCGCTGAGATCCGAAACGATCTCGAACATGCGCTGCGGCAGATGGGAGACGTGGTGCTCGAAAAAACGCTTCATCGGGTTCTGACGGCTTTGTTTGTTGCTGACCAATGCATAACCACTGCGTCATTCCCGCGAAAGCGGGAATCCCCCCGCGGCGCGGCATAGTGGACGTGAGCTTACTGCCTTCGCGGGAATGACGCGGTGGATGGTATTGTGCGGCGCGCCTAATGCCCCAGCTTGGCCATCCGCGCCGCCTTGAGCGCGGCGAAGTCTTCGCCGGCATGGTGCGACGAGCGGGTCAGCGGGCTGGACGACACCAGCGAGAAGCCCTTGGCCGTCGCCACGGTGGCAAACGACTTGAACTCTTCCGGGGTCACGAAACGCTGCAGCGGATAGTGCTTCTTGGTCGGCTGCAGGTACTGGCCGATGGTGAGGAAATCGACATCGGCCGAGCGCAGGTCGTCCATCAGCTGGAGGACTTCGTTCCGCTCTTCGCCCAGGCCGACCATGATGCCGGATTTGGTGAACATGGTCGGGTCGAGTTCCTTGACCTTCTGCAGCAGTCGGATCGAGTGGAAATAGCGGGCGCCCGGACGGACCTTGAGATACTTGGACGGCACCGTCTCGAGGTTGTGGTTGAATACGTCGGGCTTGGCGGCCACGACGATCTCCAGCGCGCCGTCCTTGCGCAGGAAGTCCGGCGTCAGGATTTCGATAGTGGTCTTGGGGTTGCGGGCGCGGATGGCGAGGATCACGTCGGCAAAGTGCTGCGCGCCGCCATCCGCCAGGTCGTCGCGATCGACCGAGGTGATGACAACATGCTCGAGGCCGAGCTTCTGGACGGCGCTGGCGACCTTCTCGGGCTCGCTCGCATCCAGTGGGCCGGGCATGCCGGTGCGCACGTTGCAGAAGGCGCAGGCGCGGGTGCAGATTTCGCCCATGATCATCATGGTGGCATGCTTCTTGGACCAGCATTCCCCGATATTGGGGCAGCCGGCCTCTTCGCAGACCGTCACCAGCCCGTGCTCGCGCACGATCTGCTGGGTTTCCTTATAGACCGGCGATCCGGGCGCCTTGACGCGGATCCAATCCGGCTTTCGCAGCACCACGCTGTCGGGCCGGTTGGCCTTTTCGGGGTGACGGGGCTTGAGCGCGGAATTGTCGATCAGAGTGACCAAGGGATGTCCTGACTTCTAAGCAATCAGCCGTGCCAGTAGCACGACAATGATGGCACCGACCGTGGAGGTCACGATCTGGCGGACCAGATCGTTGCGGATACCGAGATCGATCCGCAGCGCCGTGAACAGATACCCTCCCACGAACGAACCGATCACCCCGCTGATGAGGAATGTGATCAGCCCGCCGCCTCCAACGATCAGACTGGCGAGAAAGCCCGCCAGAATGCCGATGCCGAGAAACACCAGGATGGCGCGATTATTGTTGCCGCCCATGGTGAAGCCTCCGCCCGTATTTTGCCGCTCTGGTAATGCCATGATCCGCCCTCTGAAACTCTCCGCGAGAGATTGCCTTTCGTGGCCGAAGTTTCAAGGCTCCCCTGCCCTTATCGCGCGATGACCCGAGCGACGGCAATTACGACAATAGCACCAATCGTGGCCGTGATGATCTGGCTGACCAGCACATTACCGATCGGCAGCGAGATATTGGCCATCGACAGCAGCCAGCCACCGACGAAGGCGCCGATGACGCCGACGATCAGGTTGCGCAGCAAGCCACCACCGCCCAGCACGAGGCCGGCGAGCCAGCCCGCGACCAGGCCGATGGCGAGAAAAATCACAAGTTCTTGTACGCCGACGCTCATTGCATGACCTCCGCGATCTCGACCCATTCCCCGCCTCGCGAGGCGGACATAATGGTTGCCTGCACCAGCGCAAGCGAGTGAAGGTTATCTTCTCCCGAACTGAAGCGCGCGGGAATTGAGCCCGTCTCGATGACTTTTGCGATGGCGCCCAGCGTACCGGTGCGATCGGCCAAGTCGATCGTTCCCAGGTCGAACGGTACCGGCTCCTTGTCGCGCTCGCGCAGGCTGAGCTTGTCGGGGCCTGCCTTGCCCATGAAATGGTCGCGCGAGCTCCAGATGATCTCGCCTTCCGAGCAATCCATCGTCCATTCGCCTGACCACGGCGTTACCGGACCACTGCTCATCCATGAGCCCCGATAGGACACGATAGTGCCCTTCTCGAATTCAAGAGTGGCAACGCCGATCGGGTGGTGGCCGAAGGGACTCGAATCCGGATTCCAGGTGCGGCACGACACGCGCTTGGGCTCGTCGCCCAACACCATGCGCATCAGGTCGAAATGGTGAATCGACATATCCGCCAGCAGCGGATCGGGCATGTCCCAATAGCGATAGCCCTGGCTCGGCGCGTGGCGGCGGAAATCGATCGACACCAGGTTCACCGGCCCGAATTTCTGCGCGCCGATCAATTCGGCTGCCGCGATCGGCGCCGGCTGAAAGCGGTAGTTCTGGCTGACCATCAGCACGCGGCCGCTGGCCTTGGCCAGGGCAACGAGTTCCTTGGCCTGGGCGATGGTCGAGGCGAAGGGCTTTTCGACGATGACGTTGAAGCCAAGCTCCAGGCAGCGCTTGACCACCGGATAGTGTGCCTCGGTACGCAGCGTGCAGATGGCCAGGTCGGCTTCGACACCCTTGGCGGCCTCTTCGAGACTCAGGAAGCAGCGCTTCTCGTCGATGCCGAGCTCGCTCTGCACCCGCTTGATGGCATCCGGGTTGCTATCCACATAGCCCACCATGTGAATGTTGGGAACTTTGGGGATAACTTCCTTAGTCCAGCTAAACCCCCAGTGTCCGAGGCCGACTTGGATCGCCTTGACCATGTGGATAACTCCTTGTTCGTGTCCCGCTTATTGCCCCCGGATGACCTCTGCAACGACGACTGCGAGGAATGCAGAGGCAGTTGCTCCCGCCAGATGGATGAAGGTCATGTCGGGCAGTCCTATGTTCAGCAGCGACAAAACCCAGACACCGACGCCATAAAGGACGATACCAACTAGTCCAAGAACGACATTCTCCACCGGGTTGTCGTCTGGCCGGCCGAGCATGATGTTCGAGAACCGGCCAACTCCAGCGCCGATGATGAGGACGAGCAACAGTATCAGGATTTCCATCAAGCGCTCCTGGTTGCGCCTTAGATATTCAGGGCGCGACCATATGCATCCAACACGCTTTCCTTCATCGTTTCGCTCAATGTCGGATGCGGGAAGATCGTGTGGATCAGCTCTTCCTCTGTCGTTTCGAGGTTCATCGCGATGACGAACCCCTGGATCAGTTCCGTCACTTCAGCGCCGACCATGTGCGCCCCCAGCAACTCACCCGTCTTGGCGTCGAAGATGGTCTTGACCAGGCCATCGGGTTCGCCCAGCGCAATCGCCTTACCATTGCCGACGAATGGGAAGCGGCCAACCTTGATTTCGCGACCGGCCTCCTTGGCCTTGGCCTCGGTCAGCCCGACACTGGCTACCTGCGGCTCGCAGTAAGTGCAGCCGGGCACTTTGGTCTTGTCGAGGCCGTGCACCTTGAGACCCGCGATCTTCTCGACCGTTATGACCGCCTCGTGCTCGGCCTTGTGGGCCAGCATCGGCGGTCCGGCGACGTCGCCGATAGCCCAGATGCCGTCGACATTGGTCTTGCCATAACCATCGATGACGATGGCGCCGCGCTCGGTCTTCACCCCCACCGTCTCCAGCCCAAGGCCCTCGATATTGCACTGCACGCCGACCGCAGAGATCAGCTTGTCGCCGGTAACCTGCAGCTTGCTGCCATCTTTCTGCAAGACATGTGCAAGCACGCCGCCAGCATTCTTCTCGACTTTCTCGACCTTGGCGTCGGTCAAAACCTTGATGCCTCGCTTCTCGAGACGCTTGCGGGCCAGGCCCGCGATTTCCGCATCTTCCACCGGCATAATCTGCGGAAGCAGTTCGATGATGGTCACCTCAGCGCCCATCGAGCGGTAGAACGAGGCAAACTCGACCCCGATGGCGCCCGAACCCATCACCACCAGCGACTTCGGCATGGTGGCAGGCTTCATGGCCTCGAAATAGGTCCAGATCTTGTCACCATCGGGCTCGATGCCCGGCAGCACGCGCGGGCGGGCGCCGGTGGCGATGATGATGTGTTTGGCCTTGTAAGTGCCTTCGCCCAAAGCGTTTTTCGGCACCGGACCCTGCGGCTGCACGATTGCCTTCTTGGTCGGCGCGACCTTGACCTCACCTGGCTTGGTAATGACGGCTTCGCCCCAGATGATATCGACCTTGTTCTTCTTCATGAGGAACTGGACGCCATTGTTCATCTGCGCCGCGATGGCACGCGAGCGCTTCACCACGCCGTCGATATCGACGCCGAACTTCTCGACGGTCAGGCCGTAATCCTTGGCGTGGCTCATATGGCCGTAGATCTCGGCCGAGCGCAGCAGCGCCTTGGTGGGGATACAGCCCCAGTTGGAGCAGATGCCAGCCATGTGCTCGCGCTCGATAATGCCCACCTTCATGCCGAGCTGCGCGCCGCGGATAGCGGCAACATAGCCGCCGGGGCCGGCGCCGATGACGAGAAGATCGTATTGGTCAGCCATTTGGGCCTCCAGAATAGTCGATTGAGCGGGCTAAATGCCCAGCATGGATTTGACGACCGGCACGAGCCCCTCGCCGATCGCACTTGTATTGGCAGCGTCGAGGTGAACCCCATCGAGAGGGTCGGCCCTGGCTACCGTCGAAGCGTCGAAGAAGCCGGTATTCCACTCCTGCGCGCGCCGCGCATAGTGCACGGCGAACTGGCCGGATTGATCGATGGCATGCTGAATGCCGCCGAAATGGCCGATCATGTCGGCATTCTCGGTGTCGCAGATCAGTGGCGGCGCTACGAGGATGATCTGTGGCGCGGTTTCGCCTTTGCCGGCATAGTGGCCACGGATGATCTGCACAAGGCGCCGCATGCCGAACGAGGCCTCAAGCGCCGAACCACAAATGGCCGGTTTGAGATCATTGGTGCCCAGCATGATGATAACAAGATCAAGCGGGCTATGGCTTTCGAGCAGAGTTGGCAGGATGCGCGCGCCATTGCGGTCAGCGGCGGCGTACCAGTCGTCCGAGGCTGTCGTGCGACCGCCGAGACCTTCGGCAATCACCCGAGCCGCGCCGCCCAACCCGGCCTCGAGTCGGGTCGGCCAGCGGTCCTCATAGGCGTGACGAGGACCGCCCGGCATGGGATTGGCGCCGTAGGTGAGGCTGTCGCCAAAGGCGAGAATGGTTTTCATCCGTCCTGCCCCTTAGGCCAGCATCATCACTGGGTTTTCGATCAGCCCCTTGAATACGCCGAGCACTTCCGCACCCAGCGCACCATCGACAGCGCGATGGTCGCAGGACAGCGTGCAGGTCATGAAATTGGCGATCTTGACCTGACCGGCTTCGGCATAGACGCGTTCTTCACCCACGCCGACGGCCAGGATGGTGCCATGCGGCGGGTTGATGACGGCGGCGAATTCGCGAATGCCGAACATGCCCAGGTTGGATACGGAGGAGGCCCCGCCCTGGTATTCATGCGGCGCCAGCTTCTTGTTGCGGGCGCGGCCGGCGAGATCCTTGACCTCTTCGGAGATTTCCCGAAGCGTCTTGGTATCGCAGGACTTGACCACCGGGGTGAACAGGCCCCCCGGCACCGCCACGGCAACCGCAACGTCGCTGCGCTTGTGGTAGAGGATCGAGTCACCGGCCCAGGTGGCGTTGGCCGTCGGTACGCGCTGCAGCGCCACGGCCCAGGCCTTCATCACGAAGTCATTGACCGAAAGCTTGTAGCTCGGCTTACCGTCCTTGCCCTTGGGGGCCTGAGCATTAATCTGCTCCCGGGCGGCCAGCAGCGCATCGATCTTGCAATCGAGCGTCAGGTAGAAATGGGGCACGGTCTGCTTGGACTCGGTGAGGCGTGCTGCCACCACCTTGCGCATGCCATCGTTCGGCACGAGCTCGTAAGAGCCTTCGGGGTAGAGCGCCAGCACCTGGGCCTTGGTCATGCCTGCAGCGGCCACACCGCCAGCAACGGATGCAGCGGCCGCCGCTGGCGCCGCCGCCTTGAGCGGGGTCTTGCCGGATTTGGCGGCTTCGACGTCGGACTTGACCACGCGCCCCTTGGGGCCGGAGCCGGAAATCGCGGAAACGTCGATCCCGGCATCCTTTGCCAGACGACGGGCCAGCGGCGAAGCAAACACCTTGCCACCCTCGGCCTTCGCCGGCGCGGGCGCAACCTTGGCTGGCGCGCTGGAGCCAGTATTGCTGTTGGTCGCGGCCGGCGCAGGCGCTGCGGCTGGCTTGGGGGCCTCAGCCGTAGGAGCCTCCGCAGCGGGAGCCGCCTTTGGCGCCTCAGCTTTCGGTGCTGCCGCTGCATCGGCGCTTTCGCCTTCCTGCAGCAGCACGGCGATCACCGCGTTGACCTTCACGTTCTCGGTGCCTTCAGCGACCATGATCTTGCCGATCTTGCCCTCGTCGACGGCCTCGACTTCCATCGTGGCCTTGTCGGTTTCGATCTCGGCGATCACGTCACCGGAAGAGACGCTGTCGCCTTCCTTGACGTGCCACTTGGCAAGCTTGCCCTCTTCCATCGTCGGAGAGAGCGCCGGCATGGTGATATCAATTGGCATCCCGGTTCTCCTTACGAGCGGTAGGTCACGGCATTGACCGCCGCGATCACTTCATCGACGTTGGGCAAAGCCAGCTTTTCGAGGTTGGCGGCGTAGGGCATCGGCACGTCCTTGCCGGTGATACGCATCACCGGGGCGTCGAGATAATCGAAAGCCTGTTCCATGACGCGGGCCGAGATTTCGGCTCCGATACCGCCCTGCGGCCAGCCCTCTTCCACTGTCACCAAGCGGCCGGTCTTCTTGACCGACTCGATGACCGTGTCGCTGTCGAGCGGGCGCAGGGTGCGCAGGTCGATAAGCTCCACGTCGACGCCGGCAGCGACCAGCTTTTCGGTAGCCTGGGTGGCGTATCGCATGCCCATCGAGAACGACACGATGGTCACGTCAGCACCCTTGCGCGCAATGCGGGCCTTGCCGATCGGCAGCACGAAGTCATCGACCTTGGGCACGAGGCCGGTCGAGCCGTAGAGGATTTCGTTTTCGAGGAAGACAACCGGGTTGGGCGAGCGGATCGCCGCCTTAAGCAGGCCCTTGGCGTCGGCAGCGCAATAGGGCGCGATGACGGTGAGGCCGGGAACGTGGCTATACCAGGCCGAATAGTCCTGGCTGTGCTGGGCGCCGACGCGCGCGGCAGCGCCGTTGGGGCCGCGGAACACCATGGGCGCCTTGACCTGACCGCCCGACATATAGAGCTGCTTGGCGGCCGAGTTGATGATCTGGTCGATGGCCTGCATGGCGAAGTTCCAGGTCATGAACTCGACGATTGGCTTGAGGCCGGCAAAGGCGGCGCCGACGGCGAGACCGGCAAAGCCATGCTCGGTGATCGGGGTATCGATGATGCGCTCGGGGCCGAATTCCTGCAGCAGGTTCTGGGTGATCTTGTAGGCGCCCTGATACTCGGCGACTTCCTCGCCCATGACGAAGACGTCTTTGTCGCGACGCAGCTCTTCGGCCATCGCCTCGTTCAGCGCCTGGCGCACGGTCATTTCGACCATTTCAACACCGGCTGGCAGATCGGGATCGCTGTGGGCTTCAAACTTGGGCGCGGCAGGGGCAGCAGCAACCGACGGCGCGGCTTCAGCGGCCTTTTCCGCGGCCACAACAGGAGCTTCGGCCGGCTCGGGAGCGGTCTTGGCGACAGGCGCTGCCGTGGCGGTCTCGCCTTCGGCCAGAATGAGCGCGATCGGGGTGTTCACCAGAACGCCCTCGGTGCCCTCGGCGATAAGCAATTCCTTGACCACCCCTTCATCGACCGACTCGACTTCCATCGTCGCCTTGTCGGTCTCGATCTCGGCCAGTACGTCTCCGGACTTGACGGTGTCGCCGACCTTGACCAGCCATTTGGAGAGCTTGCCCTCTTCCATGGTGGGCGACAGCGCGGGCATCAGGATTTGGGGCATATCAGCTCTCCAGAATTGGGGCGCCGGGCATCGTGGCCACGCGGCGAAGGTCGGTATTGAAAGCGAAATCCGCAGGAATGACGCGCGGATCGTTGATCAGTGAGACGGTAGTGGCGGCCGGTCGCTGGTTGATGGCCCAGCCGCTCAGCGTGATGCCGAGCACGACGAACACGAGGAAGGCGATGACGGCGCGCTTGTAGATATTGAGGTTCTGCGCGGCCGCCGGGCCGGCCTTGGCCTCGAGCTGGCCGAATTTCCACCAACCAAGGAACATGAACGAGCCGAGCTTTTCACCGGCTGGCGCCAGCCGCACTATCGCAGCGGCCTGAATGGCCGCAGCAACCAGAGACAGGATGGCAAAGAGCGCAATTACGCCCAGCAGCACGTTCATCGAGGCCTCAGGCGCTGATGGTGATGTCGGTCCAGAGCTCGGCGGCATCCGGCTCCGGATCGTTGGTGGCAAAATCGGCTGCTTCCGTGACGATGGCGCGAATGTCGTTCTCGATGGCCTTGAGCGATTCCTCGGTCTGGGCACCCGACTCGATCAGGCGGGCCTTCACCTGCTCGATCGGATCGCGCTCCTGGCGATACTTGGTCACTTCGTCCTTGGTGCGATACTTCGCTGGATCGGACATGGAATGACCGCGGTAGCGATAGGTCAGCATTTCCAAGATGAACGGGCCCTTGCCCGAGCGGGCATGCTCGATCGCGCGCTGGGCGGCGTCATAGACCATGCGAACGTCCATGCCGTCGACCTGCTCGCCCGGAATGTCGAACGATGCGCCACGCTGGGAGAAATCGGTGGTTGCCGAAGAGCGCTCGATTGAGGTGCCCATGGCGTATTTGTTGTTTTCGATAATGAACACGACCGGCAGCTTCCACAGCTTGGCCATGTTGAAGCTCTCATAGACCTGGCCCTGGTTGGCCGCACCGTCGCCGAAATAGGCAATCGAAACCGAGCCGTCGCCCTTGTACTTGGCCGCAAAGCCCAGGCCCGTCCCAAGCGACGCCTGTGCGCCGACGATGCCGTTGCCGCCATAGAAGCGATGCTCGTTGGAGAACATATGCATCGAGCCGCCCTTGCCGCGGCTGAGACCACCCTGGCGACCAGTCAGCTCGGCCATAACGCCCTTGGGGTCGAGTCCCATGACCAGCATGTGGCCGTGGTCGCGATAGCCAGTGATCTGGGCATCCTTGCCCTTCTCGCTGGCCATGGTGATGCCGGTAACGACCGCTTCCTGGCCAATATAGAGGTGGCAGAAGCCGCCGATCAGGCCCATGCCATACATCTGGCCGGCCTTTTCCTCGAAGCGACGGATCAGCAGCATCTCGCGATAGGCTTCGAGATCCTGTTCCTTGGTGAACTGAGGGACGTTGGATTGCGTCTTGGCCTTGGTGGCCACAGCCTTACGCGCCATGGGGGTACGCTCCGCATCGAAATGGATTTGCCGCTTGGCCCGAGTTGGCCACACTTGCGCATCATAGTGCAAGCGATCGGGGGAAAGCAATGCTCGTGGGATGCGTAGCGGCGCTGCTAGAGCGTTGAATCAGCTTGAATAAGTTGCATTAACTCATCTGAGGCTAATTCTTCAAATTTACCGGAAAGTGGTTCACCCGTTTGCGGGTCGACCATGATGATGACGTCGTCGGCATTGGCCATATTAAGCAAGGCTCGTGCACGTTCCGTGACAATGTCGGGATCGAGCCGGCGCGTGTCCATCAGCGTGGCGCGGTGCCGGTAAGCGTCAATTTCGGCCTGCAATGCAGCCGACTTGCCCTTGAGCTGGTCGATGTCGATCAGGATCTGCGTGCGGCTTTCCCAACCGAACTGGCCGCCAATGGCCGAGAACCCGAGATAGCCCTGAAACCCCAGCAGCGCCACGGTTAGCGCCAGGGGACGCCAGATAGCAGGACGTTTGAGACGGGTGGGCATGGGCTAACCAGATTGGAACCCAGCCACTATGGCTGACAAGGGCTTAACGCGGGGTTGCCAAGTCGATGGCTGTAACGCTCGCGATGAGTCACCACCCACAGTCGTTCCAGCGGGCTTGATCCGCGGGTTTCTCGCCGCTTGTGCCGTGCTAATGGCGACCGCGGATCAAGTCTGCGGGAAGCGACTGTGGTCGGGGACTGAGTACTCCATACGCCTGGACGTGCGCCGCCATACCCCATCAAACCGGCACGTAGTCGATCTCCAGGAACTTCGCGACTTCCGGAACCCAGCGATCCCGCACGAAAGCCACGTGGTCGGGGTGCTGGTCGTAGCCGGAATAGGCCGACTGGTCCGCGAACTCCATGGAGAAGCCGAAGGCGTAGTCGTTCTTTGCACTCACCTGACGCAATTGTTCGAATTTTTTGACGCCCGGGATCGTCGCCAATATCTTTGCATCGCGAAGGAAAGCGCCCTCCTCCGCAGATCCTGCCGGATGCTTCAGCGTGAAAACGACCGTGTGGCGGATCATGCCTCGGCTCCGATGGATTCGGTCGCAGCAATCGCCGCCATGTTGACGATGCCTCGGCTCGTGGTCGACGGCGCCAGGATATGCGCCGGCGACTTGGTGCCCATCAGGATCGGGCCAACCGACAGAGCGTTGTTCATCTCCTTGAGCAGCGTCATTGAGAGGTTTGCCGCGTCCAGATTGGGGAAGATCAGCAGGTTCGCCTCGCCGCTCAGCACGCTGTCCGGGATATAGCGGTCGCGCAGTTCCTGGTTCAGCGCCAGGTCACCCTGCATTTCGCCTTCGACGATCAGGTTCGGCGCGGTGGCCTTCAGCTTGTTGTAGGCGTCGCGCATCTTGTAGGCGCTATCGCCGTCGCGCGAGCCGAAGTTGGAATAGCTCAGCAGCGCCACCTTGGCCTCGATATTGAAGCGCTTGAGATGGTTGCTTGCCTGCAGCGCGATGCCGACGATCTCGTCGGGCGTCGGGTCCGGGTTCACATAGGTATCGGCAAGGAAGAATGCGCCGCGCGGCATGATCAGCATGGACAGCGCCGAGACGTCGGAAACGCCATCCTGCAGGCCGATGATCGAGCGGATGTCGCGCACGTGCTTGATATAACGACCCTGGAGGCCACAGATCAGCGCGTCGGCTTCGCCGCGCTTGACGGCCAGGCCGCCGATGACGGTCGTGTTGGTGCGCACCACTTGCCGAGCTGTGTCAGGCGTCACGCCGTCGCGGCCCACAAGCGAGTGGAACAGGCTCACATAGTCGCGATAGCGCGGGTCGTCTTCGGGGTTGATGACTTCGAAGTCGGTGCCGGGGCGCAGGTTGAGGCCGAAGCGCTCGATGCGGGCCTCGATCACTGAAGGGCGGCCGATCAGGATAGGTCGGGCGATCCGCTCCTCGAGCAGCACCTGGGTGGCGCGCAGAACGCGCTCGTCTTCGCCGTCGGCAAAGGCGATGCGCTTGTTCTGGCCCTGCGCTCGGTCGATGATCGGCTTCATCACCAGGCCAGAGCGGAACACGAAGCGGTTCAGCGTGTCGAGATAGGCGGTCCAGTCGGTGATCGGCTTCTTGGCGACGCCCGATTCCATGGCGGCACGCGCCACAGCCGGTGCGATGCGCAGGATCAGGCGCTGGTCGAACGGGTTGGGGATGATGTGGTCGGGCCCGAACACGGCCGGCGCGCCGGACGGCGACACTTCGAGCCCAGGTTCATGTGCCAGCTTGGCGATAGCGCGGACCGCCGCCAGCTTCATCTCTTCATTGATCGTGGTGGCGCCCACGTCGAGAGCGCCGCGGAAGATGAAGGGGAAGCATAGGACATTGTTGACCTGGTTGGGATAGTCCGACCGGCCGGTGCAGACCATCGCGTCCAGGCGGGTCGCCTTGGCGACCTCGGGCATGATCTCGGGATTGGGGTTGGCCAGCGCCAGGATCAGCGGCTTGGGCGCCATCTTCTCCAGCATTTCCGGCTTCAGCGCGCCGGCCGCCGACAGGCCGAGGAAAATGTCGGCTCCCTCGATGACCTCGGCGAGCGTAGTCGCATCACTGGTCCGGCGGAATTGGCCGCGCCACTTGTCATTGACGTCGTTGCGCTTGTGGGTGACGAGGCCATCCTTGTCGGCGACCCAGATATTCTCGTGCTTGGCACCGAGGGCCACCAGCACATTGAGGCAGGCGATAGCCGCGGCCCCTGCCCCCGAGGCGCAAATCTTGACGTCCTCGATCTTCTTGCCCTTGAGCTCCAGCCCGTTGAGCACGGCCGCGCCCACGATGATGGCCGTGCCATGCTGGTCGTCGTGGAAGACGGGGATCGGCATGCGCTCGCGCAGCGTTTCCTCGATCTCGAAGCAGTCTGGCGCGCGGATATCCTCAAGGTTGATGCCACCAAAGGTGGGCCAGAGCGGTGCCACGGCATCGATGAATTTCTGCGGCTCGATCTCGTCGATTTCGAGGTCGAACACGTCGATGCCGGCGAATTTCTTGAACAGGACGGCCTTGCCTTCCATCACCGGCTTCGAAGCCAGCGCGCCGATATTGCCCAGGCCGAGCACGGCGGTGCCGTTGGAAATCACGGCCACGAGATTCTGGCGCGAGGTATAGCGCGATACGGTGTCGGGGTCGGCGGCGATCTCCTCGCATGGCGCAGCCACGCCGGGCGAATAGGCCAGTGCCAGGTCGCGCTGGTTGCCGAGGGGCTTGGTCGCCTGGATTTCGAGCTTGCCGGGCTTGGGGAACTCGTGGAAATGCAGCGCTGCCTCGCGGAGAGCCTTCCGCTGTTCATTGACGTCAGTCGACACGCAATCCTCCTCGCTCACATTCAACGATGGTGTTGAACGCTCAACCGTGAGCACGCGTTGGTGCCACCAATTGCTGGCGATGAAAAGGGTCAATGGCAGTGGTTGGGTTCAACTAAAGTCGAACCCGGCTCAGGCGGCGCTGGCGACGATGCCCTCGATGCGGCTGCGCGGCGTTTGCGTGGCGTGCAGGGCCAAAGCAAGCTCCTTGAACGCGCCGATCTTGAGTGCGGGAGCAAAGATGAAGCCCTGGGCGAAGATCACGCCGCGAGCCCGCAGGTAGAGGGCCTGCGCCTCGGTCTCCACACCTTCGGCGACAATTTCGCAATCGAGATCCTTGGCCATGGCGATGAGCCCGTCCAGTACCGCAACCTGCGTGGTGCCTGGCTTGATCATGTCCACGAACACGCGGTCGATCTTGATCACGTCCACACCCAGCGTACCAAGATAGGCCAGATTGGAGTGCCCGGTGCCCGCGTCATCGAGTGCGAGGCGGGAGCCAAGGGCATGCAGGCCCGCAATGACACTATTGGCGATCGCCGAATTGGCCAGCGGATGGCGTTCGGTGATCTCGAAGACGAGTTGATGGAACTCGACCAGAGAATTGCCAAAGATCGCCTGCACGTCCTCGACGATGCTACCGTCGCGGAAATGGCCCTCGAAGAGATTGATCGAGACCTTGATGCCCGGCATCTGCCGGCAGATTTCGCCCAGGTCGTACTTGACCTGCTGCATCAGCGAGAGTGTCATGGGGATGGCAAGGCCGGTGACCTCGGCATAGTCGATGAACGCTCCTGGCGGTATGACCTTGCCGTTCTTCTTCTCCCAACGGCATAGCACTTCGCAGCCGGCGAGTTCTCCGGTGCGCAGGTTGATGACCGGCTGGTAGTAGGGCTTGATTTCGCCCCGCGCGATAGCGCGCTCGAGATCGAAGGCGGGCACGCGTGAGCGGCGTACATAATGCAGCGACAGGACCAGGAAGGCCGCGCTCATCAGGCAGGCAATGACCGTGAAGCCTACATCGAGATCGGTATAGCCTGCCCGCGCCATGGCAAAAGGCAGCGCATATTCTACCTTGAGCGGAAGTTCGCCGGCGAAGCCCTGCGAATAAATGAACTCGGTAGCCGATGAACGCCGGTCGAAACCGGTCGGATCGCCGATGGTCAGCACCGACGTCCCATTGGTCAGCAATACGCGCAGCATGGCGGCGCCCTGCAGACCCTCGGTCAGCGCGGCCTGGCTTTGTCCTAACAACGGCACGAATGCCGATACGCGGCGCGTATCCCCGAAGGATTGGGTGATCTTGAGCGCGGGCATCGCCATGCCGCCAAGTGACACGATGCTGATGGTCTCGGTATGGCCCGGCACAGGCAGGCTTTCGGACAGCGGCGAATAGCTGACGGCGCGGCCGAAGGCGTCGCAATATTGAACGCCATCGGCGTTCTCGACCAACACCTGCTTCATATTGATACTGGACTCGATCGCCTGCTGCACATTGGCGATGAAGGTCGGCGTGCAGAGCGACGGGCTATCGGCCAGAATGCGGCGCAGCGATGAAATGGCGTCGTTCGTACCGGTTTCTATTTGGGAGGCAATGGCAGCAACATATTGTTGCGTAACATCCTTTTCGCGCATGCGGACGTAGGCGTCGAGCAGGTAATCCACCGCCATGATGGGCAGGAACGCCAGGATAGCGCCCATGAGCATCAGGATATGGGAGTAGCGCGATTTCACTGCACGAATCCGGAAACAGGATCATTCGGTACTTCACCGGTACCAATCAGCGTTTAACGGATCATTAATGCTGGTTAATTGATGGAAACCATAACGACCTGCCGCAACCGCCTGCCCACTAACAAAAAAGGCGGCCATCCCGAGTCCGGATGGCCGCCTGCAATAGGTATCAATAGGTATTGCCGAACCTTACTTGTCCTGGACGTTCAGACGGATGCTCAGCTCACGCAATTGCTTGGGCGCAGCGGGGCTCGGAGCGCCCATCAACAGGTCTTCGGCCTGCTGGTTCATCGGGAAGGCAGTGATCTCGCGCAGGTTCTGCACGCCGCAGAGCAGCATGACGATGCGATCCACGCCGAACGCTGCGCCGCCATGCGGTGGTGCGCCGTACTGGAAGGCGCGGTATAGGCCGCCGAACTGTTCTTCGACCTCGTCGCGGCTCTTGCCGGTCAGCTCGAAGGCGCGGACCATAGTCTCGGGCAACTGGTTACGGATCGACCCGGAGGCGATTTCGTAGCCGTTGCAGACGGCGTCATACTGATACGCCTTGATGGTCAGCGGGTCCTGGCCGTTGAGCGCCTCGATGCCGCCCTGGGGCATGGAGAACGGGTTGTGGGCGAAGTCCACGCGCTTTTCTTCCTCGTCCCACTCGTAGAACGGGAAGTCGACGATCCAGCACAGTGCGAACTGCTCGGTGTCGACGAGGCCAAGATCGGTGCCAGCCTTGGTGCGGGCCTCGCCGGCGAACTTGTAGAACTTCTCCGGGCGGCCGCAGACGAAGAACACGGCGTCGCCGTCATCCAGGCCAAGCTGCACCTTGAGGGCGGCCGTGCGCTCCTCGCCGATATTCTTGGCGATGGGGCCGGAGCCCTGCCCGTCCTTGAAGAAGATGTAGCCGAGGCCCGGCTGGCCCTCGCCTTGCGCCCAGGCGTTCATGCGATCGCAGAAGGCGCGACCAATGGGCTCTGCCCCGGCCTTGTTCTTGGCCGGAATGGCCCAGACTTCGACCTTGGAATCAGCTTCGATCTGGCTGGCAAAGACCTTGAAACCCGAACCGGCAAAGTGCTCCGTCACGGCCTGCATCTCGATCGGGTTGCGCAGGTCGGGCTTATCCGAACCGTATTTGCGGATGGCAGTGTCGTAGGGAATGCGCGGCCATTCCTTGTTGACGCGCTTGCCGTCGGCAAACTGCTCGAAGATGCCGGTGATGACGGGCGTCATGGTGTTCCAGACGTCTTCCTGCGTAACGAAGCTCATCTCCAAGTCGAGCTGGTAGAATTCGCCCGGCAGGCGATCGGCGCGCGGGTCTTCGTCGCGGAAGCACGGCGCGATCTGGAAATAGCGGTCAAAGCCCGCCACCATCAACAATTGCTTATACTGCTGTGGAGCCTGCGGCAGCGCGAAGAACTTGCCGGGATGAATGCGTGACGGCACGAGGAAGTCGCGTGCGCCTTCCGGCGACGAGGCCGTCAGGATCGGGGTCGAATACTCCGCGAAGCCGGCATCGGCCATGCTGTTGCGCATTGCCGAGATCACCTTGGTGCGGCGGACGATGTTGGCATGCAGCTTTTCGCGGCGCAGGTCGAGAAAGCGGTACTTCAGCCGCACATCCTCAGGATACTCCTGATCGCCGAACACGGGCAGCGGCAGTTCCTTGGCGGCCGAGAGCACTTCGATCTCGCGAATGAAAACTTCGATCGTGCCGGTGGGCAGGTTCGGGTTCACGGCTGCAGCGTCGCGCGGCTTCACTTCGCCATCGATGCGGATGACCCACTCCGAGCGCACCTTTTCAGCGGCCGCAAAGGCGGGAGAATCAGGATCGATAACGGCCTGGGTCAGCCCGTAATGGTCGCGCAAATCCATGAACAGCAGCCCGCCATGGTCGCGAATGCGGTGAACCCAGCCACTGAGACGAACAGTTTGACCGGCATCCTTGGCGGTGAGAGCCCCGCAAGTGTGCGAGCGGTAGCGATGTGAAGTCATTTGAAAGCTCTGGGAAAAGGCCGGAATCTTGGGCGGGAAAAGCGCATGGGAGCCCCCGCTTGTCAAGCTGGATGGGCCTATCCGCTCCAGCCCGAAGCGCGCCGCGCTAACCTTGGCCGAGTACTCAACAAATGCTGTCTGGAGTGGACCTGATTCACCTGCTAGTAACAATCTTGACGAATTTGAGACGGACGCCGGTATGGACCTCATTGTTTCCACAGATGTGCTCGCCGCTTTTTGCGAGCGCGCTGCGAAGTTCGATTTTGTGACTGTTGATACCGAGTTCCTGCGCGAAACGACTTACTGGCCCAAACTCTGTCTCATCCAGGTCGCCACTGATGATGAGGCTGTGCTGATCGATCCGCTGACTCCCGGATTCGATCTCACGCCGTTCTTCGATCTCCTGGCCAATCCCAACGTCACCAAGGTGTTCCATGCCGCCCGGCAGGACATAGAAATTTTTGTCAAACTGACGGGCAAGGTGCCCGTCAACATCTTCGACACCCAGGTTGCGGCTAGCGTCTGCGGCTTTGGCGATAGTGTCTCCTACGACAATCTGGTCCGCTCAATTACCAATGTGGAGCTCGACAAGTCGTCTCGCTTCACCGATTGGTCGGCCCGCCCGCTCTCAGAAAAGCAGCGCCTTTATGCACTCGCCGACGTCACGCATCTGCGCGACATCTATCGCGAACTGCGCAAGCAGGTGGACGCCACCAAGCGGTGGGACTGGGTCGAGGACGAACTGGGCGTGCTACGCAGCATCGATACCTATGTCGTCCAGCCTGATCAGGCCTGGGAACGCCTCAAGATGAAGATCAATCGCCCGCGCGACCTGGCGGCGATGAAGAAACTCGCGGAATGGCGCGAGCGGCGGGCACAGGATAGCGACCAGCCGCGCAGCCGCGTGCTGAAGGATGACGTATTGTTCGAGTTGGCGCAGCAGCGTCCTTTGACACCTGATGCATTCGAGAAGCTGCGCGCAGTGCCGCGTGGTTTCGGCCGCAGCTCGGCCGCTGCCGAGATCATGGGCCTGCTCAAGGAAGTAGAAGCGCTCACCAAGGCAGAGCTGCCGGCCATGCCCGAACGCTACCGGGGCCCCTCGCCCAAAGGCGCAGTGGGCGATCTCGTTCGCGTGCTGCTGAAATCGGTGGCCGAACAGCATGGCGTTGCCGCCCGCATCATCGCGACGTCCGACGAAATCGACGCTTTGGTGCTCGATGACGATGCCGACGTCCCTGCCCTCAAAGGCTGGCGGCGGAAGCTGTTTGGTGACAAAGCGCTTGATATCAAGCACGGTCGCATCGGCCTGGTCGCCACACGCAAGGGCGTCGTCGAGTTCTCGGTGCAGGAAGCCGTCGCCGCCGACTAGTCGACCCGAACCTTAGCGGACTTGATGCCGGCCACACCGGCAAATTGCTCGAGCCGCCCTTGCAGGTGTTCCCCGTCGAGGAAAGCCAGGTCACTGGGCAGGATCAGCGACAGCGTATTGCCGCTCATCTCGAAGCGGATGCGCGGCAGGATGCCCGGCATGGCTGCAGTCATCGGATAAGCCACCCGGAATAGCGCTCCGACCAACCGAGCGCGGCTGGTGATCTCAGCCGATCCCAGCACCGCCAGCGGAGCGGCCGCCTTGCTCTTGAGCCCGTCATAGCGGATGGCCATAACCTGGGCGAGGAAGGCGCGGCCCGGATGGTCGACGCCGCTCAGCGAGCCATAGGCCACGGCGTCCACGCTCTGCAGGCCGCGATAATCGGGATGAGCGCGCCAACTAATATCAGCCAACAGGCATGCCACCGTGCGCAGCCGGGCCTGTTCTGCGGTTTCCGGTGTCCCCGACACCGCAAGAAACTGTCCGGTGAACTCGACGAGATCGCTGGCATGCGCCGGCGACCGCGAGCGCAGCACCGAAAGCTCCTCTGCGCCCTGTATCAGTGGATCGATGGCCTGCTCGCGCTTGTCCAGCATGCCGTAAAGGTAGCCCTCGCGCACGCCCAGCGCGGAAAACACCACATTGGCGAATTGTCCGGCCTTTAGCACTTCGCTCAGCACGGCCGCACCAAACGGGACCAGCTCGCGCCGCGACGAGCTCACATGCTCCGATCCGGTATAGGACTTAAGAGAAGCGCCACCCATAATGTCGTTGCAGAAGCGGATCATGTCCTCGGCGGGGACGATGTAGTGCTGCACCATGTGCAGCGGATAACCACTGACGATCTGATGCAGTTTGGCCAGCGAACGCCACGTGCCGCCAATCGCAGCGAACGAAGCGCCCTTGCGAATCTTGGTCAGCGAAGACTTCTGCAGGCGCTCGCGAACGATCGCCGCGGCCCGTACCGCAGAGCCATTACTGTCGTCCTGAAGGCGGATGACGCCTAATTCATACGATTGCCCGTCCGTATCGGAACCGTGGAGAATGGCCGAGAGCTCAAGGCTGCCGCCCCCCAGGTCGCCGACAATGCCGTCGAATTCGGGAATGCCAGCGACCGCGCCAAGCGCGGCGTAATGCGCTTCCTGCTCGCCGCTCAGCACCTGCACCTTGCTATCCATCAGCGCCTCGACGGCGTCGACGAATTCCTGGCGGTTGGCGGCGTCGCGCACGGCCGAGGTGGCGAGCACGCAGACTTTGCCCACGCGCATCATCCGGGCGACCAGCGCAAAGCGCTGGATGGCATTGAGCGCCTGGGCGACGTTGGCGTCGGCCAGCCGGCCGGTTTGGCCCACGCCGCGGCCGAGGGCGCAGGCCGATTTTTCGTTGTAGAGCGGCGTCAGGGCCCGCGCATGTCGCTCATAGACGACGAGGCGGACCGAGTTGGAGCCGATATCCAGCACCGCCACGGGCTTGGCGCCCTTGATGCGGCCCTGCGCGGTCGGATCGGCATCGACGCCCCAGAATTGATTCAAGCCAGGCCCTCGTCACCCTCGACCAGGCCGGCGCTGCCGCGTCCAGACAGCGAAGGATTGGTCATGAAATAGTCGTGCGCGTTGAAGGGTTCTTCGCCTTCTGCCACGCGCACTCGATGGGAACTGCCATCCGGCAGCACTTCCCAGCTCTGCTGGTTGTCGCGCTGATAGGCAACCAGTATTCGGTCGAGGATTTGCTTATGCACGGTGTTGTTGAGAATCGGCACCATCACCTCGACGCGGCCATCCAGGTTCCTGCCCATCAGGTCCGCGGACGAAATATACACCTTGGCGCGCGGATTGGGCATCGTCTCGCCATTGCCGAAGCAATAAATGCGGCTGTGCTCGAGGAAGCGGCCAACCACCGATTTCACACGGATATTCTCGGAGAACCCCGGAATGCCAGGACGCAGGCAGCAGATGCCGCGCACGATCAGGTCGACCTTCACGCCCGCCTGGCTGGCGTCGTAGAGCGCGTCGATGATCTGTGGGTCGACCAGCGAGTTCATCTTGAGCAGGATGCTCGCGGCTTGACCGCTGCGCGCGAATTCTATTTCGCGGCTGATGCTATCGAGCAGCGTCTGGCGCAGGTTGACCGGCGAGACAGCGATGGTCTCGAGCTCGGTCGGGCGGGCATAGCCGGTGATGAAGTTGAACACCCGCGCCACGTCGCGCGTGATGGCCGGATCGATCGTGAAGTAGCTCAGGTCGGTGTAAATCTTGGCAGTGATCGGGTGGTAGTTGCCGGTGCCGATATGGCAATAGCTCACCAGTTTGCCCTTTTCGCGCCTCACGACCTGGCTGAGCTTGGCGTGGGTCTTGAGTTCGATGAAACCGAACACGACCTGCGCCCCCGCCCGCTCCAGATCGCGGGCCCAGCGAATATTGGCCTCTTCGTCGAAACGCGCCTTGAGTTCGACAAGGCATGTCACCGACTTGCCCGCCTCGGCGGCCAGCACGAGCGCCTTGATGATCGGGCTGTCGGCCGAGGTGCGGTAGAGCGTCTGCTTGATGGCGACCACATCAGGGTCGCGCGCCGCCTGCATCAGGAACTGCGCCACCACGTCGAAGCTCTCGAACGGGTGGTGCACCAGGATGTCCTTGGCGCGAATGGCGGCGAAGCTGTCGCCGTTGTAATCGCGGATACGCTCCGGGAAACGGGCGTGATAGGGCGTGAACTTGAGGTCGGCGCGGTCGACGTCGCAGATCTTGCGGGCGTCGGCAAGGCCGAGGAAGCCGTGCACCTCGAAGACGTCGCCGTCCTTGACGCCGAGCTGCTCGGCGATCTGGCGCTTGAGTGCCCGTGGCATGGAGCTTTCGATCTCGAGGCGGATCACCTGGCCGCGACGGCGCTGACGCAGGGCGGACTCGAACTCCACCACCAGGTCGGCGGCTTCGTCGTCGATTTCGATTTCGCTGTCACGGATGACGCGGAAGGCCCCCGAGCCGACCACTTCATGGCCGGGGAACATCTTGTGGAAGAACAGCTTGACCAGCGTGTCAATGGTCACGACTTCGCTCCGGCCCTCGGAGACCAGCCCGCTAGGCAGGTTGATGAAGCGGTCGAGATTGCCGGGGATACGGACAAGCGCGGTCAGCGGCAGGTCATTGTCGGGACGCTTCAGCTCGAAGGCTAGCGCCAACCCAAGATTTGGGATGAACGGAAATGGGTGGGCCGGATCGACGGCGATCGGCGTCAGCACCGGGAAGATTTCTTCGCGGAACAGCTTCTGCAGATAGTTGATCTGATCGGTGGTGAGATCGTCTTCCTCGTGGATCACCACGTTTTGCGCGAACAGTTCTTCGCGCAGGTTCTGCCAATGGTCCTGCTGCTCCAGCTGCAGGTGCTGGGCCAGCGTGGCGATTTCCTCGAGCTGCTCGGCGGGGGTCAGCCCATCTGCGCTCTGCTTGCTCAGGCCGGCGCGAAGCTGGCCTTTGAGGCCGGCCACGCGGACCATGTAGAACTCGTCGAGATTGTTGGCCGAGATGGAGACGAAGCGCAGACGCTCGAGCAGCGGGTGGTTCACATTGCCGGCTTCCTCTAGCACACGCATGTTGAACTGAAGCCAGCTCACCTCGCGATTGACGAAGCGTGCCGGGCTCCTACGCAGGGCCTCGATATCGGGAACCGTGCCGTCGGACTCGGCGAACTCGCTCATTTCATTCATCGTCTTGGGTATCCCAGTCCTGTTCGTTGCTCGCCTCGCCGCGGGCTTCTCGGCGGCGATCGAGAGCTGCGGCGGCGATGCTGCGGGTAATGGCAGTTCCCCTGGCCAGTGCCAGCCTGTCCATCAGGTCGGCAAGAAGCGCGACTTCCTCGGTGGACCGCTCCATGCGTGCAACCAAGTAGCCGACGACCTTCGGATCGACCTTGATCTGCCGATCTCCGAACAGTTTCACGAACATATGTGACAGTTGAATGTCATCCGTCAGTTCCAATGTGAACGCCGTCGCTCGCCTTGCCCGAGAGCGTACATCATCGGTCGCCAGCGGCCAGTTCGCAACGTCTTCCCGCGCCGTCAGCAGCAAAGGGCGCGTTTCGCGCATCGACTGATTCAGCAAGTGGAACAAGCCGGCCTCGTCATAGGCCAGCCGGTCGACATCCTCGACGATCAATGGTGACTGCCCGCCCTCTGTCGCGAAGGCTTCGAGGTCCGCCACACCGGCAAAGCGGGCGCCGCTCCGATCGGCAAAAATCCGCGCAAGGTGGGACTTGCCGGAGCTGACCGGGCCGATCAGCAAGGTGATCGGGTCGGGCCAATGCGGAAAGGCCAGCAAACGGCCATGCGCCAGCACATTGCCCTCGCCTACCAGGAAGTCGGCTTCGCCCTGTGCGGGCGTGTGGCCGAGTTCGAGCGCGAGCTGGCCCTTGCCGGTCGATGGATCAGGGGGCGGAGGTATCGCCACCGGCTCCACCATTCTGCCCGAGATAGAGAGTACTAGCCTTGTACTTTGACACGCCGTAGCGGACGAGGACGCCGCCGATCGCTGCCAGCGGTACGGCCAGCAGCAGGCCGACGAAACCGAACAGCGCGCCGAAAGCCAGCAGGGCGAACATCAGCCAGACCGGGTTGATGTTGATGCTAGAGCCAACCAGCTTGGGGTAGAGAATATTGCCTTCCACAAACTGCCACCCCATGAAAATGGCGCAGACGGCGACCACCATCCAGTAATTGGGCCAGAACTGGACGATGGCGATGCCCACCGAAAGGGCGAAGCCAACGGCAAAGCCGACGAACGGGATAAAGCTGAGCAGGCCGCCGATGAGCCCAACGGCAAGGCCGAAATTCAGTCCGATGAGGCTTAGCGCCGTGGCGTAGAACGCCGCATCGATCAGCAGCACACCGCCCTGCCCGCGAATAACGCCGGCCATGGACTTGTCGATGTCTCCGAGGATGCCATTGATCTCCGGGCGATAGATCGGCGGAATCAGGGCCTGCAGACCGCGGACCATGCTTTCCCAGTCCAGCAGCAGGTAGAAAGCCACGACCGGGGTCAGCAGAGTGAAGCCGATGACGCCGGCGCCTGTCAGCCCGATATTGACCAGTTCCGCCGGCAAAGCCGCAATAAAGCCCAGCACCTGCGTGGTCATGGCACTGATGCTCGTCTGGAGCTGCGCGGCGCGCTCCGGCCCCAGCCATTCGTTGATTTCAGGCGACCACTTGGTAATCAGTGCCTGCAAGTCGCTGACATAGCCCGGCAGGCGCTGGATCAGACCGATAATCTGCTGACCGATCAGCGGGACCAGCATGAAGAACAGGCTGAGGAAGATGGTGATGACGCTCAGCAGCACCACCGTGGTCGCCCAGCCGCGGCTGAAATGCCAGCGCTGCAATTGGTTGACCAATGGGTTGAGCAGGTAGGCGAGTGCCGCCCCGACAACGAAGGGCAGCAGGATTCCGCGGAACAGCCACAGCAGCAGGATGAGCACCACGAGGAAGGTGACCCAGACGAGGACTTGATTTCTAAGGGTCATGGTGCCGGGCGGGCCTTGCGTCGGTGTGGTGGAGAAGCTATCAGGCCGTCTAGCTTCCGGCTCCGGAGTTGGCAACCGCCTTGGTCTTCCGGTAACGGCTTTGCGCACGCTTTCCCCACTATGGTCCGAGGCCAATGTCCGATCCGCAAAACCTGACATCAAACGGGCTCTCATACAAGCAGGCCGGCGTCGACATCGATGCGGGTAACGCCCTTGTAGAAGCGATCAAGCCGGCGGTTCGTTCCACCCGCCGCCCTGGCGCCGATGGAGAGATTGGCGGCTTTGGTGGCCTGTTTGACCTCAAGGCCGCCGGTTTCACCGATCCGGTTCTGGTTGCAGCCAATGACGGCGTGGGCACCAAGCTCAAGATCGCCATCGATACCGGCAATCACTCCACCATCGGGCAAGACCTGGTGGCCATGTGCGTAAACGACATCATTGTGCAAGGCGCCGAGCCGCTGTTCTTCCTCGATTACTTCGCTACCGGCAAGCTCGACGTTGAACAGGGCACCGCCATTGTTACCGGCATTGCCGAAGGCTGCCGCCTCGCCGGCTGTGCGTTGCTGGGTGGTGAAACCGCCGAAATGCCGGGCATGTATCACGGCAAGGACTATGACTTGGCGGGCTTTGCCGTCGGTGCCGCCGAGCGCGGCGCCCTCCTGCCCCGCCCTGACATTGCCGAGGGCGACACTCTGGTCGCCATCGCATCATCGGGCGTCCATTCCAATGGCTATTCGCTGGTCCGAAAGATCGTCGAGCTCTCGGTAATCGACTGGTTCATGGATGCGCCGTTTGCGCCCGGGCAGTCGCTGTCCGAAGCCCTGCTGACGCCGACCCGGATCTATGTGAAGCCGCTTTTGTCTGCGCTCAAGGCTGGCATCGGCATCAAGGCGCTGGCTCACATCACAGGCGGCGGATTCATCGACAATATTCCGCGCGTTCTGCCCGACCATCTGGCGGCGCATGTCGATCTCAATGCGGTCACGGTACCAAAGGTCTTCGGCTGGCTCAGCCATGTCGGCGGCATGAACGAGCGCGAAATGCTGCGCACATTCAATTGCGGCGTGGGCATGCTGGTCGCCGTGGCGCCTGATGATGCCGGCCGGTTGGTCGAGCATCTCAACGTTGCCGGCGAGACGGCCTCCATTGTCGGCAAGCTCACCGGCCGCACCGGCGAAGCGGTGACGTTCGACGGCAAGCTCGCACTGTGAACCTGCGCCGCATCGATCCGGGCAAGAAGCGTGTCGCCATCCTGATCTCGGGGCGCGGCTCCAACATGCAGGCGCTTATCCAGGCAGCGAAGGCTGCCGGGTACCCTGCTGAGATCGTTGGTGTTTTCTCCAACAAGCTGGACGCGCCGGGTCTCGATTATGCCCGAGCCAATGGCGTGCCCACGGCCGCCCGATCGCACAAGCACTTTGCCTCTCGCGAGGACTTCGACGCGTGGATCGACGCGGTCCTCGAGGACTGGCAGGTGGACTATGTCTGCCTGGCCGGCTTCATGCGCATCTTTTCCAATGGCTTTGCTCGCAAGTGGAGCGGACGGATGCTCAACATCCATCCGTCCCTGCTGCCGCTTCATAAGGGCCTGAAGCCGCAACAGCAGGCGCTCGATGCGGGCGATGCAGAGAGCGGCTGCACGGTGCATTGGGTGATTCCGGACCTCGATGACGGTCCGACTATCCTGCAGGCCCGGGTGCCGATCCTGCCTGGTGACGACGCTGACTCGCTCGCGGCGCGCATTTTGGTGCAGGAGCACAGGGCCTATCCCCAGGCGCTGGCCATGGTCGCCCGCGGCGAGGCCGTGTTTCCCTAGGTTTCTACCGTATTACTCATCACGCGAATTCATCGACCCCATCGTCAAAATCGGTTCGACGCGACTCTGCGGCTGTAATAACGTCGGGACAAATGGAGAACACCCTATGCCCTTGCGATACTGGCTACTGATTATCCTCTTGGGCGCCGTGTGGGGATGTTCGTTCCTCTTCAACGCCATCCTGATCCGCGAAATCAGCCCGCTCTGGGTGTCGGCGGGACGCGTCACCATCGGCGCGGCGATCTGCTGGGTGTATTTCCTGGCCATGCGCAAAACGTTGCCCAATGACTGGCGCCTTTATGCTCAACTCCTGGTACTCGGCATTCTCAATTATGCGATCCCATTCACGCTTTTTCCGTTCGCCGAACAGACCGTCGCGAGCAGTATTGTTGGCGTTATCAATGGCCTGACGCCAATGAGCACGGTCATCGTCTCGCAACTCTGGATCGGCGGCGAGAAAGCCACATGGAACAAGGTAGTGGGCGTGGTCATCGGCTTTGTCGGGGCCTTCATCCTCGCCCTGCCCTCGCTGGGGGTTGGCGCATCGGCCCAAGTGCTTGGCCTGCTGGCTGCCATGGGTGCCACGCTGTGCTACGCTCTCACCCTCAACTATGCCCGCCGGTTCAAAAGCATCGACTCGGCTGCCGTGGCGACGTGTTCGCTGACCGCGGCCGCTCTCGTGACCGTTCCGGTGGCGCTGTTCTTCAGTGGCGTTCCGGTCATCACCCGTGCCGAAACCTGGGGCGCGCTGTTCGGTATTGCCGCGTTCTCCACCAGCTTCAGCTTTCTGCTGGTCTATTGGCTGCTACCCAAGGTTGGCGCGACCAATCTGTCGCTCAACACGTTCATCACGCCGATCTCGGCAATCCTGCTCGGCGTGCTGGTGCTGCACGAGCGGTTCGAGCTGTTGCACGTGGTCGGCATCCTGGTGATCTTCATCGGCCTGATCTTCATGGATGGCCGGCTTGTCAGGCGCAGGGCGCCTGCTGCTGCTTAGCGCAGGGGAACTGGGGCTGGGTTCATGCCGTTGGGCTTCCGACAAGGAGTCCCGCATGAACCAGCCCAAGCCGGATATCGATCCACGCCCCATTCCGGAAATCGTGCCGCAACCGGAGCCATCGCCACCGCAGCCGGTAGATCCCGTGCCACCGCACCCCCAGGAAGTGCCCGATACGCCGCAGCCGGTCGAAGACCCCACCCCGGGCCAGCCGGCACCGGAGCCCAACCAGCCGACGCGTAGCTAAAATTATCTGCACTGCCCGAGGCTAGGAATTGCCGTCGCCCGCGCTAAGCTACTGGCTTTGGCGGCGGAGAGCGAAGCATGTTCCTCAAGACAGTTGGCCCGGACGAGGCTACCGGCGAGGTGGCGGAAATATACCAAGCCGAGATCGCGCGGATCGGTTTTCTGATGGAGGCTACGGCCTGCTGGACGACACGACCGGAAGTGCTGCCCCTGTTCGAGCAATTTTCCGAAGGCGTCAAAGCCAATTTCTCGCTGGGCATGCGTGGCTGGCGGCTCATCACCTTCATCGCGGCCAAGCAGGCACCCTCAACCTACTGCACGCATGTCTACGCCCGCTCGCTGATCAAGGAGCTCGGCTCCAAGGCGCAGGTGTTGGCGCTGCAGCGCGACTTCCGCCGCGCCGGTCTCAGCGACAAGGAAGTGGCCATGCTCGCTTTCGCCGAGCAGGTGGCGCGCGATGCGTCCAAGACCACACAAGGTCACATCGATGCATTGCGGGAGGTCGGTTTCAGCGATGTCGAAATCTCCGACATCGCCCTGTGCGCCTCGATCCGCAGCTTTGTGAGCCGATTCTTCGACGCCACCGGGGCAACGCCCGAGCCTGTGTTCTTCGACGACGACCTGGAGTTTCGCGAGGCGATGACGGTGGGTAAGGCGATCTAGTGGCTAGTCGATCCCGAGCTTCTTCTTCATCAAGTCGTTCAGGGCCTGCGGGTTGGCCTTGCCGCCGGAAGCCTTCATGGCCTGGCCGACGAACCAGCCGATCATGGTGGGCTTGGCGATAACCTTGGCCACCTGATCGGGGTTGGCGGCGATGATCTCATCGACGATCGCCTCGATCGCGCCCATGTCGGTGACCTGCTTGAGGCCGCGGCGCTCGACGATCTCGGCCGGGTCGCCCTCGGGCTCTTCGGCGATGACGATCTGCAGCAAGTCCTTGGCGCCCTTGGATGAAATCGTGCCAGCGGCAACGAGATCGACAATGCCGGCGATCTGTGCAGGCTTGAGGTGGGTTTCCCACACGGCCAGGCCCTGACTATTGGCATAGGCGGCGACGTCGGCGTTGAGCATGTTGGCCACGGCCTTGCCGTCGCGCTTGGTGCCACCGAAGGCGACCACGGATTCGAAATAGTCTGCCGTCTCGCGATCTAGCGTCAACACCATGGAATCATAGGCGGTCACGCCATAATCAGCGACGAAGCGTGCCTTCTTTTCGTCTGGCAGTTCTGGCAAGCCTTCTGCCAGCATGCTGATGAACTTCTCGTCGAATTCGAGCGGCAGCAGGTCGGGGTCGGGGAAGTAGCGATAGTCGTGCGCTTCTTCCTTGGATCGCATCGAGCGGGTCTCGCCGGTCTTGGGATCGTAGAGCCGCGTTTCCTGGTCGATCTTGCCGCCGTCCTCCAGAATGTCGATCTGGCGGCGAGCCTCGTATTCGATGGCTTGGCCGGCGAAGCGAATCGAGTTGACGTTCTTGATTTCGCAGCGTGTACCGAACTCACCGCCCGGCTTGCGCACGGAGACGTTGACGTCGGCGCGCATGGAGCCCTGCTCCATGTTGCCGTCGCAGGTACCGAGATAGCGCAGGATGGTGCGCAGCTTGCCGAGATATTCCTTGGCTTCTTCGGACGAACGCAGGTCAGGCTTGCTGACGATTTCCATCAGTGCCACGCCCGAGCGGTTGAGGTCGACAAAGCTCATGTTGGGATGCTGGTCGTGGATCGACTTGCCGGCATCCTGCTCCAGGTGCAGGCGCTCGATGCCGATTTCGATCTGCCCGTCGTGCATGTCGAGCAGTACCTTGCCTTCGCCGACGATCGGGTCCTTGAACTGGCTAATCTGATAGCCCTGCGGGAGATCGGGATAGAAATAGTTCTTCCGGTCAAACACGCTGCGCTTGTTGATCTGGGCCTTGAGGCCGAGGCCAGTGCGAACGGCCTGGCGCACGCATTCTTCGTTGATGGTGGGCAGCATGCCGGGCATGGCTGCGTCGACGAAGGACACGTTGGCATTGGGCGGGTTACCGAACTCGGTCGACGACCCCGAGAACAGCTTGCTCTCGGACGTCACCTGCGCATGCACTTCCATGCCGATGATGACTTCCCAGTCACCGGTGGAGCCAGAAATGAAGCTCTTGGGGTTTGGCGTGCGCGTATCGATGAGGGTCAATTGGGCGTCCTGAGGCGAAGGCGAGAGTTGGGTACGTGCTTACTTATCCCCGTGCGCCGATGCAATGCCCAACCACCAATCGTCACCCTCGGGCTTGACCCGAGGGGTCTGTGTTTTGGCGCGCCGGCTCAGTGAAGAGCCCTCGGGTCAAGCCCGAGGGTGACGATCCAGTTTGGGAGCGCCCTCAATCCTCGTCGTCGATATCGCCCTCGAATGGCGTGAGGCGTTTTTCGAGGTGGACGCTCATGAAGGGCTCATGGGCGGTGCGGCCATCCGGACGCAGGGCGAGGATGCGGTAGCCCTGCTTTTCGTAGAAGCGCACTGCGCGGACATTGTCGGCGGGGGTTTCGAGATGCACCCGGTCGGCGCCTTCGAGCTCCAGCATGGATTCCATGCGCCGCAGCAGCATGGAGCCCAAGCCATGGCCCTGCAATTCGGGCATGACGAAGAGATAGGGGATGTAGGCGCGGCGCGCCGAACGCGAGCACCAGGCGACGGCGATGCCATCCACTTCGGCAACGATTATGCGCGAGAGGGTTTCGGAGACGGCCTGGGCCAGCCGGCGCTGCTCGGCCTCGCGCATGCCCGGCTGCTCGGTCAGCAGCGGCAGGATACCGCTTTCCCAGGCGCGATAGGCAATATCGGCCAATCGGCGGGCGTCTGCGGTCTCGGCCTTGCGAATGCTGATGCCTGCCATAGTGACCTCCTGCTAGCCGCGACGCCGCGCGGCGATGATGCCCTTTTCGTAGTTGATGTTCCAATCAATCAGGGTCCGCCACACAAGTTCGGCCTGATCCTCGTCAAGATCAAGGGCCAAACTGCGGTCGCGGACCTTGGCAATCACTGCCTCGATGCGGACAGGGTCGCGTGCCTCATGCGGATCGGTCTTGATCTGAGCCATGCGCGTCACATAGCGATGCCGCTCTGCAAACAGATGGAGAAGGGCCTGATCGACACGATCGATCTCGGCGCGGACGTCTTCCTTGGTCTGGCAGTCGTCAGGTGATTTGGCAGCGGTCACGGCGGGTTCCAGTCATAGTTGCTGTTGCTGGTTTGCACCGCTCCGGCGACGATTTCAACCGCCCAACTTGCGCAATTGGCCTTCGTGGCGTTATCAAACCCGCATGTTTAGTCAGTCTGAAACCCTCTGAGGCCCCGTCTCTTCGCGACGGGGCAGAATGAACCGATCGACCGCCGCGCGTGATGCCGGCCGCCGATAACGTTTGTTCGCGGGTTTGCCCGCCGTTTCAGGCACTAGACTTTCAATGGATATCTCGAAAAGCGAACAGCGGGTGCTGCATGCCCTCGCTCAGGGCGGCCGCATCGCGCTCGTCCGCAACGACGCCGGCAAGGTGACCGGTCTCGAATTCTTCAACCGCGAAGGCTGGCTGCTCAGCACCTGCAGCATGACGCTGTTCAAAAAGCTGAAAGCCAAGAAGGCGATCAAATCTTCCGGCGGCCAGCCCTACCGCATCACCAAACGCGGTCTGGAGCTGGTCCGAAGCGAGTATGATAACCGGTAGCCACTGTTTCCTCTCCCCGACGGGGAGAGGAAAAACCTAGTGCCTGGTCACTTCGCTCAGCGCGGCGGCGATATGCTCCCATTCGCTGGCGACGCTGGCCGTGGCGCGGCGCTTGCCGGCGCGGCGATACCAGTAATCGGCATTGCCCATGTCGGCCTCGATCCAGTGCATCAGCGCATGAACCCAGTCGAAGGCCTGAACGCCTTCCATCGCCTGCACGATATTGTGCGCCTGCTCCCATTCGGGGCCAACGCGCAGCTCGCCCTTCTTGAGCCACCACAGCGCCTGCAGCGGCTTGCTCATGTCCTTGGGTGGCTCGGACCAATCGAGCGAGGTAAAAATATCAGCGGCCATCGGTGAAACCCTTGTCGGCCCGGACGCCGCCCGTGGGGGCGTCACAACCAATTTCAATTTGTGCATTGGGGCCAAATAAGGCGGATCGACGCCACGATCAAGTGGCGCCGTCCAAAGCGGTTACCACCAGCGCTTGGGCGAGAAGTCCATATCGGCGCTTTTCTCGATGACGCGCGCGGCCGCAAACAGTGTTTCTTCGTCGAAAGGCTTGCCGATGAGCTGCAGGCCCAGCGGCAGCCCTGCCCCGTCCTTGCCGGCGGGCACGGCGATGCCCGGCAGGCCCGCCATGTTCACCGTCACGGTGAAGATGTCATTGAGATACATGGCCACCGGATCAGCCGCCAAGGCCTCGTCGCCGATGCCGAAGGCGGCCGATGGTGTTGCCGGCGTCAGGATGGCATCGACGCCAGCGTGAAATGCGTCTTCGAAGTCCTTCTTGATCAGCGTACGGACCTTCTGCGCCTTGACGTAATAGGCGTCGAAATATCCGGCCGACAGCACATAGGTGCCGATCATGATGCGACGCTTCACCTCGCGGCCGAAACCGGCGGCGCGGGTGAGTTCGTACATGTCAGTGATGTCCTTGCCGGAAACCCGCAGGCCATACTTTACGCCGTCATAGCGGGCGAGGTTGGACGAGGCTTCGGCCGGCGCGACGATGTAGTAGGCCGGTAGCGCGTATTTCGTGTGCGGCAGGCTGATGTCCTTGACCGTGGCGCCCTCGGCCTTGAGCCAGTCGAGGCCCTGGCTCCAGAGCTTTTCGATCTCGGCAGGCATGCCATCCATGCGGTATTCCTTGGGAACGCCGATGGTGAGACCCTTCACACCGCGCTCAACGGCGGCAGCGAAATCCGGCACGGCCATATCGACGCTGGTCGAGTCCTTGGGATCAAAACCGGACATGGAGGTCATCAGCAGTGCTGCGTCTTCCACCGTGCGGGCGATCGGACCGGCCTGGTCGAGCGAGGAGGCGAATGCCACAACGCCCCAGCGTGAGCAGCGGCCATAGGTCGGCTTGATACCCACAGTGCCGGTGAAGGCCGCGGGCTGGCGGATCGAGCCGCCGGTGTCGGTTGCCGTCGCCCCGGCGCAAAGCCATGCCGAAACCGCCGCGGCCGAGCCGCCGGACGAACCGCCGGGCACCAGATTGGCATTGCTGCCTTCGGCGCGGAACGGGCTGACGACCGGGCCGTAATAGCTGGTCTCGTTGGACGAGCCCATGGCGAACTCGTCCATGTTGAGCTTGCCCAGCATGACGGCGCCGTCGCGCCAGAGGTTGCTCGTCACGGTCGACTCATACTCGGGCTTGAAGCCGTCGAGGATGTGGCTCGCCGCCTGCGTGTGCACGCCCTTGGTGCCGAACAGATCCTTGATGCCGAGCGGAATGCCTTCGAGGGAACCGCCCTGCCCCTTGGCCAGCTTGTCGTCGCTGGCCTTAGCCATGTTGAGTGCCTGTTCGCCGGTCACCGCTACATAGGCGTTGAGGCTGGGATTGGCCGCATCGATCGCCTTGAGGTAAGCGCCGGTCAGCTCGGTGGCGGTGAAGCTCTTGGCCTTCAGGCCCTTGCGGGCGTCGGCCAGGCTGAGTTTGGTCAGGTCAGTCAAAGGGAATCTCGCTCAGATTGTCGCAGCGGTGATAGATCGTCGTTCCCGCAGGATAGGGGCTCTCCGGGTTCGGTTCGGCATCGCCGAGCATGCCCAGCATCGCATCGTTGTTGGACGACACGCGGATAGCGCCGGCATCGTGCGGCGCAATGGCCAGCATGTCGGGATAGAGGTCGCCTGGGATTTCGCAGACGGCGTCGACGAGCAGAACCGGCGTACTCGGCCGGCTCTTGACGTCATAGAAATTGCAGTGGAATTCCATCGACTGGATGCCACCTTCGAACGTGAGGCTCAGGAAATCCATCTCCATGAAGGCATCGACGCCTTGCTTTTCCACCGCCTGGCAAGCCGCCGGGTCGGTGACGTAAAGCTTGGTCTGGTCGATGACCATGTCTTCCTGCGCGAAGGCCGTCCCGGCCAGCAGAGCCAGGACCGCCATGGTCAGCATCGTCCTCACGCCGTCTGCTCCTGCTTGAGGGGCAGCTCGAAGAAGGCCGACCATTCGCTGTCGGGATAGTCGAGAAACGGTCCACGCGTCACGAAGCCGCTACGGGTGTAGAGCCGATGCGCCTCGGCCATGCCGTCGCCGGTGCCGGTTTCGAGCATCAGCGTTGGCAGGCCTTTGTCGCGCGCCAGGGCCACGATGGCGTCGAGTAGTGCCGAACCGATGCGCTTGCCGCGCACTTCAGGGTCGGTGAACATGCGCTTGACCTCGCCAAGCTCGGCCGAATGCACCTTGAGCGCGCCCATGCCGACCGCCCTGCCCGTCTCGTCGCGGGCCACGAACAGCGTGGTGTTGCTCTCCGCCATCTGCTCGACGGTCATCTTGAACTGGAATTCCAGCGGCGACAGCGGCAGCAAATGGTCGTTGAGCTTGGCGACAAGCCCGCGCACATCGTCCTGCAATGGGGTTTCGATGGCGATGCTGACCACCATTATTCGATCACCTTGGGCACCATGAAGAAGTTGTCTTCGCTCAGCGGGGCGTTGCTGACGATCTTCTCAGGGTAGCCGCCATCACTAATCACGTCGTCGCGGCGGCGCAGCGTCATCGGCGTCACCGACGTCATTGGCTCGACCCCGTCGACATTCACTTCCGAGAGCTGTTCGACGAAGCCCAGGATGGCGTTCAGCTCGCCCTGATAGGCGGCAACCTCGTCCTCTTCGATGCGGATACGCGCCAGGCGCCCGATGCGCTTTACGGTTGCAGCGTCGACAGACATGGGAAACTCCAGAAACAGCGGCTTTGTTTGCGGCGTTATTAGCAACCGCGCGGCACAAAAGACAATGAAAATGGCTGATGAGCCGGATCAGATTTCCAGTGCCAACCCGGCTTCGAGCGAGACGAGGCCGCTGCCATCCAGTCGCGGCGCCAGCGCCGGGATCGCGATATCCATGGCCGCCTCGTCGCCCGCAAGCGCTAGAAGGCGGGGCGCCGAAGCGGCAAGCACCGCCGCGCCGAGTTCGATAAGCCGTTCACCATGGCCAAAAAGTGTAATGACGGCGCTGTCGGCCCAGCGTCCCAGCGGCGGCGCATTCGCTGCCAGCAACAGCAAAGGTGGTTCGCCGGTAGCGGCGATGAGCACTCCTCCCGCACCCACCGACCAGGCCTCGACCTTGGGCAGGTCATCGCCCTCGTCGACTAGCCGCAGCGGCCTGCGCGGCTTCCAACTCGCAGCGTCAACGGCCTCAAGCCCGGCCCCGAACCCGGCAATCACCAGATCAGCGCCCGAAACCAGCTCGGCCGCATCGATTCCTTGGGGCGCCGCATCGGCGTCGACCACCAGAATCGCGCCGCCGATATGAATGCGGATCGTCGTCCCGCCGAACCAGGTGAGTTTCATCGCCGCTTTCCTGTCGCCAAACCGTGCCGCAGCCTATAGGACGGCAGACGACTGGCAAGCGAGCCCCCAATGACCGAAGACTTCGCCAACCCGCTGGAATCGATTCCCGCCACCGGCAGGATTCTGGGCCTCGATCTGGGTACCAAGACCATTGGTGTCGCAGTGTCCGATGCCATGCGGTATTCGGCGTCGCCGCTCGAGACCATCAAGCGTACCAAGTTTACGCAGGACGCGATCAGGCTCGATGAGTTGATCGCGCAAAATCAGGTCGTCGCCATTATCCTCGGGCTGCCGCTTAATATGGACGGGTCCGAGGGCCCGCGCGTGCAGTCGACGCGCGCTTTCGCCCGTAGCCTTGCTCAGCGTATTGCGCTGCCGATTGCCTTCTGGGACGAACGCCTTTCCACCAGCGCCGTAACGCGCATGATGATCGAGGCTGACCTGCGGCGCGATCGGCGGGCCGAAGTCGTGGACAAACTCGCTGCCAGCTACATCCTGCAGGGCGCGCTGGACCGGCTACGCCGCGGCTAGCTTGCGAATGGCGCCCGGTGGTACGCCGAAGAACTGCTTGAAGGCGCGCCCGAAGGCTGCCTCGGACTGGTAGCCGGCGCGGGCGGCGATCGTGCCTACCGCTTCGCGCGTGTCGAGCAGATCGGAGCGCGCCAGATGCAGCCGCCATTGCGCCAGGTATTGCATGACCGGCTGGCTCACCAGCTCAGTAAACCGGGCCGAGAAGGCCGAGCGCGACATCCCGGCTTCGCTCGCCAGTTCGGCGACGCTCCAGTCGTGTTCGGGACGGCGGTGGATCAAAGCCAGCGTGCGGCCGATCTGCTTGTCGCGTAGGGCCGCCAGCCACCCGAGATTGGCCTCTGGCGCCCGGTCGAGCCAGGTCCGGATCGCCTGGATCACCAAGATATCGGCCAATCGCGTCATCACCGTTTCGCCGCCCGGTCGCAGCATGCTGGCCTCGCGGGCGATCAGGGCCAGCGTGCTTTGCAGCCAACTGCCGATTTCATCTTCCCAGGCATCGATGCGCAAGACATCCGGCAGCAGCGTCACCAGGCGTTTGGCCGCGACATGGTCGAACTGCACCACGCCCGACGTGGCGCGAGTCATTTCGCCGCCACCCCCGTGCGTCATGATCTCGTAGCGGTTGCCGATCCTTTCGACCGGGATATCGAACAGCGGTGTCGGCGTGGCGTCGACCGCGCTCAGCAGGTCGTAATTGGTGCCATGCGGCAGCAAGACCATGCTGCCCTGATGGAGCATGACCGGCTCCTGCCCGGGCATTTTCAGCCAGCAGCGGCCCGCGGTCACGATGACGAACATCATCGAGTCGATCAGCCGCGGCATGGTTATGCCCCAAGGCGCGGTCATCTCGGCGCGACAATACAGGGTGCCGGTGAGATGGAGCATATGCAGCACCTCACCCAGCGGATCGGACAATGGCGGTGGTTGAAAGGAAGGATCACTCATGACGCGTTCATAGCATCGCTATTGTCGTATCGTCCACTTGTCTGGACGATCTGCATAAAACAGCGGCGTCCAGAATATTGATGATCCAAGGTTGTCGACGCATCTTCCACGGCGTCGCAACGCACAACATGGATCAAACGCAAATGACCTCCCCCATCCTCGTCATCGGCGCCACCGGCAAGGTCGGCAGCCGGATCGTCTCCCGGCTCGAAGCCCTGGGGCAGCCTGTGCGCGGCGCCTCGCGCAAGTCCTCGCCATCCTTCGATTGGGAGGACCAGTCCACCTGGGCTGCGACGCTGGCCGGCGCCGAGACCGCCTTCGTGGCTTTTGTTCCCGATCTCGCCGCCAAGGGCGCGCCTGAGGCGATCCGGAAATTCACCGAGATCGCCAAAGAGACCGGCCTCAAGCGCCTCGTTTTGCTCTCGGGCCGTGGTGAGCACAATGCGCAGGCCAGCGAGGCCATCGTGCAGGCATCGGGCCTCGACTACACCATTGTTCGTGCCAGCTGGTTCAACCAGAATTTCAGCGAAGGCGTCCTGCTGGGGTCGCTGCTCGAGGGTTATGTCGCCCTGCCCGCCCACGACCGCAAGGAGCCCTTCATCGATGTCGATGACATCGCCGATGTCGCCACCGCGGCCCTGATCGACGAGCGCCACAATGGCCAGCTCTACGAAGTCACCGGGCCACGCCTGCTGAGCTTTGCCGACGCCGTGGCCGAGATCAATGCGGCCTCGGGACTCAGCGCGCAGTACAGCCACATCTCCCTCGAGGAGTTTCACGCCGCCTTGCTGCCAGAGGTGGGTGCGCCGACTGCTGACTTCCTTCACGATCTCTGTGCCGAGGTCTTTGACGGCCGCAATGAAAGCATCGGCAATGGCGTGCAACGTGCGCTTGGCCGCGAGCAGCGCGATTTTGGCGACTTCGTCAAGCGGATTGCCGCTACCGGCGTCTGGTCGGCCCAGGCCTAACCGGCCACAACGGGAGCCTTGCCATGCTCGTCAAAGCTTTCCTCGTCCTGGCCGGTGTCATCGGCATCGGCCTCGGCGGCACCATCCTCCTGGCGCCGCTGTCGTTCTACGCGGGCTATGGTCTCGACCTGACCGGTCAGATCACGTTGCTCAATGAAATGCGCTCGCATGGGCTGTCATTGATGGCTCTCGGCGGGATCATCGTCGGCGGGGTTTTCGTGCCGCGCCTTGCAAATCTCTCACTGCTGGCTGCGACCGGACTTTATCTCAGCTACGGCGTGTCACGGCTCATTGCCGTGGCACTCGATGGGCGCCCCGCCGATGGCCTTCTGGTGGCGACCGCCATCGAACTTGCCATCGGCAGCCTTGGCCTCGTGCTCTATCTTCGTCACCGCAACCGCACCGCGCTCGCCGCGGCCTAAGAGGACCTGTCATGCACACCTCAGCGCAAATCGTCGGCTTCGCTGCGCTCCTCGCCAGCGGCATCATGGCCGGCTTTTTCTGGACCTATTCCTTCACCGTGATGTGGGGGCTCGACCGAGCCGATCCGCGCAGCGCCATCGACAGTATGCAGGGCATCAACATCGCCGTGCCCAACCCGATCTTCCTCGCGTTTTTCGCGGGCCTGCCGCTACTGCTGATCGCTGCCGCCGTGCTGTCCTGGCAAGGCGGACAGACCGCATCCCTCTGGCTCTTCGCCGGCTCGGCACTGATCTATCTTGTGGGCGGAATCGGCATAACCGGGGCGATCAACATTCCGCTGAACGATGGACTCGCCCGGGCCTCGATCCCCGCTGACCTCACCGCTGCGCGCGACGTGTGGACCACCTACACCACGGCGTGGATGCCTTGGACCCACCTCCGCACGGCCGCCTCTGCCCTGGCCTTCGCCCTGGCCGGTCTCGGCTTCTTCTTCTCCGCTACCTGAGCGCAACGGCCGTGCAGCCGGCCGTTGATTCTGCCGCCTTGGGGCTTGCTCCTCCTGCCCCCCTCCGCTAGACCCCATCCAACATCAGGGATGGGAGCGCATGGCCCAAGTTCGCGCCAGCAAAACCGCAACGCAAGCCGGCCCGTCCGGCGACTTTCCCCCTTTCAGCCAGAAGCATCTGCTGTCCATCGCCGATCTCAAGCAGCACGAGATCGTGGACCTGCTCGACAGAGCCGAGCGCATGGTGCCGGTTTCCCGGCAGGAGCGGAAAAGTCATCCGACGCTGACAGGCAAGACGCAGATCAACCTGTTCTTCGAATCGTCTACCCGCACCCAAGGGTCGTTCGAGATTGCCGGCAAGCGGCTCGGCGCCCTGGTCATGAACATGTCCGTCAAGACCAGTTCCGTCTCCAAGGGCGAAACGCTGGTCGATACTGCCGCGACACTCAATGCCATGCGGCCCGACGTCATCGTCGTGCGCCACTCGGCGGCCGGCGCGGTTGAATTGCTCAGCCAGAAAGTCGGCTGCTCGGTGATCAACGCCGGTGACGGCGCACACGAGCATCCGACGCAGGCCCTGCTCGACGCCCTCACTATCCGCAACCACAAGGGCCGCATCTCGGGGCTGACCGTTGCGATTTGCGGCGATATCGCCAATTCCCGCGTGGTCCGCTCCAACCTGTTGTTGCTCGGCGCGCTCAACGTCCGCACCCGCGTCATCGCTCCGCGCAATCTGCTTCCGGCAGGCATCGAGCACCTCGCCACCGAGGTGTTCACAGATATGCGCGAAGGGCTGAGGGACGTCGATGTGGTGATGATGCTGCGCCTGCAGCATGAGCGCGCCAGTGGCAAGATGATACCTTCGGTTCGCGAATATTATCGCTTCTACGGCCTCGACGCTGAAAAGCTCAGCTATGCCAAGCCAGACGCCATCGTCATGCATCCCGGCCCGATGAATCGCGGCGTCGAGATCGACCCGGCCATTGCCGATGGTCCGGCCTCAGTGATCACCGACCAGGTGGAAATGGGCGTGGCGGTACGCATGGCCGTGCTCGATGCGCTGCTGCCGGCGAGGAATGCGCCATGACCGCCCCTCTCCTCATCGAAAATGCCCGCATCGTCGATCCGGCGACCAATACAGACAAGCCCGGCGCGGTGCTGATCGAGAACGGTCTCATCGCCGAAGTGGCGTTCGGCGCCCCGATCGGCGTGCCAGAGGGCGCCGAGGTCATCAACGCCGACGGCCTGGTGCTGGCGCCCGGCCTGATCGACATGCGCGTCTTTACCGGCGAGCCCGGCAAGGAATATCGCGAGACCCTGCAATCGGCCGGCGAAGCCGCCGCTGCTGGTGGTGTCACCAGCTTCGTCATGATGCCGGATACCGCCCCTGTGGTCGATGATGGCGCGCTGGTGGATTTTCTCATCCGCCGGGCCAAGGCCACGTCCAAGGTCAACGTATTGCCTGCCGCCGCGATCACCAAGGGCCTCGGCGGGCAGGAGCTGACCGAGTTCGGCCTGTTGCAGGAGGCCGGCGCCGTCTGCCTGACCGACGGCCGCAACGCCATCCAGTCAAGCGCCATGCTGCGTACGGCGATGAGCTACGCCGCCAATTACGGCATGACCATCGTCCACCATCTCTCCGACAGGAGTCTCACTGGCGACGGGGTGATGAACGAGGGCCTATTCGCTACCGTACTCGGCCTCAAGGGTATTCCCCGCGAAGCCGAGACCGTCCCGCTGGCCCGCGATCTCCAGCTCGCCATGCTCACCGGCGTCAAATACCACGCGGCACAAATCTCCTGCGCCGCCTCGGTCGAGCTCGTGGCTGCGGCGAAGAAGCGTAACGGCCACGTTACGTCAGGTATCTCGATCAATAACCTGGCGCTGAACGAGAACGACATCGGCCGCTACCGCACCTTCTTTAAGCTTTCGACGCCACTGCGCTCGGAAGATGACCGGCAGGCAGTGATCGAGGGTCTGCGCAACGGCACCATCGACACGATCCATTCCGACCACGACCCGCAGGATACCGAGGTCAAGCGCCAACCCTTCGCCGAGGCTTCGGACGGCGCCATCGGCCTCGAAACCCTGCTCGCTGCGGCGCTGAGGTTGGTTCATTCCGGGGATGCCGACCTGCTGACCGTGCTCCGCGCCATGACCAGTCGGCCCGCCGATATTCTCGGCCTGCCCTCCGGCCGCATTGCACAAGGTGCGCCGGCCGACCTCATCCTGGTGGATCTCGACTACCCCTGGCAGGTGACCGAACGCCAAATCCGGTCGAGATCGCGCAATACCAGCTTTGAAGGCGCGCGGCTTGCTGGCAAGGTGATGCGCACAATCGTGGCGGGAGAAACCGTCCATCTGCATACCGAGGAGAACTAGGCCGTGACCGATTCCTACGTCCCCATGTTCGCGCCCTGGCTGTTTGGCGGGGCGATGATCCCCGGCCTGATCGCCGTGTTTGTCGTCGGCTATCTGCTGGGTTCGATCCCGTTTGGCCTGTTTCTGACGCGGGCGGCCGGGCTGGGCGACATCCGCCAGATCGGCTCGGGCAATATTGGCGCCACCAATGTGCTGCGCACCGGCAACCGAAGCATTGCCGCTGCGACGCTCATTCTGGACGCCGGCAAGGCCGCGGCCGCCGTGCTGCTGGCGCGCGCCATGCTCTACACGCCCGATCTGCCCATCGGCGGCGACCGGGTTTTGCCGCTCTATCTCGCCGCAGTGGGAGCCTTCCTCGGCCACTGCTTCCCTGCCTGGCTCAACTTCAAGGGCGGCAAGGGCGTGGCGGTGATGATCGGCTCGTTGCTGGCCCTGTCCTGGCCGGTAGGGCTAATTTTCTGTGCGGTCTGGCTACTCATCGCCGTTACGCGCAAATTCTCCTCGCTGGCCGCGCTCACGGCCGCCGCCACAGCGCCGATTTTTGCCTATGTCATTGTCGATGAATGGCTGGCGGCTACAGCCGCCCTGCTGGCCATTCTGCTGTTTTATCAGCACCGCGAGAATATCGCGCGGCTGATCCGTGGCACCGAGCCAAAGATCGGCTCCGAGAAGAAAGCCTCCTAAGCCTTGGCGCCTCGGTCGGGTGGCGCAAATCTGACGAATTCTCAGCGCGTGGCGTGGCTGCGCCTGCTGCGTACCGACAATGTCGGGCCAGCCACGTTCCGGCAATTGCTCAACCGTTTCGGTTCGGCCGAGGCGGCCTTGGCCGCCCTGCCCGACCTGGTCAAGCGCACCGGCAAGCCGGTCCGCGTCATCAGCCAATCAGCCGCCGAAGACGAAATCGCCGGTCTCTCGCGCTACGGCGCCCGTCTGGTCGCTGCCGGTGAGGCCGACTATCCGCAACTGCTCAGTTACATTCCGGCGTCGCCGCCACTGATCACCATGGCGGGCGGTGCGAACCTTAGCTGGCAGCGCACCGTTGGCGTGGTTGGCGCGCGCAACGCTTCCGCTGCCGGCATCAAGATGACCCGCATGCTGTCCTCCGAGTTGGGCGAGCGCGGCTACACCGTCGTGTCCGGACTGGCCCGTGGCATCGACACTGCCGCGCACAAGGCGACGCTGACCACGGGCACCATTGCCGTGCTCGCCGGCGGCTTTGACAAAATCTACCCCGACGAGAACATCCCGCTGGCGCACGATATTCTCGACAGTGGCGGCGCTCTGCTCACGGAAATGCCGCTGGGCTGGGAGCCACGTGCCCGCGATTTCCCGAGGCGTAACCGACTGGTTTCCGGTCTCTCGCTTGGCATCGTGGTGGTGGAAGCGGCCAAACGCAGCGGTTCCCTCATCACTGCACGCCTTGCGCTCGAGCAAAACCGTGACGTCTTCGCGGTGCCTGGATCGCCGCTCGATCCACGGTCCGAGGGCGGCAATGCCCTGATCCAGCAAGGCGCCAAGCTGATCACCAATGCGCAGGACATCATCGAGACGCTGGGCAGCGCCGACCCGTCGCGCGCCGCGCTGTTCGATCGCGATTGGGAGCCGGACCTGGCACCCGACGAGCCTCCACCGAGCGACGACGACAAGTCCCGGCTTGTGGCCTCGCTCAATGCCACGCCCGTCGAGGTCGACGAGTTGGTACGGCAGTCCGGCCTCTCAGTATCTGCAATCCAGATGCTGTTACTGGAGCTTGATCTGGCCGGTGAGATCGAATGGTCGAGCGGGCAGTTGGTGGCGCGGAAATATAGTTAGGTAAGATTCTCAGCCAGGAAGGTCCGTCCGCGTCAGGTGGGCCGTGTCAGCAAGGCGAATGACCCCACGGTTTCGCCAATAATCATCTTGCTGCAAATGTGTGATACTGCCCGAGCGCGCGGGAAACGCTACAAAACCGGCCGCATCGATAGGCATCTTGATCCACGCGGCGACCACGAAGGTCAGCGCAAATCCGTGGGTGACGATGATCTGGGTCGTGCAGGGCCGCGAAATGATGGCGTGCACAGATCGATAGACCCGCTCGGCAAGTTCGCGTCGCGTTTCACCGTCGGCTATGCCGCCGCGATGGTCCAAACGGTTGTCATCGGGAGCCGTCTCCTGGCGGGCAGCAAGCCATTCCTCTGGTTTTCCTCCGGCCGTGCCATAGCTGATTTCTCGCAAGTCGCCAGTTGCTTCAAACGATGAGCGAAGGCGCTCGGCGATTATTGCGGCAGTTTGCGACGCCCGAAGAAGGTCGGAACTGTAAATTTCCACCGGAGCCTCTCCGATGGTCTTCGACAATTGCTCCGCCACCGACGCAGCGTCCAATCTGCCCTGTGGGGTTAGTCCGGTATCATACCAACCGCCAACCTTGTTCTCGATGTGATGCACAGACTGAGTATGCGTGACGACAAAGAGGTTTTTCATGCCTACAAGAACACCGGCTCCTCGTGCAGTTGCACGCCGAACCGCTGCCTCACGGTCTGCTTCACATGCTCCGCCAGCGCTGCGACGTCATCGGCTGTAGCGCCGCCGCGGTTGATCACGACCAAAGCATGCCGATCCGAGATACCCGCCGGGCCCAGTTGGAAGCCCTTGAGCCCGCTCTTTTCGATCAGCCAGCCCGCCGAAAGCTTCAACCGGCCATCGGGCTGCGGAAACGCGGGAGCTGTCGGGAATTCGTTCAGTACGGGTTGCGCTTCGGATGCTGGCAGGATGGGATTCTGGAAAAATGAGCCCGCATTGGGCGTAACGCGCCAGTCGGGCAGTTTCGAGCCACGAAGTGCCAGCACCCTATCCATCACCGTCCGCGGCGTGATTTCGCTGCTGTCGCCGAGATCGGACAGTCCGGCGAAACCCAGATTTGGCGTCCAGGGCTTTGGCAGGCGTAACCGCAGTGAGAGCACCACGAAGCGGCCTGCCTCGCGCTTGAACAGGCTGTCGCGATAGGCAAAAGCGCATTCGGCGCGCGCAAAAACCCGCTCGACGCCGTCCCGACGATCGTAGGCGACCAGAGTTTCAAGGACGTCAGCCACTTCGACGCCATAGGCGCCGATATTCTGCACCGGGGCCGCGCCGACGGTTCCTGGAATGCCGGCCAGGTTTTCGACGCCGCCGAGCCCCTGCTCCACCGTCCAGGTCACCATCTGGTGCCAGTCTTCACCGGCAGCGATTTCGATGAGCGTACTTTGATCGGTGCTCTCGACAATGCGGCGACCGGTAATCGCCATGATCGCGGTGATCCCGTCAAAATGCGGTGCCAGGACCACATTGCTGCCGCCGCCGAGAATGCGTAGCGCCGCGCCTTCGGCGGTGGCCATGGCAATGAGTTGGGGAACCATGGCCGGTTCCGTGATCAACATGCCGAGGCGCGACGTGGCGCGCAAAGCAAGAGTGTTGCGCGCCGAAAGGTCGAAGTCGGGAATCAATGCGAGGCTCGGTTTCATGAGGCCCAAACACCATTCTTGGGGATGATAGGGCAATGCCCATTCATCCCCAACTAGCATTGCGCCCTTAACGACCGCCTTCGATCTTGCGGTTCCGCTGCCCGATGCCGCCGGCTCCGTAAGGATAGTCGCCGACGATCGGCTTGCTGACGCCGCCGAGCTTTTCCAGTTCTTCGGTGGTCAACGTCAGACTGACGGCACCCAGATTGTCCTGCAACTGCTCCGTCGTCCGCGCGCCTAGGATCACCGAGGTCACGGCCGGCTGCACGGCGACCCAGGCCAGCGCAATCTGCGCCATGCTGACGCCTCGGGCCTTGGCGACGTCTTCCACGGCACCAATAATATCCCACGTCGCCGACTTGGCATTGCGCGGCTCGAATGCCTCCTGGCCGCGCCTGGGGTTTTCACCCAGCCGCGTTGCTCCAACCGGCATCTGGTCGCGCTTGTATTTGCCTGACAGCCAGCCGCCACCGAGCGGCGACCATGGCAGCAGGCCTATATTGGCATCCAGCGCGGCCGGTACGATCTCGTGCTCGATGTCGCGCACCAGCAGGTTGTATTGCGGTTGCAGGGTCACCGGCGGCGCATAACCATTGGCCTTGGCCAGCCAGACGGCCTTGGTCAATTGCCAGCCGAGGAAGTTGGAGAAGCCATAATAGGCAATCTTGCCGTTACGGATGGAGTCATCGAGGAAGCGCAGCGTCTCTTCCAAAGGGGTCAGCGCGTCCCAGGCGTGCATCTGGTAGAGGTCGATATGCTCGACGCCCAGGCGTTTGAGGGAGGCGTCCAACGCTTCGTTGAGGTGCTTGCGCGACAGGCCGAGGTGGTTCGGCCCGTCCCCCATCGGGAAACGGCCCTTCGTGGTGATGACTAGGTCGCGCAGGATACCCGGCTTGCTCTTGAGCCAGCGCCCAACAATTTCCTCGGAAACGCCGGCGCTATAGACATCGGCTGTATCGATGAAATTGCCGCCGGCGGCGACATAGTCGTCCATCAACCGGAACGAAGTGGCCTCATCGGACTCCGCGCCAAAGGTCATGGTGCCGAGGCAATAGGCCGAAACAATAGCGCCGCTATTACCGAGCTTGCGATATTCCATATCAAATTCCTCCTGAAGCGCCCCGGCGAAGCTCGGCGGACGGCGGTACGCTACGGGGCGAACCGGTCAATCGGGGAGCAATGCACAGAAGGGGCGAAGCGCAGAACGCGCTATGGCAATTCTGCACATCTTGTATGGCAGATGCAAGGCGGTCTGAGCAGATTAGACGGTGCCGCAAATTTTCCTCTCTCTAAGAGAGAGTGCGGCTCGGGCCATTTTGCCTACATTGACACCGTCCGTTGGCTTCACCATGTTGCGCCACTTCTTACCAAGCGTTGCGGAACGGGTCTCCATGAAGGTCGTCATCGTCGAAAGTCCGGCCAAGATCAAAAAGATCAGCTCGTATCTGGGCAAGGATTTCGAAGTCCTGGCCAGCTTCGGGCACGTCCGCGATTTGCCGGCCAAGGACGGTTCGGTGCGGCCGGAAGAAGACTTCGCCATGTCGTGGGAAGTTGGCGCCAAGGCCAACAAGCACATTGCCGACATCGCCCGCGCCGTCAAAAACGCCGACGAATTGATCCTCGCGACCGACCCTGACCGCGAAGGCGAAGCCATTTCCTGGCACGTGCTCGACGTGCTGCGGAAGAAGAAGGCGATCAAGAAGGACCTGCCGGTGCGCCGCGTGGTGTTCAACTCGATCACCAAGGACGCGATCCTGGAAGCCATGGCCAAGTCACGGCAGATCGACGAGCCGCTGGTCGATGCCTATCTGGCGCGCCGCGCGCTCGACTATCTGGTCGGCTTCACACTTTCCCCCATTCTCTGGCGCAAGTTGCCCGGCTCCAGGTCGGCTGGCCGCGTGCAGTCGGTGACGTTGCGCCTCGTCTGTGACCGCGAAGCCGAAATCGAGAAGTTCCGCGCCGATGAATACTGGTCCGTCGAGGCCAAGCTGGCGCAGAAGGGTAAGTCTTTCCTGGCCCGTCTCTATTCGGTCGACGGCAAGAAGACCGACAAGCTCGATATCAAGACCGGCGAAAATGCTGCCGAGTTGAAGAAGATCATCGAGGCGGGCAATTTCAACGTGTCGTCGGTGGAAAAGAAGCCGACCAAGCGCAATCCCTACGCACCCTTCACCACGTCCAGCCTGCAGCAGGACGCTTCGTCGCGCCTCGGCTTTTCGCCGTCTCGCACCATGCAGATCGCCCAGCGTCTCTACGAAGATGGCGTGATCACCTATATGCGTACCGACGCGGTGCAGATGTCGCCCGAGGGTATTGCCAATGCCCGCAGCGCCATCGGCAAGATCTACGGTGATGCCTACCTGCCCGAAAAGGCGCGCATCTATCAGAGCAAAGCCAAGAACGCCCAGGAGGCGCACGAGGCCATCCGCCCGACGGATATGTTCAAAAAGCCGGAAGACCTGCATATCGATGCCGATCAGCAGAAGCTCTACGGTCTGATCTGGCGCCGCACCCTGGCCAGCCAAATGCGCTCGGCCGAGATCGATCGTACCACGGTGGATATCCTCGTGAACGTCCCTGGCCGCGCCGTCGAACTGCGCGCTGTTGGTTCGGTGGTCACCTTCCCGGGCTTCCTCACTCTCTATGGCATCGAGGCCAAATCGGACGAGGATGAGGACGACGAGGACAGCCGCGAATTGCCGGCCCTGGCGGTCGGCGACAAGCCAGACCTGCAGTCGGTCGATATCGAGCAGCACTTCACTCAGCCGCCGGCCCGCTATACCGAAGCCAGCCTGATCAAGAAGATGGAAGAGCTCGGTATCGGCCGTCCCTCGACCTATGCAACGACGGTCACCACGCTGGTCGAGCGCGACTATGTGCGCCTCGAAGGCAAGGCCCTGCATCCCGAGGATCGCGGTCGCATCGTCACGGCCTTCCTCGAGAGCTTCTTCACCCGCTACGTCGAATACGGCTTCACCGCTGGCCTCGAAGAACAGCTCGACGAGATTTCGGCCGGCGTGCTTGATTACAAGCAGGTGCTGCGCGATTTCTGGAAGGATTTCACTGGCGCTACCGAAGAGATCAAGGATCTTCGCGTCTCCGAAGTGCTCGACGCGCTCAATGACCTGCTCGCCAGCCACATCTTCCCGCCCAAGGAAGACGGCTCCGATCCCCGCAAGTGCCCCACCTGCGGCACTGGCCAGCTGTCGCTGAAGCTGGGCAAGTTCGGTGCCTTCATCGGCTGTTCCAACTACCCAGAGTGCAAGCACACCATGCAGCTCTCCGATGCGGCCACCGGCCAGTCCTCGGAAGCCGCAGCCGGCGACGGCGTCCTCGGCACCGATCCGGAAACGGGCGAAGAGGTTCACCTCAAGTCCGGCCGTTTCGGCCCCTATGTGCAGCTCGGCGAGGGCAAGGAGCCCAAGCGCTCGTCCCTGCCCAAGGGCTGGGAGGCCGCATCGCTGACGCTTGAGGCGGCGCTCAAGCTGCTGTCGCTGCCGCGCGAAGTGGGCTTGCATCCGGAGACCGGGCTGCCCATATCCGCGGGCATCGGCCGCTATGGCCCCTTCGTCCTGCATGATGGCAAATATGCCAACCTGCCCGATGTCGAGGAGGTCTGGCAGGTCGGTCTCAACCGCGCTGTCGATCTCATCGCCCAGAAAGCCGCTGGCGGCTTCAAGCGTGGCGGTGGCGCTACCGTCGCTGCCATCCAGACCTTCGAGCACGACAACGGCCCCATCACTGTCCGGGCTGGCCGCTATGGCCCCTATGTCAACCAGGGCAAGGTCAACGCCACTATTCCCAAGGATATCAAGCCGGAGGATGTGACGCTGGAACAGGCGGTCGAATGGATCGCCGCCCGCGCCGAGGCAACAGGCACCAAGGTCAAGAAGTCTCCGGCGAAGAAGGCTGCAGCCAAGAAGCCGGCGGCAAAGACTGCTGCCAAAAAGCCTGCCGCCAAGAAGGCCGCGCCGAAAAGGACCGTGAAGGCCGAAGACGTACCGTTCTAGGCAAGGCGGGAGATCTGCATGGTCGTCAAACGCGTCGTGGCCAACATCAAGACCGCCCGCCCCGCTGATGCGAAGTCATTCTATGGCGATATCCTCGGCATGGATGTCGCCATGGACCACGGCTGGATCGTGACCTTCGCCAGCGACGCCAAGGCCATGGCTCAAGTCAGCTTTGCCTCGGAGGGCGGTTCGGGCACAGACGTGCCGGATCTGTCGATCGAGGTCGACAATCTCGACGAGGTTCTCGCCAAGGTGAGACAGGCGGGGATTGCCGTCGAATACGGCCCGGCCACCGAGCCGTGGGGCGTGCGCCGCTTCTACGTGCGCGATCCCTTCGGCCGCCTGGTGAACATCCTCGGCCACGAATAGCCGGTAGAGGTGGGTCACCCGGTGCAGCCTGGGCTTCGGGTCCGATTGGGCGATCGCATCCAATGTCGGCAGCATGCTCTCATAGGCGAATTCCACATTCTCTGGCGTGTCCGGAAAGGCCAGGTTACGCAGCGCCCGGCGGCTGCCCCTTAGCCGATGGTCGTTTCGATCATTCGCAGCCAGTTGCCCAGCGCAATCTTGCCCACCAGCTCTTCCCCATAGCCCTTGTCCAGCAGCGCCTGCAGCAATTTTGGCACGCCGGTGACGTCTCCCATCACTGCAGGGATCATCGCTCCGTCAAAGTCGCTCCCTAGCGCCACGCCGTCTTCGCCCAGGGCGTCCACCAGCGCATCAACATGGCGAACCATCAGCTCCAGCGGAGTGTCGGCGCGGAACACGCCGTCGGGCTGCAGGAACCCCACCGCATAGTTGAGGCCAACCACGCCCTTGCTCTCGGCGATGGCGGCAAGCTGCCAGTCCACCAGATTACGCGAGCTCGGGCTGATGGCATGAACATTGGAATGCGTGGCAACCAAAGGCTTGTCGCTGATCGCAGCGACGTCACGGAAACCGGCCGCATTGAGATGCGACAGATCGAGCATAATGCCCATGCGGTTGCTGACGCGGACCAGTTCCTTGCCCGCGTCGGTCAGGCCGGGTCCGATATCCGGATCGACATTGTGGCGGAAGGGTACGCCGGTGCCGAAGGCATTGGCGCGGCTCCAGACGATGCCGATAGAGCGCAGCCCGGCGGCGTACAGCACGTCGAGCGACCGGAAATCCGTATCGATCGCCTCGGCGCCCTCGATATGGAAGATTGCTGCCAATACCTGCCGGTCAATAGCGGCCCGGACGTCGCTGGCACTACGACAGACCGCCAGGGCCCCCGCCCGCTCCAGCCGCAACAGGATCGACGCCATGCCATTGGTAACCAGCTGAGCATCGGCCAGAGCCAATTCCGGCGGCAGGTTCGGGCTAAGCGCAGGGCCGCCTGCGACGGTGGCGAGACCGGTCTTCAGCGGTGGCGGAAACATCGCGAGGAACCCGCCTGCCATGCCAGCCGCCTTTGCCCTCGGAAGATCAAGCTGCGCCGACGGCATGCCCTCGATAAACGGCCGCTCCTTATCGGCTCCATCGGCCTCCAGCAATTTCAACAGGGTGTCGTTATGGCCGTCGAAGAAGGGAATGGTCATGAGATGGTCCGGAGAATCGGAAGGTGCTTGGAGCACCTTATCACCGACCCACACCACCGCCCGTCACCCTCGGGCTTGACCCGAGAGCGTTACACTTTCGGACGTTCGGGTAGTGAAGAGCCCTCGGGGCAAGCCCGAGGGTGACGCGCGGTGGGTGGGCCATTCGATCTCCCCCCCCAATCCAAATTGGCAATCCACCCCGGATTGCCCTATCTATCCAATACATTTTCAGAAACGACCCAATGGCCAAGCCACCAATTACCAAACCCAAAAATCTCTCCGGTCCGAAGCGCGCGCGGAAACCCGCAGCTTATGAGCTTCCGACCCGCGAACAGCTTCTCGAGGCGCTCGCCCAACAATCCGACATCAAGGGCAAGCGCGATCTTGCCAAGGTCTTCGGTATCAGGGGCGACATGCGCCGACCGTTCAAGGCCATGCTCGCTGAGCTGGAAGGCGAAGGCGTTATCACGCGCACAAGGAAGGCCCTGCGGCGCACTGCCGCCCTGCCCCATGTGACTGTGCTCGATATTCCCAGCGACGCCGATCCGGATAATCTCCACGCCTACCCGGCGCAGTGGAACGAGGAAGAAGGCGACAAGCCTCGCGTTTCCGTGTTGCAGGGCCGCGACGCTCGCGTCGTGCCCGCTCCCGGCGATCGCATCCTTGCGCGCATCGATGCCGGCGAAGCCGATATTCCGGTCTACACCGCCAAGGCGATGAAGATCCTCGACAAACCGCGCCGCGGCCAGATCGGCATCGTCCGTATGGACGACGACGGCGCGCGCCTGATCCCCGTCGATCGCAAGAACAAGGAAATGCGCATTCCGCTCGGCGACCTTTTGACCGCGTCCGACGGCGATCTCGTCGAGGTCGAAGTCAAGCTTTCCGGCCGGCTGATGATCCCGCGCGCGAAGGTCATCGCCGTCATCGGCAATCCGATGTCGGAAGGGGCCGTCAGCCTCATTGCCATCCACAACCTCGAAATCCCGTATCGCTTCCCCGCCAGCGTCATCCGCGAGGCCGACGAAGCCAGGGAGGCGGTGCTCAAGGGCCGCGAGGACTGGCGCGACGTGCCGCTGATTACGATCGACCCGTTCGACGCCAAGGATCACGACGACGCCGTCTATGCCGAGCCCGATACCGACCCAGCCAACCCCAAGGGCCATATCGTCACCGTCGCCATTGCCGACGTTGCCGCTTACGTGCGGCCGGGCACGGCGCTCGACCGCGAGGCCTATCTGCGCGGCAATTCGGTCTACTTCCCCGACCGCGTCGTGCCCATGCTGCCCGAGCGCATTTCCAACGAGCTGTGCTCGCTCAAGGAGGGTGAGCCGCGTGCAGCGCTAGCCGTCCGCATGGTCTTCGGCGCCGACGGCAAGAAGCGCAGCCATAGTTTCCATCGCATCCTGATGCGCTCGGCAGCCAAGCTGAGCTACCAGCAGGCCCAGGCGGCGATCGATGGCAATGCAGACGACAAGACCGGCCCGATCCTCGAACCCATCCTGCGGCCGCTCTACGCTGCCTATGACGCCATGGCCAAGGCGCGCGACCAGCGCGGGCCGCTCGATCTCGACCTGCCCGAGCGCAAGATCGTTCTCGACGACAAGGGCATGGTCAAGGATATCCGCATCCCCGAAAGGCTCGATGCGCATCGCCTCATCGAGGAAATGATGATCGCTGCCAACGTGGCGGCAGCCGAGACGCTGGAAGCGAAGCAGTCGCCCCTGCTCTATCGCGTGCACGATGAGCCTTCGTCGGAAAAGCTTCAGGCGCTGCGCGACTTTCTGGGCTCGCTCGATATTTCGATCAAGAAGTCGGACAGCGTCCGCGCCAGCGACTTCAATGGCATTCTCGGGCAGGCGCGCAAGGCCGGCAATATCGAGCAGGTCAGCGAGATGGTGCTGCGCAGCCAGGCGCAGGCGGTGTACGACAACGAGAATCTCGGCCATTTCGGCCTCAATCTCAACCGCTACGCGCACTTCACTTCGCCCATCCGCCGCTATGCCGACCTCATCGTCCATCGGGCGCTGATCAAGGCTCTGGGCCTCGGTGACGACGGCCTCAGCGAGAACGAGGCTCTCCGGCTTGCCGGCATCGCCCAGCACATCTCGGCCACGGAGCGCCGGGCCATGATGGCCGAGCGCGAGACGGCCGACCGTCTGCTGGCGCAGTTTCTCGCAGCACAGATCGGTGCCCGCTTCGAGGGCCGTATCTCGGGTGTTACCCGATCCGGGCTGTTCGTGCGACTGCTCGAGACCGGCGCCGACGGATTCATTCCCGCCTCCTCGCTCGGCCAGGACTATTATCGCTATGTCGAGGAACGGCAGGCGATGATCGGGGATCGTACCGGCGAGAAGTTCGCGCTCGGCGATCGCGTAACTGTGCGGCTACTGGAGGCTGCGCCGGTCGCCGGCGCCCTGCGGTTCGAGCTTCTGTCCGAGGGCGCACGCGTCAATCCGTCATCTGTTCGTCGTGAGAAGAAGCGCCCATCTAAGTCTTACGGTCCGAAGGGCCGGAGAAAGAGGTGATATGATGGTCGCGCAGGGTCTTGAGCAACGCAGCGTAGGGCAGGCAATCTGGCGCGGGACGCTATGCAAGTGCCCCCATTGCGGCCAGGGCAAGATGTTCCGCGCCTATCTCAAGGTCGTCGACCATTGCGACGCCTGTGGTGAGCAGCTCAACCTGCACCGCGCCGACGACATGCCTCCCTATATCGCCATCACCATTGTCGGCCACATCCTGATCCTGATCATGATGCACATGGAGATGGTGTGGCACGTCAGCCCCGTCACCTATCTCTACACCATGGTGCCGCTGGCGGTGATCATGCCGCTCGCCATGCTGCCCTCGATCAAGGGCGCTATCGTCGGCATGCAATGGGCTAACCGCATGCACGGCTTCGATCCGGCCAATCGGGACTAAGCCACTCTTGACAATCGGCGGTAAATCCGTAGGTTGCGCCCAAATTCCGGCGCCGGGGAATCCGCGGCGCTTTTCGTTTTGTAAGGACTGACAAATGGCCAAAGCCGCTTCCGTCAAGATCAAGCTCGTGTCGACGGCTGATACTGGCTACTACTACGTCACCAAGAAGAACGCCCGTACCCAGACCGAGAAGCTCTCGTACAACAAGTACGACCCGGTTGTGCGCAAGCATGTCGAGTTCAAGGAAGCCAAGATCAAGTAATCTGGCGCCTGCTCGATCCGAGAATCAAAAAACCCCGCATCATCGATGCGGGGTTTTTTGTTGCCCTGTGACGTGAGCCCGGATGGGGTCGGTTACATCAAAGGGTAACAGTCCGTTACCCAATTCGGTGATGAGTGGCTGGTCCGGAGCGGCATGTCGAAGAGGCCACTCTGTCCGCGTCCGGACCAACCGCCCCACGGGACTCAGGAGTTGCGGCGGACCTGAGAGAGCCGTAGGGAACCCTCAGCGGCCGGCCCGTCCGGGTGGCTCGCTGGTGTTGAGGGCAACCTACTCGCCGCTGTTGAAAACTCAAGGAATACCCGTACAGGGAGCCGGGCAAACCTTTGTTAATTATAACGAATAACCCTAATAGGTCGAATTGCGCGCAGCTCAGGCGGCGTCGAAAACTACCCGGTTGCGGCCTTCGCGCTTGGCCCGATAGAGCGCCACGTCAGCTCGCTTGATCAGCGATTCCGGCGTGTCAGAAGCCGTCTCGTTGAGCGCGACGCCGGCGGAAACCGTCACCGATAGCGGCCGACCCGCACTCACCTCGAATGTCCGCTCGGAAATCGAGTGCCGCACCCGCTCCGCCACGATCTCGGCCTGGCGGTAGTCGGTATCGGGCATCAGCACCACGAATTCCTCGCCGCCGAATCTGCAAGCCAGATCAACGCCGCGGATGTTTCTCTTCAAGCGGGCCGCGAACTCGCGGAGCACCGCGTCGCCAATGTCGTGGCCATAGGTGTCGTTGACGGCCTTGAAGTGGTCGATGTCCAGGATCATCAGCGCCATATCGCGCTCCTGGCTCTGTGCCTTGCTCAGCATCACGCCCAGATGGCGGTCGAAGTAGCGGCGGTTATAGAGGCCCGTCATGTCGTCGGTGACGGCCAAGGCCATAGTATTTGTTACGCTTTGGCGGAGCTCGAGGGCATAACGCTGCCGCCGGACCTGTGTCCGCACCCGCGCCGCAAGCTCATTGCGCTCTACGGGGCGCATGATGAAGTCGTTGACGCCAAGATCGAGCGCCCGCACCACTCTGGGCTTGTCGCTCTCATCGGCCACCAGAATGATCGGCAGGTTGCGGGTATGGTCGAGAGTCCGGATTTGCGAGCAGACGCGCAATGGGTCGAAGTCGGTCAGTGACATCGTGACCAGCGCCAATTCATAGTTTGCGCCAGTGACTTGGAACACTGCATCGGACGGTTGGGTCAGAATATCCACGTCGTGCTCAGGCGTAAGATAAGACTTGATGCGCTCGGCGTGGCGCTCATCGCTGTCGACAAGCAGAATGGAGCCGCCATTGGTGGTTATCCGGTCCATCGCCCGCAAAGCGTCTTCGATGGCGATCTGCTGCCCGGTCATTGCTCGGGCGCGCAATTCGTCGGTTAGGGATTTAAGCCGCACCAGGCTTTTGACGCGGGCCATCAACTGCATGTCGTCGACGGGCTTGGTCAGAAAATCGTCAGCGCCAACCTCGAGCCCCCGCACGCGATCGGACGGCTGGTCCAGCGCCGTGACCATCAGCACCGGCACGTGATGGGTCCTGGGATCGGCCTTGAGCCGCTGGCAAACCTCGAAGCCATCCATTTCGGGCATCATCACGTCCAGGAGGACGATGTCGATATCGGAGGCATGGCAGATAGCCAGTGCCTCGGCCCCTGAGGATGCGGTGACGACCTCGTAGTATTCCGCAATCAGCCGCGCTTCGAGCAGCCTGACATTGGTGGGAATATCATCGACGATCAGTACGCGAGCGGTCACTTTCGGCCTCAGAAACATCTATTCGCCGGCCCGTGGCGTCCACCACGAGCGTCGAGCGGGCCGATCAGGCAGCAGACATAGCCGGCTCTGCGCGATCAGGCCGGTCCAATGTAGCGGGCAATAGTTTCCAGAAAGTGTGGCACGGAGATCGGCTTGCTGATGTAACCTTCGCAGCCGCCTTGCAAAATCCGCTCTTCGTCACCCTTCATAGCAAAGGCTGTGACAGCGATGACCGGGATATGCGCCAGCTCGTCGTCATCCTTCAGCCACTTGGTGACGACCAGGCCCGAAACCTCAGGCAGCTGGATATCCATCAGGATCAGGTCGGGATGATGGGCGCGTGCGAGATCGAGCGCCTCCATACCGTTGCGGGTCTGGATGACGGAATAGCCGCGCGATTCGAGAAGATCGTTGAAGAGCTTCATGTTGAGCTCATTGTCTTCCACGATCATTACAGTCTTGGGCATCTGTCCTTCCTCGCGCCGTTCGGGCGCTGGCAACGCTTCGCATTGTTGCCCGGTTCAGCTAACATTGAATCTCTTACAAAACATCAAATGAGACCGCCCGTGCCCCGCTCAGAAGCCGTCGAGATTTCAGTCGCATCGCTGGCCGATGCCTGCCTCGGCTACCTGGCGGAAAATCCCGAGGAACTGCTGGCTTTCATGCAGTTCGCCGGTCTTGATCCCGCTTCGCTTCGCGGCTCCGTGGGCTCCCCTGCCCTGCAACGCGGTCTTGTCGACTACTTTGCCTCAAACGAACCGATTCTGCTCGCCCTCTGCGCAAATGCCGGCATGTCGCCGGAACAGTTCATGCGGGTCTGGCACCGGCTCAACCCGTCGGGGTAGGCGTGGCGATCGATTGGCTATGTCGCGATTGTCTCGCGTATGATTCTTTCGCTGTAGCGCCGGTTCGGTGTCCCAAATGCGGTTCGCCCCGCCTGCGGAGCCACGAAGAGCTGTTCGGACTTTCGATAGCCCATGTCGATTGCGATGCCTTCTATGCCTCCGTCGAAAAGCGGGACGATCCGAGCCTGCGTGACAAGCCGCTGATCATCGGCGGCGGGGTGCGTGGCGTTGTCTCGACCTGCTGCTACATTGCCCGGCAATCGGGCGTTCGTTCGGCCATGCCGATGTTCAAGGCGCGGCAGCTCTGCCCGGACGCCATCATCATCAAGCCAAACATGGCCAAGTATGTCGGTGTGAGCCGGCAGATCCGCAAGTACATGGACGCCTTGACGCCCATGGTCGAGCCGCTCTCGATCGATGAGGCTTTTCTGGACCTCGCTGGCACGCAGGCTCTGCACAAGGCGCCACCGGCGCTCGTGCTGGCCCGTTTCGCCAAGACGATCGAGGCGGATATCGGCGTCACCATATCGGTCGGCCTCAGCCACAATAAGTTCCTCGCCAAGGTAGCCTCTGACCTCGACAAGCCGCGCGGCTTTGCTGTCATCGGCCGGGCGGAAACGATCGCTTTCCTCGCGCCCAAGCCGATCAGCCTGATCTACGGCGTGGGCAAGGTCTTCGCCGAGACGCTGCGCAAGGATGGTCTCACCACGATAGGCCAGTTGCAGCAGGAAGCGCCCGAAAACCTGATGCGCCGTTACGGGGAGACCGGCGCGCGTCTCGCCCGACTGGCGCGCGGCGAGGATAGCCGCCGGATCTCGACCGACGCCGAGATGAAGACGGTTTCGTCGGAAACGACCTTCAATACCGATATAGCTTCGCTTGATGCGCTCTCCACGGAGCTGCTCAATGTCACCGAACGGCTGTCCGAACGTCTCAAGGCCAAGGGCATTGTCGGCGATACCGTGACGCTCAAGCTCAAATCGGCTGGTTTCCGCTTGCGCACACGCGCTCGGCACTTAATGATCCCCACGCAGCTTGCCAACGTGATCTACGAAACTGGCCTGTCGCTGCTCGAGCGAGAAATCGACGGCACTGCTTTCCGGCTGATCGGGATCGGTGTTTCGGGTATCGATACCGCCGATGGCAGCGATCCGGCGGATTTGCTGGAACCGGCCATTGCCCGCAAGGCAGCGGCGGAACGTGCCATGGACCGTGTCCGCGACCGCTTCGGCCGTGAGGCCGTTGTGCGTGGTAAGCTCTACAAACAAAGCCCGGCCCCTACGCGGCCGGAACTCGACGACGACCAAAACGAAGGCAAGACCAGATGACCAGCCCGATCGAAAAGCTCCGCGAATATGGCTATGAACTTCCCGCACCAAAGGCGCCGGTCGCCAGCTATGTGCCGGTTACCCGTAGTGGCAATCTGCTTTACGTATCTGGCCAGATATCGAGCAATGAACAAGGTGTGGTCACAGGCTTGCTTGGCGACAACATGAATGTGGTCCAGGGCGGCAACGCCGCCGAGCTGGCCGCTCTCAACGTGCTGTCGCAGATCGTCAACATGGGCGGCGTGCCCCTGGAAGACATCAAGCGTATCCTTAAAGTTACCGTTCTGGTTGCATCGACCCCCGACTTCACCGAGCAACATTTGGTCGCCAATGGCTGCTCGAACCTGCTGGTCGGCGTACTGGGTGACAAGGGCAAGCATGCCCGCGCGGCCTTTGGCGTGGCCTCCCTGCCCTTCGGCGCCGCTGTGGAAATCGACGCCGTTGTCGAAGTCTAGGTGTAACACCATCGTCACATCGCGGTGCCACTGAGGCACGCTAAAAGCGACGAGGCCGATAATATGACCGAAGCTCTCTTCCCACGCCCGATCGCGCATCGGGGCCTGCACAATCGCGCCGGTGGCGTCATCGAGAACAGCGCTAGCGCGTTCGAGGCCGCGATATCGGGCAATTTCGCCATCGAATGCGACGTGCAATTGACGAGCGACGGCGTGCCAGTGGTGTTCCATGATGATGTCATGGATCGCCTGCTCGGCAAGCCGGGTAGTGTCGCCGACACTCTGGCCGCCGACATTACGGGCAGCGTGCTGCTCGGCAGCAGCGCCGGCGACAGGCCACAGCGATTCGTCGAATTTCTGGCGCAGGTTGCCGGGCGCACCATGCTCCAGATTGAGCTCAAGCGGCAGCGCGACAATGCCGGTACGCAATTGCTGGCGCGGGCGGTGGCCGAGGCGCTTAAGGCCTATGAGGGACCGGTCACGATCGAATCGTTCGACCCCAACCTGCTCACCTCGATCCGCCAGTTCGGATTTGCCGGCCAGCGCGGCATCATCACTTACGATTATGCCGATGCCAGCGAGGATATGGGCTTGAGCGAGGAGCAGCGCTTCACCCTGCGGCATCTGCTGCATTGGCACGACACGCAGTTCGATTTCATTTCCTGTGACAAGGGCGCACTGGAACTGCCGGCCATCAAGTTCTGGCGAGCCCTTGGAAAGCCCGTGACCGCGTGGACGATACGGTCCAAGGTTGAAGCAGACGCGGCCCAACCCCATATCGACCAGATCGTTTTCGAAGGTTTCGATCCCGACATTGCCCCTTAGCGGTTACACGGCAACAATTCATCCCTCGACTGCCAGTATCCCGGCTGCCGTGTGGAACAGTCTTGTGCCGTCAACCGGGGGAAGAACGGACAACCCGTTCCTCGATCACGCGTTTTTCCTCGCGCTGGAAGAGTCGGGCTGTGCGAGCGGACGGACGGGCTGGCAACCGCAGCATATCGTCATCAGCGACGACACCGGGCAACCGCTCGGGCTGATGCCGCTATTCCTCAAATCGCATTCTATGGGCGAGTATGTCTTCGACCATGGCTGGGCCAATGCCCTGGAACGGGCCGGCGGCAGCTACTACCCGAAACTGCAATGCTCGGTGCCCTTTACCCCCGCCACGGCGCCCAAGCTGCTCGTCCCGTCCGGTGACGAGGCAGTTCGGGCGGCGCTGCTGTCGACGGTCCAGCAACTGGCCGTACAGCGCAAAGCTTCCTCGGTGCACGCCACCTTCGTGCCCTCAAGCGAAGCCGACGAAATCGAGGCTGACGGTTGGCTGAAGCGCGTCGACACGCAATTTCATTGGCACAATGACGGCTTCGGGAGCTTTGACGATTTCCTTGAGACCCTGTCCTCGCGCAAGCGCAAGACCATCCGTCGCGAGCGGCGCGATGCCCTGGCTGACGGTTTGAGCGTGCAATGGCTCAGTGGCAGCGACTTGCGAGAGCATCACTGGGACGCCTTCTATGACTTTTATGAGGATACCGGTTCGCGCAAATGGGGCCGCCCCTACCTCAATCGCGAGTTCTTCTCGCGCCTCAACGCCACCATGGCGGACCGGATCGTGTTGATGCTGGCCTATGATGGTCCGACGCCGATTGCCGGGGCGATCAATTTCGTCGGCAGCGACCGCATTTTTGGCCGCAACTGGGGCTGCACGCGCGACGTGCCGTTTTTGCATTTCGAACTCTGCTACTATCAGGCCATCGACTACGCGATTCAGCACAAGCTCGCTGTGGTGGAGGCCGGGGCCCAGGGCGAGCACAAGCTGGCGCGCGGCTATGCGCCGGCCTCCACCTATTCGGTGCATTGGATTGCCCATCCCGGCCTGCGCGAAGCGGTCGCGGACTTCCTAGAGCACGAGCGGGTATCGGTGGAGCACAATCAGGAACTGCTCGATCAGTTCACGCCGTTCCGCAAGGGCGAGCGGACGGACCGATAGCGTCACGGGCGTGGCACTATCGCCTCTTTCGCCCCTGCCCCATCGGCTTTATGTAAAGACCCATGATCTGGGACATTCTCATCTTCCTGCTGCAAGCCGCCCTCGTCTTTGTGATGTCGACAGCATTGTTCGACGCCCTGCATTGGACCCTGCATAAGTGGGAAGGCTCAAGCATTCCGCTGCTGCGGAAGTTCTCGTCGTGGCACTGGGTGCATCACAAGTTCCTAGGCCTCGATATGCAGATCAATCCGGCATATGCGAGGGCCAATATCTGGTTCCACATCCTGCCCGAATACCTGACCTCGATGGCGGGTACGCTTCCATTTCTGCTGCTCTTCCCCTGGCAGCCGATCGCGCTTGTCGCCGTTATCCGCACCGTCATGCTGGTGCTGACGCTGCGTGAGGAAGGGCTGGATTACAATCACATGTCGATGGATCGGGTGGGCGGTCAGCAGGGCCTGCTCTGGGTGGATAACAACTACCACGCCATGCACCACGTCTATCCGCACAACTTCTTCTCTTCCTTTGCCAACGTGTTTGACCTGATCGCCGGCACGACCTGTCAGATCGAGGGCCGGCGGTTTCTGGTCACCGGCGCCAGTGGCGCGTTTGGATCGGCCATGGTGGACAGGCTGACACAGCTTGGTGCTGTCGTTGAGACCGCCAAGTCTGGCGTCGATTTCTCAGCCGGCAGCTATGCGGCTATGCGCGAAAAACTTGAGCGAACCGATGTTCTGGTGCTGGCCCACGGCGCCAAGAGCGAGGACTGCTGGAACGCCAATTACGTGACGTTCCGGGAGCTGACGGAGCTTTTTACAGATATCGGCCGGAGCCGGCTGGCGCCACCGGAGGTTTGGGCGCTGGGCTCCGAGGTGGAGTTTCACGGCGATATGGGCATGGACGAGCTCAAGGCCTATTCTGCATCAAAGCGGGCCTATGCCGTGCGGGCCCGGGACTTCTACCGCTCTGACGCGCTGATCTACCGCCACATCGTGCCATCGTCGTTCACATCGGCCATGGGCAAGGGCGCGATGAGCGCCGGGACCGCGGTCAGCATCGCGCTGTTCTTCATCCGGCGGGGCTTTCGCTACGTGCCGGTTACACTAACCGGCCTCGCCGTGCTCAACTACTTCCGTTTCCGATTCTTCCAGAAGGGCCAGCCGGACGATTTGCAGCCGGCGGAGTGAACCATGAGCTACGATCCGTCCAACATATTCGGCAAGATCCTGCGCGGCGAGATACCGGCCCACAAGGTCTATGAGGACGATACGGCGCTGGTAATGATGGACATCTTCCCGCAGTCGCGCGGGCACACGCTGATCATCCCCAAGTCCCCTTCCCGTAATCTCCTCGATGCTGATCCCTCAGCCTTGGCAGCAGTCATTCCGCTGGTGCAGAAGGTGGCTAACGCTGTCAAAGCGGCCACGAACGCGGATGGAATCAGGGTGGCCCAGTTTAACGAGGCGCCGGCGGGCCAGACGGTGTTCCACCTGCACTTCCACGTCATTCCTGCTTACGAGGGTGTGGCCCTCGGGACGCATGGCGCCGGTCAGGCCGACGATACGGAGCTGGCGGCGCTCGCCAAGGATATCGCCGGGCGCCTCTAGTGCGTCCGGGCCTTGAGCGTCAGTACAGCCACGATTGCCATAGTCCCGATGATCATCAGCAGTGTCATTGCCGTTTCTCCTTGGACAGAAGAACTCAGTATGCGCCTATCTGGTTCGATCACAAAGTGTGATCGACGACCAATCCGCCCTTGAGCGTCACCACGCGGTCGGCCCGACGCGCCAGATCGTGATTGTGCGTGGCGATAAGGGCGGCGGCGCCTTCATTCTTGATCAGATTGGCCAGTGCGCCGAACACCAGGTCGCTGGTTTCGGGGTCGAGATTGCCCGTCGGCTCGTCGGCGAGGATGACCTTCGGGTGGTTGGCTGCAGCCCGGGCAATGGCTACACGCTGTTGCTCGCCGCCCGAGAGTTCGGCCGGCCTATGGGTGGCGCGGGCGCTGATGCCCAAAAGATCCAGCAGCTCCATTGAGCGCTTCTCTGCCTCGGCCGGCGACTTGCCGGCGATCAACTGCGGCATCGAGACATTCTCGAGCGCCGTAAACTCCGGCAGCAGGTGATGGAACTGGTAGACGTAGCCAACCGTCGAGCGCCGCAATTGGGTGCGGCCGCGATCGCTGAGTTTGCTGGTCTTGATCCCAACGATCTCGACCTCGCCGCCCTGCGGGCTCTCAAGCAGGCCTGAAAGGTGCAGGAGCGTCGATTTGCCGGCACCTGAAGGCGCGACAAGGGCAACCAGCTCGCCGCTTTTCACGGTCAGACTGGCAGCTTCAAGCACGCGGACAATCTGCGCGCCCTCGCCATAATGCCGGTGGACACCATCGAGAACCAGATGCGGCTTACTCATAACGCAGGGCCTCTACTGGATCATACTGGGCGGCGCGCCAGGCGGGATAGAGCGTGGCGAGGAAGCTGAGGCCCAGCGCAAGCCCGACCACCACCGTCACCTCGATGGGATCGGTCTTGGACGGGAGCGAGGACAGGAAGAATATCTCTGGCGGGAAAATCGCGACACCCACCGTGTTGGATACGAAGGCGCGGAGGGTCTCGGCATTGGACGCCACGATCAGGCCCAATACTAGACCCGATAGGGTGCCGACGACGCCGATAGTCGTGCCGGTGATCGAGAAGATGCGCATGATCGCTCCACGGGTCGCGCCCATGGTGCGGAGTACGGCGATATCGGAGCTCTTGTCCTTCACCAGCATGATCAGGCTGGAGATGATATTGAATGCCGCTACGAGGATGATCATGGACAGAATTGTGAACATTACCACCCGCTCTACCTGCAGGGCCGAGAAGAACGTCTCGTTGCGCTGCCGCCAATCAGTCAGAACAAGCGGGCGCGTCGACGGATCGGCTTGCAGCCGCTCGCGCATGACGGTGATATTGTCCGGGTCGTCGATGAAGATTTCGGCGGCCGTTGCCTGTCCGATGCTGTCGTAGGCCGCATCGATTTCCGCATTGGTGGGCGGTGGGTCGAGTGGACCGGTGCCCGGCGGCTCCATGCCGGGTTTCAGGACTTCTTCGACCATATTGAAGTAGTCTTGGGCCGGCTCAAGCGGCATATACATGAAGAAGCTGTCGAACTCGACCATGCCAAGATCGAAGATGACGTTCACCGGATAGGATTTGATCTGGGGCGTCGAGCCGAATGGCGTCATCGTGCCTTTGGGCGTGATGATCTGCACCTGGTCGCCCAGGGATACACCGAGCGTCTGCGCCAGTCGGTAGCCAATGGCGATGCCCTTGGACTCATCCCACTGGTCCCAGCCGCCCTGCTCTGCCGCGCCATATAACAACTTGAGCTTTTTGATGTTTTCCTCGTCCATGCCGCGCACGGTAGCAGCACTGGAGCTGCCATTGCCCGATGCCAGCACCTGCCCCTCGACGAAATAGACAGCAAAACTAACGCCGTCGATCTGCTCGAGCGCTGCGACCGTCTCTTTGTAGTCGGTGAATTCGCGCTCGATGGGAAAGGCTGTGAAGTGGCCGTTGAGGCCCAGGATCTTGGTGAGAAGCTCGGCGCGGAAGCCGTTCATGACCGACATGACGACGATGAGCGTCGCCACGCCGATCGCCACCCCGACCATGGTCAGGCTGGCGATGACGGAGATGAACGCCTCCTTGCGGCGCGCGCGCAAGTAGCGCCCCGCGACCATCCACTCGAAGCGCGAGAAGGCGCGCGTGCCCTTGTTCAGAAGCGGCGGCGCCGTATCGGTCAAATGTCGGTCTTTCTCTGCGGTTCGATCAGGCCCTTGAGGCGCGCCACGGCATCGCCGATCGGCAGCGTTTCGCGCTCGCCCGTCTTGCGATGCTTGATTTCGGCCTCGCCGGATTTGAGGCCGCGCGGCCCCAGAATGATCTGGTAGGGAATGCCGATCAGGTCGGCCGTGGTGAACTTGGCCCCTGCCCCCTGGTCGCGGTCGTCATAGAGCATGTCGAGGCCCGCGGCGGTCAGCTCGGCATAGAGCTTGTCGCACGCTGCGTCGCATTCGGCGTCACCGGCCTTGAGGTTGATCAAGACGGCCTCGAACGGCGCAACGCTCACCGGCCAGACGATGCCCGCATCATCGTGGAAGGCCTCGATGAGAGCGGGGACAAGACGCGTGGGGCCGACGCCGTAAGAACCACCATGCACGAGGATTTCCTTACCGTCGGGACCGGTCACGGTCGCCTTCATGGGCTCGGAATACTTGGTCCCGAAGTAGAAAATATGGCCGACTTCGATACCGCGCGCAGAAACCCGATGTTCTTCGGGAACGGTAGATTCGTACTCCGCCATATCGACCATGTCCTCGGTCGCGGCATAGAGCGACGTCCAGTCATTGAAGATCGGCTTGAGGTCGCCGCGGAAGTCGGTATCCGGGCCAGGAATGGGCTTGTCGAGCAGGCGGCGGTCGCAGAACACCGCGCTTTCGCCGGTTTCGGCCAGAACGATCCATTCATGGCTGAGGTCACCGCCGATGGGGCCGGTATCGGCACGCATCGGAATGGCGGTCAGGCCCATGCGGGCATAGGTGCGCAGATACGCCACGAACATACGCTCGTAGGCCTTCACCGCATCTTCTTTGGTGAGGTCAAAGGAGTAGGCGTCCTTCATCAGGAATTCGCGGCTACGCATGGTGCCGAAGCGGGGACGCACCTCGTCGCGGAACTTCCACTGGATGTGGTAGAGGTTCAGCGGCAAGTCCTTGTAGGATTTGACATAGCTGCGGAAGATGTCGGTGATCATCTCCTCATTGGTCGGGCCATAGAGGAATTCGCGCTCGTGGCGATCCTCGATGCGCAGCATCTCCTTGCCATAGGCGTCATAGCGCCCCGACTCGCGCCACAGGTCGGCCGACTGGATAGTCGGCATCAGCAGTTGCACCGCGCCGGAGCGGTTCTGCTCCTCCTCGATGATCTTCTGCACCTTCATCAGCACCTTGTAGCCGAGCGGCAGCCAGGAATAGAGGCCGGAGGCCTGCTGACGGATCATGCCGGCGCGCAGCATCAGACGATGCGAAACGATCTCGGCTTCCTTCGGAACGTCGCGCAGCACAGGCAAAAAGTAGCGAGACAAGCGCATGTGAAACTCCCGAAAACGACCGTCGACTCAAGACTTTTGTAGGTGCCCACTCAAATCCTACTCGTCCATCCGATGCAAGCATGGAAGGCATGCAGAATCTGCGTGACAGGCCTGATTCTTGTTGTTAGGTTCCCTGCCAATAAAGCAAAGGCGGTCCAAACCGCCGGACGTCGACAACGTCAAGGGAGGAGCGTTGGCTGCCGCTGTATAGCGTGCCTAAGACCAGCGTATTGTCGAACAAACTCAATTCAGCGGGGCCTAGTGCCCCGCTTTTTTGTTTCCGATGCCGAGTTTAAGCTGATTGGATCAACGACGGGAGGGCCTGCGATGGCAGATGCGGCAGACCTGAGGCGCATGGCTCTGGCCCTCGCGGGCACAAGCGAAGCTCCGCATTTCGATCGCGCGGCCTTCAAAGTCGATCGCATCTATATGACGCTGGCGTCGGACGGCACAGCCAATTTCAAGTTCACGCCCGACGAGCAAGAATTCAAATGCCAGCTCGCGCCAGAGGTGTTCACGCCGATCGATAATGCCTGGGGCCGGCAGGGCTGGACGACGGCGAAGCTGGCAGCGGCCAGTTCCGACGATCTACAAGCGGCGCTTGATATGGCCTATGCGCATGCCGTAGGGAAGCCGAAACGAAAGCGGTAGCGTCAGGGCGCGCTCATCCCTCACAATGAGGTCTGACATTGGCCGGTTCCGGCCCTAGCGGTTCCAGTAGTGGTGCAGCGTCTCGTTGGTGAGGCCCCACAGCAGGAGCGCGGTGAAGATCACCCCCAGTACCGTTGCCAGCAGCACCTTGCGGCCGAGCTGGGGGGCGGCAGGAGCGCCGGGATCAGTCCCGGCGGTCACTTCACCCATCTCGGCCTGGCTCTTGTGCCCTATCGGCAGCACGGCGACGAAGCACAGCCACCAGATGACGAAGAATACGGCGAGTATGGAGCCGATCTGCATGGGCTTTCCCTAGCGTCTGATGTGATGTGCCCCTCAAATACTCCCGCAAGTACTCCGGCGAAAGGGGAAGCACCGTTTCCTATTGCCGCAGCTGCCCAGCCGCTCGCTCTCTTCGTCATTGCCCGGCTTGTCCGGGCAAATCCAGCGATGGCCTCACGTCCCGTGGACCACCCGAACAAGTCGGGCGGTGACGGCGTGGAGGGGCCGGGATGAGACCGACGGTTCGCTCTGTTACACCCGGTGCACGAAGACCGAGACGTTCGGCTTACGGCCCCAATAGGCGTTGACCTCGTTGCGGATGGCCTTGAACAGAGCGGAGTTCAGCACCTCTGTATCGCTGCGGCGTTTGGGCGGCATCGACTTGAGCACGCCCGCAACGGTGTCTTCCACCAGCTCGGTCAACGACTCGTCCTCGGTTTCCGGCAAACCTTCGATGACCAGATCCGGTCCGGAAACCACCTGCCCGCCGCCATTGACGCAGAGGCTCACCACAACGTGGCCGCCAAACGACAGACGCCGCCGACCCTTGACGCCCGACTCCTCCGGCGTGCACAGCACGAGGCCATCGAGATAGAGCTCGCCGGTGCGCACTTCCGCCGGGAACGCCATGGGTTCTGGGAACAGACGCACGAGATCGCCATTGCGGGCTTCGCAGACGTTGGGAATGCCGGACTCACGGCCCAGCTTGGCATGTGCCTCGAGGTGAACAGCTTCGCCATGAACCGGGATCAGCACTTCGGGCTTCACCCAGCTATAGAGCTTGCGCAGCTCATCGCGGCGCGGGTGGCCGGTGACATGGACCAGACCATCGTTCTGGGTGATGACCTCGACGCCCTTGTCGATCAGCAGGTTCTGGATATCGATGACCTCGCGCTCATTGCCGGGAATCGCCCAGGACGAAAAGATCATCCGGTCGCCGGCATTGAGATCGATCACCGGGTGGTCGCCGCGGGCGATACGAGCGATGGCAGCGCGCGCCTCGCCCTGCGAGCCGGTGCAGATCAGCACGATCTTGTTGCGAGCGATAGTCTTGTACGCATCCTGGTCGAGCAGTGGCGGCAGGCCCTCGAGCATGCCCAGTTCCTTGGCGATGCCCATGATGCGGTGCAACGAACGCCCCGACATCACCACCTGGCGACCGGCCTTCTCAGCGGCACGGACGATGGAGATGACGCGGCCTACATTCGACGCGAAGGTGGTCACTGCGACGCGGTTGGGCGACTCCGCGATCATCGCTGCCAGATTGGCGGCCACTTCGGCCTCACTGGGGCTCTCACCGTCCTTCAGCGCATTGGTCGAGTCGCAGATCAGCGCCAGCGGGGTGGAGGTGTCCTCGCCGATCTTCTGCAGGCGGGCCACATCGGTGGGCGCATTGCCGACCGGGGTGGGGTCGAGCTTCCAGTCGCCGGTATGCAGCACGCGACCGATCGGCGTGGTGATCAGCAGCGCATTCGACTCCGGGATGGAGTGGGCGACGTTGATCGCTTCGATCGTGAAGGGGCCGACCGCGAAGGGCTTGCCCGGGCGCATGATGGTGACGTCGACGTTTTCGACGATGCCGTCCCCTGCCCGCTTCGCCGCCAGCATGGCCGCGGTGAAGGGCGTGCAGAACACCGGCTTCTCGAAGCCAGGCCACAGGTCGAGCACGGCGCCGTAGTGGTCTTCGTGGCTGTGCGTCAGGATCAGCGCCAGCACGTCATCGGCGCGCTCCTCGAGAAATTCGGGATTGGCCATGATGAGCTCGATGCCCGGCAGGTCGGGCCCGCCAAAGGTCACGCCGCAATCGACGACGATCCACTTGCGCGAGCGCTCGGGGCCGAAGCCGTAAGCACCCATATTCATGCCGATCTCGCCGACGCCGCCAAGTGGCACGAAGACGAGTTCATCCCTTTGGTTTTTAGCCATGGGTCAGTTCAGTCCTTTCAAAGCGCAACGCCTGAGCGATCATTGGTCGCCGGTCGCCTGCGCAACTATTGTGGTCAGCTTCGGGCGCTGGCCGTTGCCCCAAAATGTACATCGCCCGCCGTGATAGCGATGCGACGGTCGTCTTCGGCGCGGACGATCAATCGTCCGGCGTCGTCGATGGTTTCAAAGATGCCGCGCAGAACATCTCCGTTCTGGTTGACCGCGACGGGTGCGCCTATGCCTGCTGCCGAAGCGCGCCAGCGTTGCAGCACCGCGCTGATGCCACGGCCCTCGTCCCACAGGCCAAACACATCCACCCAGGCGTCGCTCAGGGCCTCGAAGACGTCAGCGGCACTGCGGGTGACGCCCAACTGGGCCAGGCTTGTCGCCGGATAGGGTAGATCGGTCGGCGCAGCAACGATGTTGACGCCAATGCCGATGGCAACGGCATGGCGCCCGTCGTCGCGCTTGGTCGCCTCAAGGCCAATGCCAACCAGTTTGGCGCCGTCGGCGAGCACGTCATTAGGCCATTTCAGCGCCACGCGGCTTCTGCCATCCAGGCCATCCGCGCCGTCGAGACCGATTTTGACAGTTCCGGGAGGCAGGATCGTATCGAGTGCCGTACCAATGGCGACACCAGCCACGAAGCCAAGCGTTGCCGCTAGTGCAGGCTCGGCCTCTGGCACAATCAACAGCGTTGCTGCCAGGTTGCCCGGCGTATGAAGCCAAACCCTGCCCCGCCGGCCGCGGCCCGCGGTTTGCTCGGTGGCGACGAACCAGATGCCGCCGGGATCGCCCGACGCTCCGGCAGCGACTGCCTCCGTCGTGGTCGACCCGATCGTGTCATAGGCGCGCAGCCGGTATCCGGCCGCGCGCGCCTTGGGTCCGAGCGAGAAGCCCGTCACCTAGAACAGGCTTCCTGCGGCATTATGGGCGAAGCTCGCAAGCGGGCTGCCGACCGTGAAGTAGTAGGTCACGACGAGAAAGCCGCTGACGCCCATGATGATGTTGAGCTCGGCCGGTACGGTCTCGAACTTGCGAACCGGTTCGTCGAAATACATCACCTTGACCACGCGCAGGTAGTAGAAGGCGCTCACTGCGGAAGCCAGAACGCCGATCACAGCCAGCACATAGAGCTGCGCGTCGATGGCGGCCAGGAAGGCGTGCCACTTGGCGAAGAACCCAGCGAGCGGCGGCATGCCGATCAGCGAGAACATGATGATCGCCATGATGGCGGCCACGAAAGGCCGGTCCTGCGCTGCTCCGGCGAGGTCGTCGATGTTCTCGACGTAGCCGGCATCCGTCCGGAGGGACAGGATGCAAGCAAAGAGGCCGACGGTCATAGCGACATAGATCGCCATATAGATCGCCACGCCCTCGACGCCAACCTGCGTACCCGACGACAGGCCCACCAGCGCGAAGCCGACGTGACCGATCGACGAATAGGCGATCAGTCGCTTGATCGACTTCTGGCCGATGGCGGCGAACGCAGCCAGCACCATGGAGGCGATGGAGAGGAAGATGACGATCTGCTGCCAGTCGTTGCTGATGCCCTGGAACGTATCCATCACCAACCGCACCATCAGCGTCATCGCCGCGACCTTGGGGGCCGTGGCGAAGAAGGCAGTAACCGGGGTCGGCGCGCCTTCGTAAACGTCGGGCGTCCACATGTGGAACGGTACGGCCGAAATCTTGAAGGCAATGCCGGCCAGCAGGAACACCACGCCGAAGATCAGCCCGATCGAGCGACCTTCGCTGGCGATGGCCAAGACGATTTCCTGCAGATTGGTGTGGCCAGTGAAGCCATAGATCAGCGAAGCGCCGTAGAGCAGCATGCCGGAGCTGAGCGCGCCGAGCACGAAGTACTTGAGGCCTGCTTCGGTCGCCTTGCTGTCATCGCGCTTGATGGCGGCGAGCACGTAGAGCGACAGCGACTGCAGTTCGAGGCCGACATAGAGGCTCATGAGGTCGTTAGCCGACACCATGGCCATCATGCCGAGCGTCGCCAGCAGAACCAGGATGGCATATTCGAACTTGTGCGTGCCGTTCTCTTCGGCGCGCGGCAGGGCCAGCAGCAGCGAGAATGCCGAGCCGCCCAGCACCAGCACCTTCATGTAGCGAGCGAAGCTGTCGGCGATGTAGACACCGTTGAACAGCACACCCTCGGACGGTGCGAACAGAATAATGGCGCCAACAACCAGAAGCAGCAGCACAGCACCATAGGAGACGAGGAGCGAGCGCTCCTTGTTGATCACCACGCCGACGAGGAGCAGCACGATGGCGCCGACGGCCAGCAGCATTTCCGGATAGGCGGGAGCCAGGCTCGCGAAATCGGTAACGTCTGAGTTCACGGGCATTCTCCTAGTGGGACGCCGCTGGGGCGGCCGGCTCTTCAGCCGTCGCTTCGCCTTCCGGCGCGGCGACGGCTTCGCCCAGCAGCGGATTCGGCGCATTCAGGTCGATACCGACCGAGGCCGAATAGTGGGCAACCAGATTGTCAACGGCGGCTGCTGTCGTATCGAGGATCGGCGCGGGGTAGAACCCGAACACGATCGTCAGCACGATCAGCGGATAGAGGATGATCTTTTCACGCAGGTCGAGATCGAGGATGCCCTTGAGGCCTTCCTTGGTCAGCGCACCAAAGATCACGCGGCGATAGGCCCACAGCGCATAGCCGGCCGAGAAGATCACGCCGAAGGCCGCACCGAACGCTACCCAGGTATTGACCTGGAACACGCCAATCATGGTGAGGAACTCGCCGACGAAACCCGATGTGCCTGGTAAGCCGACATTGGCCATGGTGAACACCATGAAGGCGAAGGCATAGCGCGGCATGCGCTCGACCAGACCGCCATAGGCCGCGATCTCGCGGGTGTGCATGCGGTCATAGATGACGCCGACGCAGAGGAACAGCGCGCCGGACACGATGCCGTGCGAGATCATCTGGAACATGGCGCCCTGGATGCCCAGGGCATTGCCCGCGAAGATACCCATGGTCACAAAGCCCATGTGCGCGACGGACGAATAGGCGATCAGCTTCTTGATGTCGGTCTGCACCAGCGCGACCAGAGAGGTCACGATGATGGCAGCGACGGAGAGGAAGAAGATGATGTTGGCGAATTGCAGCGAGGCATCGGGGAACATCGGCAGGCTGAAGCGCAGGAAGCCGTAGCCGCCGAGCTTGAGCAGGATGGCGGCCAGGATCACCGAGCCGGCGGTCGGCGCCTGCACGTGCGCTTCCGGCAGCCAGCGATGGAACGGCCACATCGGCATCTTGACGGCGAGCGAGGCGAAGAACGCCCACCACAGCCAGGGCTGCCAATCCTTGGGGAAGTCGTGGGTCAGGAGCTTGGAAATGTCGGTGGTGCCGCCATTCCAGTACATGGCCATGATGGCCAGCAGCATCAGCACCGAGCCGACGAAGGTATAGAAGAAGAACTTATAGCTGGCCTGGATACGAGCCGAGCCGCCCCAGATGCCGATGATGAGGAACATCGGCAGCAGCGTGCCTTCGAAGAAGACATAGAACATCGCCAGATCGAGCGTGGTGAACACGCCGATCATCAGGGTTTCGAGGATCAGGAATACGATCATGTATTCCTTGACCTTGGTGTCGACGCTCTCCCAACTCGCAAGGATCGCAAAGGGCATCAGCAGCGCCGTCAGCACCACGAACAGCACCGAGATGCCATCGACGCCGACGCGGTAGCCGATGGTGTCGCCGATCCAGGCATAGTTCACCACGAACTGGAAGCCGGCATTATCAGGATCGAATGCCTGCCACATGGCGAGTGACAGCGCGAAGGTGACGAGCGTGACGATCAGCGCAATCCAGCGGATGGCGTTGAGCGAGGTCTTGGGCGTGAACAGCAGCACCGCGGCCCCCAGGACGGGCAGCCAGGTGAGGACCGTAAGGATGGTATTGGCGAAGGTCATCAGATCAGTCCCCCGGCCGCGATGGCCCAGGTCAACAGCGCCGCGATGCCGATCAGCATGGCGAAGGCATAGTGATAGAGATAGCCGGACTGCAGCTTGGTGACCCAGGCTGTTACGGCCTGAACACGGCGGCCGAGGCCCTCGGCGATCTTGTCGTCGATCAGCCAGTCATCGAAGCCCTTCCAGAAGGCGCGCCCGATCCACAAAGCCGGCTTGACGAAGATGCGGTCGTAGAGCTCGTCGAAGTACCACTTGTTGAGCAGGAACTGGTAGAGGCCAGGATTCTGCTCGGCGAGGCGCTTCGGGGTCTCCGGCGCACGAATGTACATGTACCAGGCCGTGATGAAACCAAGAACCATGGCCACCGTGGCGCTCCATTTGACCCAGGTCGGGACGTGGTGCGCGGCCTCGATGATTTCGTGGTCGACCACGAGCGCACCGGCGAAGAAGTGTTCGATGTGCTCCACGTCGTGGAACAACATGCTGTAGAACACCGCGCCGGCGATCACCGCGCCAACGGCGAGCACATAGAGCGGCACCAGCATGACGTTGGGCGCTTCATGGGCGTGGTCATAGGCCGAACCATGGTGGTCGTCGTGACCATGGTCGTCATGCGCGTGAGCTGCGTGATCATCATGGCCGTGACCGGCCGAGCGCGGTGCGCCGTGGAAGGTCAGGTGGATCAGGCGCCACGAGTAGAAGCTCGTGAACAAAGCTGCGACCACCAGCATCCAGAAGGCGAACATGCCGGTATTGCCGCCGACGGCATACGCTGCCTCGATGATCGAGTCCTTGGAGAAGAACCCGGCAAAGCCGAGGAATTGCGAGCCCGGAATACCGACACCGGTCAGTGCCAGCGTGCCGATCAGCATCATGGCATAGGTGATCGGGATCTTCTTGCGCAGGCCGCCCATGTTCCGCATGTCCTGCTCATGGTGCATGGCGTGGATAACCGCGCCGGCGCCCAGGAACAGCAGAGCCTTGAAGAAGGCGTGGGTGAACAGGTGGAAAATGCCGGCCGAGTAGGCCCCTGCCCCCAGCGCCACGAACATGTAGCCGAGCTGCGAACAGGTCGAATAGGCGATGACGCGCTTGATGTCGTTCTGCACCAGGCCAACGGTCGCCGCGAAGAAGGCGGTGATGGCGCCGATGATCAGCACGACCGTCATGGCAGTGGGAGATGCCTCGAACAGCGGCGACAGCCGAGCGACCATGAAGACGCCGGCGGTGACCATGGTGGCGGCATGGATGAGCGCCGACACGGGGGTCGGGCCTTCCATGGCGTCCGGCAACCAGGTGTGCAGCAGGAACTGCGCTGACTTACCCATGGCGCCCATGAAGAGCAGCAAGCAAACCACCGTCATCGCATCGAGGTCCCAGGCGAGGAACCGCATAGTGACACCCGCCACGTCGGGCACTGCCTCGAACGCACCGTCGAAGGTGATCTGACCGAGCAGCATGAAGGCGCCGAAAATACCCAGTGCGAAGCCGAAGTCGCCGACACGGTTGACGATGAAAGCCTTCATCGCGGCCGCCGTTGCGGACGGCTTGGTGTACCAGAAGCCGATCAGCAGGTACGAAGCGAGGCCCACGCCTTCCCAGCCGAAGAACATCTGCAGGAAGTTATCGGCCGTCACCAGCATCAGCATGGCGAAGGTGAACAGCGAGAGATAGGCGAAGAAGCGGTTCCGATGCGGATCGTCGGCCATGTAGCCGATCGAGTAGACGTGCACGAGCGCGGACACGGTATTGACCACGACCAGCATGATCGCGGTCAGCGTATCGACGCGCAGGACCCAGCGCAGATCCATGTCGCCGACCTGGATCCAGCGCATGATCTCGACCTTGAGCACGGCGGTATGGCCGACGATTTCAGCGCCAGCCAACCCGCCGCCAAAGGCGACTGGAATGAAGACGACCCAGCTTAGCACCGCTGCGATCAGCAGCAGGCCAGTGGTAATATACTCACTGGGCCGGTGGCCGATGGTGCGGCCCAGCAAACCGGCGATCAACGCGCCGATGAGGGGTAGGAAAACAATCGCTTGAATCATAGCGGTGGTTCTTAGCCCTTCATCATGTTGACGTCTTCAACCGCGATCGAGCCGCGGTTGCGGTAGAAAGTAACCAGGATCGCCAGGCCGATGGCGGCCTCGGCGGCAGCCACGGTCAGGATCAGCAGCGCGAAGACCTGCCCCTGCAGATCGTTGAGCTGGGCGGAGAACGCCACGAAGTTCAGATTGACCGCGAGAAGGATCAATTCCACCGACATCAGGATGACGATGATATTCTTGCGGTTGAGGAAAATACCGAACACGCCAAGCGTGAACAGGATTGCCGCTACGGTCAGGTAGTGACCGAGCCCGATACCCAAGCCCATATTTGCCTCCTACAATCCTTGACCGCTTTTGACTTTGACGACTTCCAGCGTTTCGGAAACCTTTCGACCCACCTGCGCGACAGGATCCTGCCGCTTGACGTTCGGCTTATGGCGCAGCGTCAGCACGATGGCGCCGATCATGGCCACCAGCAGTACGGCGCCGGCACCCTGGAACAGGTAGACGTAGCGGGTGTAGAGCGCCAGGCCGAGAGCCGTGGTGTTGTCCACTGCTCCATCGATCGGCAGCGCGGACGCGCCCGCGATTTCCGGCGAAACCACGAAGCTGCCTGCGACCAGCAGCAGCTCAAGCAGCAGCACGAGGCCAACCACCACGCCAATCGGCGCGTATTGCAGCATGCCCGTTCGCAGCGAGGCAAAGTCGACGTCCAGCATCATGACGACGAACAGGAACAGCACGGCGACGGCGCCGACATAGACCACGATCAGGATCAGCGCGAGGAACTCGGCTCCGGCCAGCATGAACAGGCCCGCGGCGTTGAAAAACACCAGGATCAGGAACAGCACGGCGTGCACCGGATTGCGCGCCGACACGACCATGACGGCCGAGGCAATCGCAACTGCCGAAAACAGGTAGAAGAAGAACAGCGGTAGGGTCATGCTCTTCCCTCTTAGCGATACGGAGCGTCGGCAGCGAGGTTGGCAGCGATTTCACGCTCCCAGCGATCACCGTTGTCGAGGAGCTTTTCCTTGGAGAAGTAGAGCTCTTCGCGCGTTTCGGTGGCGAATTCGAAGTTCGGGCCTTCCACGATTGCGTCGACGGGGCAAGCCTCCTGGCAGAAGCCGCAATAGATGCACTTCACCATGTCGATGTCGTAGCGCACCGTACGGCGCGTGCCGTCGTTCTGGCGCGGGCCGGCCTCGATGGTGATGGCCTGGGCCGGGCAGATGGCTTCGCACAGCTTGCAGGCAATGCAGCGCTCTTCGCCATTGGGATAACGGCGCAGGGCATGCTCGCCACGGAAGCGCGGGCTCACGTGCCCCTTTTCGAAGGGGTAGTTGATGGTCGGTTTTGGCGAGAAGAAATAGCGCATTGCCAGGAAAAACGTCGAAACGAATTCCCGCAGCAGCAGCGTGTTGACGAATTGGGCGGCGCGCATCAGGCAACCCCTCCGTGCCAGCCCCAGCCGGTGAGCTGAAGAATGAAAGCAAGAACGATGACGCAGAGCAGCGACAGCGGCAGGAACACCTTCCAGCCAATGCGCATGAGCTGATCATAACGGTAACGCGGCACAATCGCCTTCGCCATGGCGAAGAAGAAGAACATGAAGCTCACCTTGAGGAAGAACCAGATGAGCCCTGGAATCCAGGTGAACGGTGCCACGTCGATCGGACTGGTCCAGCCGCCGAGAAACAGCACGGTGGCCATGGCACACATCAGCAGGATCGAGATGTATTCGCCCAGCATGAACAACAGATACGGCGTCGAGGAATACTCGGTCATGAAACCGGCGACGAGTTCGGATTCACCTTCCGCCAAATCGAATGGCGGGCGGTTGGTTTCGGCCAGGGCCGAAACGTAGAACACCACGAACATCGGGAAGAGCGGCAGCCAGAACCAGTTGAGGAAGGTCAGCTGCGGCAGGCCGATCATATGGGCCAGGCCCATTTCATACTGCGCTTTGACGATATCATTGAGGTTCAGCGAGCCGACGCAGAGCAGCACGGTGATGATGACGAGGCCGATCGAGACTTCGTAGGACACCATCTGCGCGGCAGAGCGGAGCGAGCCAAGGAACGGATATTTCGAGTTGGAGGCCCAGCCGCCAATGATCACGCCATAGACGCCCAGCGAGGAAATGCCGAGGATGTAGAGGATGCCGATATTGAGGTCGGCCATGGCCCAGCCGTCGTTCACAGGAACCACGGCCCAGCCGGCCAGAGCCAGCGTTGCGGTTAGCAGCGGCGCGAAGATGAACAGCACCTTGTCGGCGCCGGCCGGGATCACGGCTTCCTTGAGCGCGAACTTCAGCAGATCGGCGAAGCTCTGCAGCAGGCCGAACGGGCCAACCACGTTGGGACCGCGGCGCAGTTGCACGGCAGCCCAGATCTTGCGGTCACCCAGGAGGATGAACGCGGTGAAGATCAGCAGGCCAACCAGCAGCGCCAGGGCCTTGTAGACAAAACCGATCTGCACGCCCCATCCGAGGAAGGGGATGCCGAGCAGGTAGTCCAGAGCGGAGAGAATAAAGTCCATAATGCTCCCCTACTCCGCTGCCTGCCGCAAACCAGCGGCAGTGGCGGCGCATTCACCCATCACGGCCGAGGCACGCGCGATCGGATTGCTGAGATAGAACTCGGCAACGGCCGAACCGAACGGTGCCGACTTGGTCTTGATGGCGGCCTTGGCCAGCTTGGCGATGTCGCCGACCGAACCGGCCGCGATCTGGTCGATGCGGGCCAGATGCGGGAATTCGGCGTAGATGGCGGCACGCAACTGGGACAGCGAATTGAACGGCAGCGGCTTGCCCATGGCGCCCGAGAGCGCCCGGATGATGGCCCAGTCTTCCTTGGCCTCGCCCGGCGGGAACACCGCGCGGCTCGTGACCTGCACGCGGCCCTCGGTGTTGACATAGGTGCCGGACTTTTCCGTGTAGGTCGCCGCCGGCAGGATTACGTCGGCACGATGTGCGCCGGCATCGCCGTGGCTGCCGATATAGACCACAAAGGCCTTGCCCATGGCAGAGGTGTCGTATTCGTCGGCGCCGAGCAGGAACAGAACGTCGAGCTCGCCCTTGCCGGCGAGAGCAATCTGGTCAGCCGAGCAGACGCCGCCGTCATGCGGCACAAAGCCGATGTCGATACCGCCAACGCGGCTGGCGGCATTGTGCAGCAGTGCGAAGCCATTCCAACCCTCGGCAACATTAGCGCCGGTGGCCAGCTTGGCGGCCAGAGCGATCACGTCGCGGCCGGCCTGCTTGCCGAGCTTGGCATGCGAGACAGCACCCTCGCCGACAATGATCAGCGGGTTCTTGGCATTGCCGAGGATCTCGGCGAATGAGCCCTTGCCTGCGGCCAGGTCTGCCAGGGATTCAAAGCCTTCACCCAGGTAGGAATAGGTGTAGGTCAGGTCGGCCTGCTCGCCGATGACGGCAATCGGCAGACCCTTGGCGCGCCAGGTCTTGCGGATGCGCGCATTGATCAGCGACGCTTCCTTGCGCGGGTTAGCGCCGATGATCACGATGGCGTCGGCTTCTTCGATGCCCGCAATGGTGGGATTGAACAGGTAGGCCGAGCGCGGCATGGACGGGTCAATGCCGGACATAGCCGGCCGCACGTCGGTCATGCCAGAGCCGACCGAAGCCAGCAGCGCCTTGAGGGCATACATTTCCTCAACGGCGGCTAGGTCACCGGCGATGGCGCCGACCTTGTTGCCAGCCTTCTTGACGCGCGCCGCAACGGCCGAAAGGGCTTCGTCCCAGCTTGTGGGCTGCAGCTTGCCGCCCTTGCGGACATAGGGGCGGTCCAGCCGCTGGCTCTTGAGGCCATCCCAGATGAATCGGGTCTTGTCGGAAATCCACTCTTCGTTGATCGCTTCGTTGATGCGCGGCAGAATGCGCATCACTTCGCGGCCACGGCTGTCGACGCGGATGTTCGACCCAACGGCGTCCATCACGTCGATAGATTCGGTCTTGGTGAGTTCCCACGGACGGGCGTTGAAGGCGTATGGCTTGGAGGTCAGCGCGCCGACCGGGCAAAGGTCAATCACATTGCCCTGCAACTCGCTGGTCAGCGCCTGCTCCAGATACGTGGTGATCTCGGCGTCTTCGCCGCGACCCAGCAGGCCCATTTCGGCAATGCCGGCGACTTCGGTGGTGAAACGGACGCAACGCGTGCAGTGAATGCAGCGGTTCATCGAGGTCTTGACCAGCGGGCCAATGTACTTGTCCTCGACGGCGCGCTTGTTCTCGGCGAAGCGATTCTTGTCCACGCCATAGGCCATGGCCTGGTCCTGAAGATCGCACTCGCCGCCCTGATCGCAGATCGGGCAATCGAGCGGGTGGTTGATCAGCAGGAACTCCATCACGCCTTCGCGGGCCTTCTTGACCATCGGCGTGTTGGTGAACATTTCGGGCGGCTCGCCATTCGGGCCCGGACGCAAGTCCTTGACCGACATGGCGCAAGAGGCCTGGGGCTTGGGCGGACCGCCTTTGACCTCGACAAGGCACATGCGGCAATTGCCCGCGACCGAAAGGCGCTCGTGATAGCAGAAGCGCGGAATTTCAGCGCCAGCCGCCTCAGCGGCCTGCATCAGCGTGTAGTAGTCCGGAACTTCGACGAGTTGGCCGTCGACTTTGATATTTGCCATCAGCCCTACTCCGCCGCGATCGACGGCACAGCGCCGTCGGAGGTGGACGAATATGTGTACTGGTCGATCCGCTCTTCGATGACGTGACGGAAGTTGCGGATCAGGCCCTGGATCGGCCACGCGGCAGCGTCGCCGAGTGCGCAGATGGTGTGGCCTTCGATCTGCTTGGTCACTTCGAACAGCATGTCAATTTCGCGCTTCTGGGCGCGGCCCTCGACCATGCGCGCCATGACACGCATCATCCAGCCGGTACCTTCGCGGCACGGCGTGCACTGGCCACAGCTCTCATGCTTGTAGAAAGCCGAGAGGCGCCAGATGGCCTTGATGATGTCGGTCTGCTTGTCCATGACGATCACGGCAGCCGTACCCAGCGAAGATCCGACTTCACGGAGTCCGTCGAAGTCCATCACCGCGTTGCGAATTTTCTCGCCGGGGACGCAGGGCACCGAGGCCCCGCCGGGGATCACCGCAAGCAGGTTGTCCCAACCGCCGCGAATGCCGCCGCAGTGCTTCTCGATGATTTCCTCGAAGGTAACGCCCATCGACTCTTCGAAAGTGGATGGATTATTCACGTGGCCCGACACACACATCAGCTTGGTGCCGGTGTTGTTGGCGCGCCCGATCGAGGCGAACCAGGCGCCCGAACGGCGCAGGATTTCCGGCACGACGGCGATTGACTCGACGTTGTTCACCGTGGTCGGGTTGCCGTAGACACCCATGCCAGCCGGGAACGGCGGCTTGAGGCGGGGCTGGCCCTTCTTGCCTTCGAGCGATTCCATCAGCGCAGTTTCTTCACCGCAGATGTAAGCGCCGGCGCCGTGATGGACGATGATATCCAGGTCCCAGCCATGGATATTGTCCTTGCCGATCAGCTTGGCCTCGTAGGCCTCTTCGACCGCGCGCTCCAAATGCTGGCGCTCGCGGATGAATTCGCCGCGAACGTAGATAAAGGCTAGATGCGCGTCCATGGCGCGGGCAGCCAGCAGGCAGCCCTCGACCAGATGGTGCGGATCGTGCCGCAGAATTTCGCGGTCCTTGCAGGTGCCGGGCTCGGATTCGTCGGCGTTGACAAGCAGGTAATGCGGGCGGCCGTCATTGACCTTGGGCATGAAGGTCCATTTGAGCGCGGTCGGGAACCCTGCCCCGCCGCGGCCGCGCAGACCCGAGGCCTTGACCTCGTTGGTGATCCAGTCGCGGCCGGAGTCGATGAACTCCTTGGTGCCGACCCAGGCGCCGCGTTCGCGCGCGCCAGCCAGCGTCCAGTCGTGACGACCGTAGAGATTGGTGAAAATGCGGTCTTTATCAGCGAGCATCGTTCACTCCTACCGCGGCTTCTTGCCGAAGACGCGGACATATTCGGCCTCGCCACCCTTGGCGAGTGCGGCGGCCTGTGCGAGCCAGTTGTCGCGGGCGACACGGCCCTTGAAGCTCAGCGAGTCTTCCACCTTGGCGATATCGTCGGCGCTAAACGCCGCGACCTGGCTCCACTTGGTGATGCCCAGGGCATTGAGGCGCCCCTCGAGCACCGGACCAACGCCGGAGATCAGCTTGAGATCGTCGGCGGCGCCGGCGGGCGCGCTGAACAGCGGCGCTGAGCCGCCCTTCTCTGCGACCGGGTTTACCTCGGCCGGGTTGGCCCGGGGTGCGATGATCGTCCGGGTCTTCTTGGTCCCAGCTGCCGCTGCGCCATCGGCGGGAGCGTCGGCCTTGGCCTTACCCGATGCCTTGCCGCCATCAACCTTGGCAGCCTTCGACTCGGCTCCAACCGCGTCTTCGCGCATCGCCTTGTTGGGCTTGCCATTGGCCTTGGCGGAGGCGTTCGCGGCCTTACGTTCGCCTTCTGCTTTGGCCTCGGAGACCTTGGCCTCCTTGGGCGTGCCCTTGATTGCCGGGGCGGACTCTGCGCTCACATCCTTCGGCTTTGCGGCCGTGGTCGGCGCCTGCGGAGCGGCTGCAGCCGGTGCCGCCGCTGCAGCTTCCGGCGGCGGAGCCGGCGGAACGAACTTCGTGCGCTTGGCGGAGGGCTTTTCGAGCAGCGTCGTCGGGCCCGCCGCGGCAGCGGAGTAGACGCGGTCGATCTGCGGGCCCGGCTTGATCGTATCACCCTTGCCGGCGGCAAAGGCATCGACGATCTCTTCGAAGCGTTCTGGCGTCAGGTCTTCGTAGGTGTCGTGATAGATCGTCACCATCGGCGCGTTGACGCAGGCGCCGGCACATTCGACCTCTTCCCAGCTCATAGTGCCATCGGCATTGAGGTGGTGCGGGTCGTGGTGGATCTTGGACTTGCAGATATCGATGAGCGCTTCGGCGCCGCGCAACTGGCACGGCGTGGTCCCGCACACCTGGATATGGGCGCGGCTGCCGACAGGCTGCAACTGAAACTGCGTGTAGAACGTCGCGACTTCCAGCACGCGAATATAGGCCATGCCAAGCATATCAGCGATCGTTTCGATCGTGGCGCGGCTGACCCAGCCGTCCTGATCCTGGGCGCGCATAAGCAGCGGAATCACAGCCGATTGCTGACGTCCGGCCGGGTAAAGCCCGATCTTCCATTCCGCCCACTTGGCGTTTTCAGCGGTAAAGGCGAACGCGGCCGGTTGAACCGACTCGTCCGCAAGGCGACGCGCAACCATTAGCGATCAACCTCTCCGAACACGATATCGAGCGAGCCAAGAATGGCCGAGACGTCGGCCAGCATGTGGCCGCGACACAGGAAATCCATGGCCGACAAATGTGCGAAACCCGGCGCGCGGATCTTGCAGCGATACGGCTTGTTGGTGCCGTCGCTGACCAGATAGACGCCGAATTCGCCCTTGGGTGCTTCCACAGCGGCGTAAACTTCGCCGGCCGGAACCTTGTAGCCCTCGGTGTAGAGCTTGAAGTGATGAATCAGGGCTTCCATCGACTTCTTCATCTCGCCGCGTTTGGGCGGAACGACCTTGCCGTCCAGCGAGGACACTGGGCCCTTGCCGTCAGCGGCATTCAGCTTGGCGACGCATTGCTGCATGATGCGGGTCGACTGGCGCATCTCTTCCATGCGGATAAGGTAGCGGTCGTAGCAGTCGCCGTTCTTGCCGATCGGAATGTCGAAATCCATCTCGGCATAGCATTCGTAGGGCTGGCTCTTGCGCAGGTCCCAGGCTGCGCCCGAACCGCGCACCATGACGCCCGAGAAACCCATGTTCCAGGCGTCTTCGAGCTTCACGACGCCGATATCGACGTTGCGCTGCTTGAAGATGCGGTTCTCGGTCAGCAGACTATCGAGATCGACCATGAACTTGAGGAAATCGGCGCAGAACACATCGATGTCGTCGACCAGCGCCTGCGGCAAATCCTGGTGGACGCCGCCGGGACGGAAATAGGTCGCGTGCATGCGTGCGCCGGAGGCGCGCTCATAGAAGATCATCAGCTTTTCGCGCCACTCGAAGCCCCAGACCGGCGGCGTCAGCGCGCCGACGTCCATGGCTTGCGTGGTGACGTTCATCAGGTGCGCGAGCAGGCGCCCGATTTCGGAATAGAGCACGCGGATGAGCTGGCCACGGCGGGGTACTTCGAGGCCCAGCAGCTTCTCGACGGCCAGGGCAAAGGCATGCTCCTGGTTCATTGGGGCCACATAGTCGAGGCGGTCGAAATAGGGCACGGCCTGCAGATAGGTCTTTGACTCGATCAGCTTCTCAGTGCCGCGATGCAGCAGGCCGATATGCGGATCGACGCGTTCGACGATTTCGCCGTCAAGCTCGAGGATCAGCCGCAGCACGCCGTGCGCTGACGGGTGGACCGGGCCGAAGTTGATGGTGAAGTTGCGGACTTCGGTTTCAGCTACGCTCATTGCTTGGCCTTCTCGTCGCCGGGCAGCACGTAATCCGTACCCTCCCACGGTGACAAATAATCGAACGACCGGAATTCCTGGGCCAGCTTCACCGGCTCATAAACCACACGCTTGCGCTCTTCGTCGTAGCGAACCTCGACGAAACCGGTGGTCGGGAAGTCCTTGCGCAGCGGATGGCCGTCGAACCCGTAGTCCGTCAGGATGCGACGCAGGTCCGGATGGCCCGAGAACAACACGCCATAGAGGTCATAAGCTTCACGCTCGAACCAGTTGGCGCCCACGAAAACGCCGGTGATCGAGGGAACCGGCGTTTCGTCGTCTGCCGAAACCTTGACGCGGACGCGTTGGTTCAGGTGCGGGCTCATGAAGTGATAGACGACGTCGAAACGCTCATCGCGTTCCGGATAGTCGACGCCACATACGTCGACGATCGAAATGAAGCGGCAGCGTGGATCATCGCGCAGGAAGGTTGCCACAGAAACGATCGATTCCCGGTCCACCGTCAGCGTCAGTTCGCCATAGGCAACCGAGCTTTCCAGAACTGCACCGCCAAGCGTGGTGGCAATGTGCTGGCCGAGGTCCTCGAGCGGATCAACCTGGATTACTTCATCCATCTTCGTGCGATCCTAACGTTCGATAGTGCCGGTGCGGCGGATTTTCTTCTGCAGCAACAGGATGCCGTAAAGAAGCGCCTCAGCGGTCGGAGGGCAGCCGGGAACATAGATGTCCACCGGCAGCACGCGGTCGCAACCACGGACCACCGAATATGAGTAGTGGTAATAGCCGCCGCCATTGGCGCAGCTACCCATCGAGATGACGTAGCGCGGCTCGGGCATCTGGTCGTAGACCTTGCGCAGCGCCGGCGCCATCTTGTTGGTCAGCGTACCCGCAACGATCAGCACGTCCGACTGGCGCGGGGACGCGCGCGGCGCGGTGCCGAAACGCTCGATGTCGTAGCGTGGCATCGACATCTGCATCATTTCGACGGCGCAGCAGGCGAGACCAGTCTGCATCCACATCAGTGAGCCCGTCCGGGCCCAGTTGATCAGCTGTGCGGCGGTCGACACCAGGAAGCCCTTGTCGGCCAGCTCGTCCGTCACATCCGTGAAGAACGGGTCAGTGGCGCCCGCTGGTTTGTTGGTCCGTGGATCGATCAGGCCAGTTGGGCGCGGCGCGACCAGGGTGCCGGTTGGTTCGCTCAATCCCATTCGAGAGCCCCTTTCCGCCATTCGTAGATAAAGCCGACGGTCAAAACGCCGAGGAAGATCATTACCGACCAGAAGCCGAACCAGCCGACTTCACGGAAAGCCACGGCCCAGGGGAAGAGAAACGCCACTTCCAGATCGAAGATGATGAACAAAATCGACACGAGGTAGAATCGGACGTCGAACTTCATGCGCGCATCGTCAAAGGCGTCGAAGCCGGCCTCGAAGGCGGAAACCTTCTCGGGGTCGGGACGCCTCACGGCGATCAGGAAAGGTGCAACCAGCAGGGCCAGCCCAATAACCGCGGCAAGGCCAATGAAGAGGACGATCGGAAGATAGTCGCTGAGCAAATCAGTCATGCGGCAGCCTGTGTTCTAGGCCGGTCGGGCGACCGGTGTCACGAGAGCAACGCAGGCAATTTGGGCGAGCGAACCAACGCGACAGTTGATGGCTTGGGCTTAGACCTTTGCCTATCGCGTTTCAAGGGAAAGAAAATATGATCAGAATAATCATATATCGGTTTGCGCGCCAGCGGCAACAGGTGTGCGCCGACGACCGAACAGACGCGAGACCATTGCGCTAATTGGCGCAATGGTAGAAGGCGAGCGAGACACAAACCAGAAACGGCGGACCGACATATGTCGATCCGCCGTTTCTGAACTCAGAGAATCACTGCCGAACGAGAACGTCCGGCTGGCGATCTTAGAAGTGGTAGAAGACGCCAACGGTTGCCTTGGCGTTCTCGAAGAAGTCGTCGCCGCCATCGAAGTCACCGAGGCCGAGCACTTCACCACGAACCGACACGGAGTCGGTCACGGCGAACTCAACGCCACCGCCGAGGGCATAGATGCCCGAGCTAGCAGCGCCCGAACGGGACGAAACGCCAACACCGCCAGCGGCATAGACGAGGACCTGGTCGGTCACGACGGCACCAACGCGAGCCAGAGCCAGGAAGAGACCGGCGTCATCGCCGTCCTGGAACACGTAGTCGCCCTGGACTTCGAGGCCGAGCAGGATCGGGTCAGCAACGATGAAGTTCACGCCGACGGCACCGCCGATCGAGAACTGGCTGGTGCCGGGCTGGAGGTTGTTCACGCCGTTACCGGAGAACACGCCACCGACGTTCACGCCAGCATAGAGGCCTTCCCAGTCGAAACCAGCAGGCTCATAAATCGCGACCGGAGTGGTCGGGACGATGAGGTCAGCGGCCTGAGCAGCGCCACCGAGAACAGCAACGGCGGTTGCGCCGAGGAGAATAGAACGAAGCATTGAAGCCCCCTTGGTTTGAAACTGCACGCCTTTTGGCTGATCCGGCGGCGCTAGCCAAGTTAAATCTTGACTGAACGTGGCCTCAATGGGCGAGCGTGACTTATTTGCGTCACCCCGCATAGCAGCCCTGCAAAAACTGCAGTGGCACCCGAAAACCAAAACGGCGAACCGGGAGGACCGGTTCGCCGAATTGGGTTTTGCAAGACGCTAGGTCGGGAGGGCGGTGACCGCCCTGCCCGATTGCAAATCTTAGAAGTGGTAGAAAACGCCGACGGTTGCCTTGGCGTTTTCGAAGAAGTCGTCGCCGCCGTCGAAGTCACCGAGGCCGAGCACTTCACCACGAACCGACACGGAGTCGGTCACGGCGAACTCAACGCCACCGCCGAGGGCATAGATGCCCGAGCTAGCAGCGCCCGAACGGGACGAAACGCCAACACCGCCAGCGGCATAGACGAGGACCTGGTCGGTCACGACGGCACCAACGCGAGCCAGAGCCAGGAAGAGACCGGCGTCATCGCCGTCCTGGAACACGTAGTCGCCCTGGACTTCCAGGCCGAGCAGGATCGGGTCAGCAACGATAAAGTTCACGCCGACGGCGCCGCCGATCGAGAACTGGCTGGTGCCGGGCTGGAGGTTGTTCACGCCGTTACCGGAGAACACGCCACCGACATTCACGCCAGCATAGAGACCTTCCCAGTCGAAACCAGCAGGCTCATAGATCGCGACCGGAGTGGTCGGGATGATGAGATCGGCGGCCTGAGCACCACCAACGAGCAGCGCGGCAGCAGCCACACCGAGAGAAAGCGAACGTACAAACATATCTTGCACTCCCATAGAGTTAACCGTAGTCGAGCGATTAGATGCATCAGCCGAACGCGCGTGACAACCCTTTGGTCGCCGAAATTGGGTGGTGCGGATAAAATTCGATGACCATTTGCGGGCAGGTGTTGCGCCAAAGCAGCGAAATTGGCCCAATTTGACACAAATGCGATCTATCGACGGCCGCAATAGGGCGACGGGGTGTCGCAATCTGCGCAGGTGTGAGTCGCTTCGTCAAGCTGGGCGGAATGCAGAAGCAGCCCCGCCATGGGCGGAGCTGCTTGCCATGCGTGAGTCGCGATCGAGGCGAAACTAGAAGTGGAAGTTGGCGCCCACCGTTACCTGATCCTTGCCGTTGCCGCCGCTGATCGGGAAGCCGTGCAGATACTGCGCTTCGACAGAGATGTTGTCGGTCACCGCGAACTCGACACCGCCACCAAGTAGGGCATCGTCTTCCTCAGGCGCCCCGAGGTCGATGCCGTAACCGCCGGCCGCATAGACCAGGACATTGTCGGTCACGACGAGGCCGGCGCGGCCCAGGATCTGGCCATAAGTGGTGTTGCCGACATTGCCGCCGGTCAAACCGTGCACGGAGACTTCCGCGCCCAAAAGGTAGAAGTCGAATTGGGCGTTCACACCGGCCTGTACGCCCAGGCCATATTGCGTGCCGCTCACGCTGCCATTCTGCGCACCGCCATAGACACCGGCATAAAAGCCATTCCAGTCGAAACCCGGTTCCTCATAGACAGGCACCTCAACCGGGGTGCTGGTGGGAACCGTAATCAGATCGGCCGCAAAGGCGGCGCCCATCGGCAGGGTGGTGGCGAGCGCCGCAAGCGCCAACTTTTTGAACAAGCTCATGGCTGTTCTCCTTGCTACTGGACCTTCGACGTTGGAAACGCCGCCGAGTTGCGCCGGTTCCGTCGAGGGTCGTGGGGCTGCGTCCATATATAGGGACAACGAAAGCAACCTACGAGTTTGCTTGTGCGGGCCTTAGCTGGCGAAAACCGGTCCTTCGGCCGGCGAAAATAGGGCATGCCCAGACGTTGCGAATGTGTCACAGCGTGCCGACTAGAACCGGCTCCTCACGATAGGCCTCGGGAAAGATGCTCTTGAGCGCCGCGATCTTGGGCAGATCATGCATGACGATGTATGGCCAGGTCGGGTTGAGCGTCAGGAAATCCTGGTGGTACTGCTCGGCCGGGTAGAAAGCCTTGAAGGGCTCGATCGTGGTTGCGATGGGGCCTTCAAACAGATCGGTTTCGTCGAGCTGGGCAATATACGCCCTGGCGGTTTCGGCCTGTTGCTCGCTCATCGGGAAGATGGTGGAGCGATACTGCGTGCCACGATCCGGGCCCTGGTAATTCAGCTGGGTCGGGTTGTGCGCCACCGAGAAGTAGATCTGCAACAGGTCGCCGTAGCTGACCACGGACGGATCGTAAGTCACCTGCACGCTCTCGGCGTGGCCGGTGGTGCCGCTGCCGGTCTGCTCGTAGGTTGCGGTCTCGGCAGCGCCGCCCGAATAGCCTGACACGGCCATGGTGACGCCCTTGACGTGCTGGAACACCCCCTGCACGCCCCAGAAGCAACCGCCGGCGAAAACCGCCGTGGCCGTTGCGCCTGTCTCAGTCAGGTCCGAGGCCGGCGCCGGAATGACCACCGGAGCCTCCTGCCCCAGCGTCGGATGACTCCACAGGCCAACGGCCAGGGCCGGTAGCAGCAGAATGCAAGCGATGGCGGCGCGCCAGGCGTGGGGGTGAGCAGCAGAAATGGCAGAACTGGACATGTTGCGAACCTTGGTTGGAGCTATCTGCCCAACAATTCGCTCAGTATGCGCTCCCGGTTACGCCGGAGCAGCCGGTTCACGCCGAAATGAACTCAGCTGCCGATGCGGCGCGCCTAGCCCCCGAGCGGCGCGCTGATGTGGCGATAGGCGCCGTGCCAATAAAGCAGCGGCTGCGCCTCCCCCCGGACGGTGATGGCCCTGACCCGACCGATCAGGATCGAATGAGAGTGACGCTCGATCGCCTCGTCCAACTCGCAATCCAGCACGGTAAGGGCGCCCGACAAGGACGGAGTGCCGGTCACCAGTTCGGACCAGTCGGCCCCGTCATAGCGGTGCACCCCCTTGATGCCCCCTCGCCCCGCAAAGCGGTCGGCTATGTGTTGCTGGTCATCGGCGAGAACATTGACGGCAAAGCTGCCATATCGCTGCAGCACCGGCCAGGATGACGAGCTGCGATTGAGGTTGACCACAACCGAGGGTGGCTCGACCGACAGTGACGATACCGACGTCGCGGTAAAGCCGGTGCGGTCATCGCCCCGCCCGACGGTGATGACGCTGACCGCGCCGGCGAGGTGGCGCATCGAATCCCTGAAGTGATGCGTATCCACGGCCAGTTCTTCCTTGGGTGCGAAACTGGCAAAATCCAGTACAGTCATTGGCTCGACCTCTCGATTCTCGGCAACGGCGATAGGGGGCGACCAACGCTGTTTTACGCCGGCAGCCACGTCAGCGCTTGCGGCTGGGCGAGCTGCGATAGAATGGCGAAAAAGCGGCTGGTTGGTCATGACGCAATAGCATCATAACCGGCGGGCGGGCGGCGAGAGCGGGCTTTGCGAATGCTCCGAAGCGTGTGACAAATTTCTATGCGGCAGGTCACCTGGTTAGAAAGAAATCCTGCAAATTCATAATGTCTATAAATTCAGTATATTTATGAGCGCCGATGGTTGCGGTCCGCCTTGCTGCGCCGCTGGAGGAGGTGAACGGCGATGACGGCATACGCAGTGCTTTTGCGGGGCATCAATGTCGGCGGTAAGAACAAGGTGCTGATGGGGGAGCTGAAGAAGCGTCTCGACGCGCACGGTTTTGACGCCGTCGCGACGTATGCTCAGAGTGGCAACGTGATTTTGCGATCGGAGCTCAGTGCCGAGGCGGTTGCAGAAAGCATCGAACAGCTGTTGCCCGCCGCATTCCAGCTGGGCAGCACCGTCGTCAAGGTCATCGCCCTGTCGCAGGCTAAGCTTCGGGCCGTTGTCGACGACCGCCCCAAGGGTTTCGGCGATCAGCCCCAGAAGTACCACAGCGATGCCATCTTCCTGATGGGGATCGACATTGACCAAGCCCTGACCGCTTTTGATCCGAGGGAGGGCGTTGACACGATCTGGCCGGGAGACGGCGTCATTTACTCGCAACGCCTTAGCGCCATGCGGACAAAGACACGCCTGAACAAGATGATGACATCGCCGCTTTACAAGTCGATGACCATACGAAGCTGGAGCACGACCCTGGGGTTGCTCGACTTCTTGGGCGAGCGCGATCGCTGACGGTCCCGCATCCGCCCTATCCTCTGCTGGGTCAGTCCGCCTCAATCGCATTCGCATTTCGCCGGCGCGCGATGCGTGGGACAATCAGCGGAACCAAGAGCACCACGATCGCCAGGGTCCACAGGGTTACCGAAATCGGGCTCCACCAGAGTACCGTGATATCGCCGCCCGAGAGCGAGAGTGAGCGCCGCAGGTTCTGCTCCAATATCTTGCCCAGCACCAGGCCCAGTATGAGGGGCGCCATCGGTACGCCTTGTCGCCGAAGCAGATAGGCGCCCACCCCGAGCGCGACCATGAGCACGAGGTCAAAGGTGGTGGACTTGCCCGAATAGACGCCGATGGCGCTAACGACGACAATGAAGGGTACGAGGAACCATGCCGGAACGGACAGTAGCCGGGCGAAAATGCCCACCAGTGGAATGTTGATGGCGAGCAGGATCACGTTGCCGATGAAAAGCGAGGCGATGAGACCCCAGACCAGTGTGGGTTGCGAGTTGAATAAGGCCGGACCCGGCGTGAGATTGTAGAGCGTCAGCACCCCCAGCATGACGGCCGTGGTGCCGGAACTGGGAATGCCGAGGGTCAGCATTGGAATGAAGTTGCTGTTCGAGGCGCTGTTGTTCGCCGCCTCCACCGAGGCCAGGCCGCGCAAATCGCCCCGGCCGAAACGGCTGTCGGCCGTGCCGCGGCGTTCGACAACGCGCTTCTCGGTGGTATAGGCCAGCGCTGAGGCAACCGTGCCGCCCGCGCCGGGCAGGATGCCAACCAGAAAGCCGATGATGGAACCGCGCAGGGTCGCCATATTGGTGAATGTCAGGTCGGCCCAACTGAACAGCGGCTTGCCCATCTGCTCGATGCGCGACGCCGCTCCGCCTCGGATGCCTTCCAGCATGATCAGCAATTCGCTGATGGCGAAGAGGCCGATCACCACCGTGGCGAACTGGACGCCGTCGACAAGATTGGGCGAGCCGAAGGTGTATCTGTAGACGCCGGAATTAGCGTCGATCCCTATGGTGGAAATGCCGAGCCCGATCATGATCGCCAGCAGCGCCTTGACGGGGCTATCGGTCAGTAGGCCGGTGAGACACGCAAAGGCAAAGACCATGAGGCCGACATATTCGGTCGGGCCGAAAGCCAGTGCCCATTTGGCCAGCAGCGGCGCGGCGATGACGATGCCGATGGTGGCAATCGCCGATCCGACAAACGAGGTCCAGGCCGAAAGCGACAGGGCGATACCTGCCCGGCCTTCGCGCGCCAGCGGATAGCCTTCGAGCGCTGTCATCACCGCTGAGGCTTCGCCGGGCACGTTGAGAAGAATGGCGCTGATGCGGCCGCCATACTCGGAGCCGATATAGATCGCCGCCATCAGGATCAGCGAGGATTCAGGTGGCAATCCCAGGGCGAAGACAACCGGCACCAGCATGGCGACGGCATTGATGGGGCCCAGGCCCGGCAACACGCCGACCATGGTTCCGATCACCGAGCCGAGCGCCGCCAGGAGCAGATTGGTTGGATTGAGCGCAACGCCAAAGCCGGTGGCGAGGTAGGATAGAGTTTCCATCAGATTATCCCCGCGAGCACGCCGGCCGGCAGCACAACGGCCAGTGCGCGCTCGAATAGAAGGTAGGAGCCCATGGCGATGGATCCGCCCGCGAGCAGCCCCTGCCACCACCGCGCACCGAAGATCGCGGCGATCGGCACCATCACCAGAGTGGTGCTGACGAGGAAGCCAAGTGGTTGAAACAGTAGCGCGTAAGCAAGAAGGCTTGCCGCGAGGGACAGCAGGGCCCGGTTCACACCGGGTCCTGCGGGAACGACCGCACCCCCGCCCCTGATCACTAGAATGGCGCCGCACAGGGCAATGATTGCGGCGGCGATAAGGGGAAAGGTCTTCGGGCCAACGGGTTCATAGGCGAACGGCGCTTCAAGACCGTAGCCAAAGGCCAGCATGATGGCCGCAAGGATCAGCGCAGCCACCCCGAGGGTGCGATCATTAGACATGTGTTCGGCCTACTGCGTTGCCAGACCGAATTCGGTGGCGAGCGCCTTATAGAACTCGACCTGTTCGGCGACGAATGCCTCTGTTTCCTCGCCGACCATCGGCATCAGGTACAGATTGCGTTCGGCCAAAGCGTCTTGGTAGCCCGGCCACTCCATCGTCGTACGGAACGCGTCTACCCACCATTGATAGTCGGCGTCGCTGACATCGGGGCCGACATAGAACCCGCGCGCGATCGACCAGCGGATGTCGTAACCCTCCTCAGCAGCAGTGGGAATGTCGCTTAGCTTGCCCGGCAGGCGGTTTTCCGAGAGCACGGCCAGCAATTTGAGCGGTGCGCCGCCATCGATGGCAGCCTGGCTGTCGCCGACGTCGTTCATGCAAACATGAACGTGACCGCCCTGTAGTGCCGTCGCACAATCACCGCCGCCTTCGAACGCTACGAAGCGCATCGTCTTGTAGTCGATGCCGGCTACCCGGGCGAGCATTGCTGCCTTCATCCAGTCCTGGCTGCCGATGGTGCCACCAGCGCCGATGATGACCGAGGTAGGATCAGCCTTGATGGCGGTGACGAGTTCTTCGAGGGTCGAGTATTTTCCCTCTTGTTGGACGACCACCGCGCCATAGTCCGCGCCGACGACGGCGACCCAGCGCACATCGGCCTCGGTATACTCGCCGAACTTGCGCTGCGCGAGGTTGAGTAGGGAACCGGCCGAGAAGGCCACGATGGTGCCCGGCTCGGCGCGTCGCTGGCCGACAATGGCGTTGTAGGCCACTGCGCCGATGCCACCGGGCATGTAGGATACGCGAACGGGCGCCGAAACCGCGCCAGAACCGGCCAGGGTCGCCTGGGCCAGCTTGCAGGTGATATCGAAGCCGCCGCCCGGCTGGGCCGGCGCGATGCATTCGGGATTTGCGGGCTCGGCGAAAGCGGTTGACGGCAGCGACAGACTGGCCGCGGATATGGCCGCGCCGACAGCGAGCGTACAGAGCAAGCTCTTCATGTGGTTCCTCCCATGTGGTTTTGTGGGCGGGTCCTCCAACCCGCGTCCACATGACTTATCGCCCTCTAGCTTTCATCTAGCTTTCAACGGCCAAGGGGATCGAGAAGGTCACGACAAGCCCCGATCTATCCACACGATTGCTCACCGTCACCTGCCCTCCGCTGGATTTGGCTGCGGCCACGGCGATCGCCATGCCCAGGCCGGAACCAAGCTTGCCCTCGGCGGCAGCGCCGCGGCGGAAGCGGATGCCAGACTGGGCGATATCCTCATCCGACATGCCGGGGCCTTCGTCCGAGATCGAGACCTGCGCCATGCTCCCGTCTCTTTCGGCATGGACCGAGATCAGCGTGCCCGCCCGCGCATAGCTGATGGCGTTGTCGAGGATATTGTTGATCGCCTCACCCAGAAGCGCCTCATTGGCTCGGACCGGCAACACATCCTCGCTTCCCTCGAGCGTGCAATCCATCTTGCGCCGCCGCAATTGCGACCAGTGGGCGCGGATCGCTTCAGCAACCAGTTCCCGCAGATCGATGAGCGATTGCGGATAGATATCGGTGCCCTCAGACGTCTGCGCCCGGGCCAATGTCAGCAATTGATTGATTGTACGACTGGATCGGTCGAGCACGCCGCGCGACGAGCGCAACGTTTCGTGGATCGTTTCGACATCTGTCTCATGCAGCGCCACGTCGATTTGCGTCCTGAGGACAGCCATCGGCGTGCGCAATTGATGGGACGCGTCGTCGAGGAAGCGACGCTGCTGGTCGGCTCGCGACAGGTTTCGCTGCATCAGCCGGTTCACGGCCTCCACGAGCGGGCGCACTTCGGCCGGCAGGCCCTCGCCGTTGATCGGGGTCAAGTCATCCGACTCCCGGCGGTCGATCGCATCCCGCAGCCGGCGAAGCGGCCGCACGGCAAAATAGACACCGATCGCCAGCATGGCGGCCATGGCCAGCACAACCGCCACATCTCGAGTGATCGACCGCTCGAGCAAGGTGTTCTGGAAGGCGTTGCGCGACCCCTTGGTCTCGGCCACTTGTATCGTGACACTCGGACCATCCTCATCATTGGCATGCAGTAGCCGCTTGAGCGCCCCAATCCGAACGGGGTCGCCCAGATAGGTTGCGTCCTCAAACCGCAATTCCTCCAGTTCCAGGTTTTCGGTTGGCGGCAGCAGTACATCGCCGATCTGCACCAGCCCGTCATCGGTGGAAACGTTGAAATAGACCCGCCCTTGCGCCGTCAGCTCGAAGAATTCGAAGAGATTGTAGGGCAGCTCGACGCCAACGCCGCCACTTTCGGTCGAGATATTGGAATCGATGGCGCGGATGGCGCCGGCCAGCGAGCGGTCATAGGCGCTGTCGGATAGCTCGATGATCGACGTCGCGCTCATCCATAGGCTGGTCGCCATGGTCACCGCGACAGCCGGCAGAATCCACAGTGCCAGGATCACCGCGAGCCGCCTGCCGCGAGGCGCGCTGACGCTGCTCGTCACGTGGATACGAGCTCGAGCACATAGCCCAGTCCGCGCAGGGTGCGGATGCTGACGCCCTCCGTTACCTTCTTGCGGAGACGATGCGCGATGACCTCGATCGCTTCCAGCTGGATATCGGCATCATAGGCGAACATACGGTCCATGATCTTCTGCTTGGACATGGGTTGGCCGGCATGCTGGATCAGGATGCGGAGCATCGTGTGCTCGCGCGGCGTCAGTTCCAGACGCTCGCCGTTGATCGTGAAGGACTGCTCGACGGAATGGTAGGTCAGCGCTCCGCAGGAGAAGCTCCCCGCATTCCGTCCATGGGCTCTTCGAACGAGAGCGGTTAGCCTCGCCTCCAGCTCCTCGATCGCGAAGGGCTTGGAGAGAAAGTCATCTGCGCCGGCATGGAGCGTTTCGATCCGGTCGGTCAGCGAGTCGCGGGCGGTGAGGATAAGGGTCGGGGTTACGTCGCCGCGCGCCCTGACCTTCGCGAGCAGCGAGCGGCCATCGAGTTCGGGCAGTCCGAGATCAAGAACAACGGCGTCGAAATCATCTTGGCGCAGAAGGCGCTCGCCCGCGTCGCCGTCCTCTGCCCATTCGACGACAAAGCCATACCGATGGGTGAGCGCCTTGCCTGTCCACTCCGCCAGCTCAATGTCGTCTTCGACCAAGAGGATGCGCATCGCCCAACCTGTTCCCGCAGGGAAGACTCGTACGGCCGCGGGCGGATTAGTCAATCCTCCGGAGGCAGGCTCAAATTCTGGGGAGAGGTGCGCAAACCCTGAGGAAAGGGTGGCGCGAGAGACGGGGCTCGAACCCGCGACCTCCGGCGTGACAGGCCGGGAAATATGCAATTCCGGCCAGCGAGCGTTTCAACTTTGCTCAGGTCGGTATGGTGTGCAAGATCGACGAAAGTTGAAACTGCACGGACATCGACATGAGCCGGGTACCGAACACCGAATCACTCGCCTTCCTGTTTGGTGGCGATATCCAGGCGCCGACCTATGCCGACCTGTCCGAAGCCGAGATCGATCGGCTCATCATCAAATGCCGTCGCGCCATCGCCAGCCACAGGCGCGATAGCCTTTCCCGCAACGTGGACACGGCGGAGACCGCTTTGGTGGCAATCGACGACGTGAAGGCAGTCTTGAGAAACCTTCTGGCGATATCGCCCATTGAGAAGCGTGCAAAGATCGAAGCGCTGATCGAGAAAGGATGAGAGGGACCAAGGATGTGCGGACGCTTCACCAACGAGATGACCTGGTCAGAGCTTCACGCGCTCTACAGCATCAACGATGAGGGCCCACCAACTTCGAACATGCGGCCGGGCTTCAATATCGCGCCAACTCAGGAAGTGCCGTTCGCCCACCTCGACCGAGCGGGCAACATCGAGTTGAACTCGGGACGGTGGTGGCTGGTGCCCCACTGGGCAAAAGAATTGCCGAAGGCCGCCATGTTCAACGCTCGCATCGAAACCGCCGACACTACCGCGGCATTCCGCGACGCCTGGCGGTATCGCCGCTGCCTCATCCCTGCCGATGGCTATTTCGAGTGGACCGTCTCGGCCGAGGACGGCAAGAAGGATCCTTGGCTCTTGCAGATGCCGGATGGCGCCGGCTTCAGCTTCGCGGGCCTGTGGGCACACAATGACAATCTGGGCGTAACGAGCTGCACCATCATCACCGCGCCGGCCGTGCCTGAGATCGCCCACATCCATGAGCGTATGCCGGTCATTCTGAACCCGGAAGTCTATGGCGCCTGGCTCGATACGAACCTGAAGGGCGATGACGCCAAAACCCTCTTGCTGGGCAGCCAGATCGATTCCCTGCTGACCTATCACCGCGTTGCTCGCGACGTGAACAACAGTCGCTACGAAGGCACCGACACCAAGAAGCCCCTGATCAACTCGCTCTAGGTCGACTAGAGCCATCGCCCACGCTTGCGATGCGCCCATGGATTAGGAGGCCCAATAAAGTCGGTCCCAGCTTTCTCAGCGCGCTTCTGAGCTTTGCGCCTGGCGTTGGACTCGGCATTCATCTCGGCATTCGACTTGATGCCCAGCCGTTTCTGCTCTGCTTCGAACGCATGATGCCGGCGCGTGGCTTCCTCGATCGAGACGTATGCTGCCGCCGAACTGTGTCCCTGCCCTTTGTCGACGCCCAGAACGCCCCGTCCTAGGGTAAGCCGAACGGTCGCTAGCCGACCGCCGCAGGCCTCGCAAACGAAACGCGCCAGGAACTCGGCGCGATGCGCGCTGATCTCATAGTCGACGCCGAAATACTGAATCAGCTGGTCAATGTTCGGCGTCTGGCTATGCAGGCACCAGCGAAGGCCGACAATGTTCTCGCAATACAGGATGATCCCATGCCCGTGCTCCTTCATCTCCCCCAGGGTCGACATGGCTCATGGCTGGGTAATTGTCAGTTCGTCCCGCAGCGGCATGATCAGCACCTGATAAGGTCGCGATAGCTGAAGTTCGCCTTCCTCTGGCCGGTAAATCGAGAAGCGAAACCCTTTCGCATACATGGCCTCACCTTCCTCAGGCGTGAGGTTGAGGCCCTTGCTTTGGCGCCCGGCGAGCTTGGTGGTGTGGCTCAGCATGGTTGACTCTCGCTCCGTTTGTTCTCATTCTGTTCTCATGCCGAGCGACAGTCGAAGTCAATACGGAGAGTGATCAAATGAGCGGAGAGTGGAAGCCGACCACCGTGCGTTACGAAGGTCTCAACCTCTGGCCTGGCCAGGAGGATGGGTTTGTTTATCGGGGGTTGCTATTGTTGCCGGCAGTCACGGTGGAAGAAGGCGGATGCCTCGATGACCAATGGGCGATCTGGCACCTGTCGTCGGGTCTCGATCTTGTCGAGATACACGCTCCACTCGATCGGGCAATGGTGATCGCCGGGCGGCTTGCCGAAAGCGCTGAATGGCAGGACATGGCGGCGCCAGACTGGGTGGAGAACGATCTGCTGCGCATGAAGCTGCAGGCCTTTGCTGCTGGCTATCCATTGGAGATGGGTGATTGCAACCTTGGCCTGTGGGCGCCGAGCGAGCTCGATCTGATCGTCCCATACGGTCTTTTTTCCAGCAGGTCGGGCGATAGTTTTACCTGGCCTTAGAACGCCCCATGAGCTGGTGCGTCCGTAGCGCCCCCCTCATTTTGAGGGGGTGACGACAGCAGCCCTACCCGGCTACCCATGTCGCCGAGGGCCTGGCCAAGCCACTGTTAAGACCACGCGGCAACGAAGATCGGGATGTAAGAGTGGCGCGACCGATCTCCCTCACTTCAGCTTCGCGGCAGCGTCGATCACCTTGTCGGTGAGCCGGTCGATGCGCTTGGCGAGATCATCGACGTTGTCGGCGAGCTGGTCGGTGGCCTCCGTATGCGCCCTGCCAATGACATTGGCCTCAGTGACCGCAAGCGTCAGTCCCTCAACGGCTGCCGCAGCGGCGTTCAGCGCAGTCGGATCAACGATGACCGCGGCGACCTGTGCCGAGCCAGCGGACGCGCCTGGGCTGGCATTCTGCCCCTGCCACAGGCCGAGGTAGCGAACGCCGAAGATCAGCGCCAAAACCGCGCCGAAGGTGATAATCGCCAACGGCGGCAGTTCAAGCAGCTTTTCCATTCCGCGTTTCCCCTTGATCGTGAGCGGCCCGATGGATGTTGACCAACTCGCCTATTCCAAAAAGCGGGTAGATGGCCAACCAGGTGCTGACGACGCCTGAGGATGCAAACCCATAAACGATACCGAACCAGATCATGCAGCCGATGGCGGCCGAGACCTGCCGGATGAGAGGCGTGACGTGCTTCCGCGCGCCGTTGACGACCAGCCCGCCGATGCGGGCACTGCCGAGCACGAGCATCAACCAGCCAAGCATTGCCTCGGTGACGCCTAGGCTCCTAAACCCGGCCCATGACGGTTGGTCGAATATGTCCGGAACCATCACAAGGACGAGCCCGAACAGCGTGGTGTGGAAGGCCATGAACCATTCCATCATGCGAGGCCCGAACCGGTGCTGGATGCGAATCCAGAGGCCGGGGCCGGCGTGCGAGGTAGATGGGTCGAAAAGCATCAGCGCCTCCCAACGTCGCGATAAGCAATGGCCCCGGCCACGGCCTTGATGCCGGAGCCGACTACGCTGACTCCGAAGAACGAGAGGAGGATTGCTCCCTCCCATTCGTCGAACGGTGGGGGCAGCTTTTCGACCGTCCATGGCTGTGGCCAATAGGTGTCCCAGGCCACCAGCCAGAGGTGGACCAGGAACGGCAGGGCGATGAGGAAGGTGAGCAGTCGCATTTCCCAGAAGCCCGCCGTGGCCAGCCGGATATCTTTGGCCGCGGCCCTGGCCGACAGCCTGTCCTCGTGGGCGCGCTGTTGTTCGCTGTTCAGCGCAGCCAGTTTCTGAGCCTCCCGACGCTCGACAAAGCCGAGCAGCTTGTCGAGAAGTCCGCCGCTAACCCAGTTGAGCACAGCGCGCGCAAGGCTACCCATGGATCACCGCCTTGGTCTTCCCGTTCTCGATGACCTTAATCGTTGAGGGATCGGCGGTTTCCTCAATCGCCTTCTTCACCTGAACCTCAGGGTCGGCGGCGCGCGTTGCGGGCCGCCAGCGGGACCAGACGGTGAAGATCAGCGCAGCGACTGCAGCGTAGCTCTTCCACGACTCCGGCAAGACGGCCACGAGATCGGGAGAGTTGAGCAGTTCGGCCGCGATCACTAGCAGGTCAGGCAGCATCACGAGGATGATGCCCATACCACCGATAATCCACGTGCGGAGACGGATGAGGAAATCCCAGATGCGGTTCATGGCACGAGCCCTTGGCTTTTGAGGAAGGTGTATGCCGCACCGAGCACGGCGATGATTATGGCGAGGGCAGCGGCAGCGGGGCCCTTGGACGGGCGTTTGCCCTCGCCCTTGCCTTGGGGCGCAGGTGGGGCCTTCCCCGGCTCCGGCTCAGTCGGCGACGGGATTGGCACGCCCTGCGGAAGCACCTTGCGCCACTCGTCCAGCGCGATCTTTGCCCACTGCTGGCGGCTCGGGTAATGCTTCACGCCCGCGCGGAGGAACGCCTTCTCGAAAGCGATGACCTTGGCATTCAGATCAGCCGCGGCTGTGGTCTTGCCGATGGCCCTGCCCTCAGTGCCCTCGACGCCTTTGAGCTCGAGGAAGAGCCAGGCGTAGTTCGCGTCGTCGCTGGCTGGGTTCTTGCCGGTGCGTGCGCAATAAGCCTCAAACGCTTTCCTGCGCGGCCCCGTCCATTGCATCCAGCCCCAGCCGCCGCGCGAGCCCGCTACAGTCGGCTTGAACTCTTGCAGCGCAGTGAAGCCTAGGCTCTCATGGCCTGCATTGCCGACGATCGCAGCGGCGTCGGTGGGCGTGATTGGGAAGTCGCGAAGAAGCTGAGCCATAATGCCAGGCGCCTTCGCGCGGAAGGTGGCTTCCGCGTTTGCCATGATAGTCTCCATCGATGTTGGAAAGAAAAGGCACCGCAAAAAGCGGGGCCGGGATCAGCGGTCAGGGAACCGCATTCAGATTTGATCGTTCATAGGCCCGAGCGCCTGGCGCGGGTTTCTGACGCTGTCCCGTGCTGGGTGCTCACCACAAGCCGCCGCCTGCCCCAATAGAGGTCAGGACAGGCGGCTTTTTCTGCGCCCCAACCACATCTTTGGAACCGCCAGCACGGGTAAAAAGGTTATCGACTCTGTCCGGTCTGAGGGGGCCGGATTTGACCGTCCAACTGGCCCAGGCTTCGCCCCGACCTGGGCCCTTTCTTGAGAATGCCTATGCCTACAAGCTATCGCGTGATCGACCTTCGAACGACATCCGTCGCGAGTGGCGAAACGATCGTAGAGGCCAGTTCACCCGAGGACGCTGTCAGACAGACACTCGGCATAGACGTGGTTCGCAGCGGGCGCGGGGCAGAGCTTCAAGCCCGCGTTTATTTCCAGCATCCTGGCCAGCCCGTTTCGATGGTCCGGCTATACGCGAAAGTCGCGAGCCCATAACGTTGGGGCTTTCGCGGGCATCCGTTTTCCCGCACGGTCGGGAGATGCATCATGACCCTGTTGCTGACCACAGATAGCGAAGCCGAGTTCGTGATCGAAATGACCGAGCTATGGCTGCACACCCACCAGGGCGATCACTTCCCGGCGACGGAGGCTAAGAGAGCGAACCTCGCCGACATCAGGCGCAAGCTGGCCGGCAAGTACACCAAGGACGAACGCCAGGAGATCGGTCAGACCGCATTGGACCTGATGGACTAAACCCGCCGCCGCCCTGCGACTGGGGATAGAGGTTCGACCATATTTCCTTGTTACCCAGCGGTCACGCGGAGAGATAGAGGCGCTCCCATTAGAACCACCGCCCAATCGCCATTGCCCTAAACGCTCGTGTTCCAGACGCGCTCGCGTACGAGAACGCCTGCAAACTGGCCGTTGTAGCTGAGGCGACACATCCCACCCACACGACGGTCGAACCCGTGTCGCTGGCCTGGCACACGGTCTCGGTCGCGTTAACGAACGCGATCGGATAAGTCCACGTCACAGCAGCCGCGAGGAAGATCGCACCCGCCGCAGTGGTGATGTTCGAATAGTTGATTGTGCCCCAACAGATTTGCGTCCCATCGGCAAATCGCACATAGGACCCGTTGGAATTGGAGCCGCGCTCGATTATCGCGCCCGTCGGCAGGCCAGCCGATTGCGAGACCGTTCCGACGATCTTGCTCCGATCATCGTAAGCGCCACTCATCAACTCGCCCGCCGTGCTGCCCGGAAAGTATGTTGGCGACAGATTGTTGGCCCAAAGGACGCCGCCGTTGTCCACCAGGAACCGCCTACCTGTGGCCGACCCGGTAAAGGTCATTTCAGCGGCCTCTAGAATGCCGCCGCGGGTGGCACATGCAAATGCGGAGGAGAAGGCTGGTGTGCCGGTTATGGTGACTGTGCGCCCGCTAGCAGCAATAAAACCGCCCGTATGAGCTAGGAAATGGAAGGGAGCCGCCCCAGAAATTTTGTAGCCGTCCGTGCAGACGATCTGTCCTTCATTGTCACAGAAGTGGTGCGCTTCCGAGCACGCCCCAAAGTCTATGTCCTCACCTAGAGTCACAACGCCGCCCCGATAAGCATGAACTGCCGACCCGTTGGAGTTGGTCATCTTAAAATGGGCGATCGTGACTTCGCTCTGACTGATTTCGATGCAGTCGTTGCCCGCCATGGCGATAGTCGTGCTAGCCGAACCCGCCCCTCGAATAATCCCTTTGCCTCCAACCAGCGGCTTTCCAGCGTCTCGGACGCCTGCAAATGAGCCGGCGCCAAGAAAGAAACTAACGGTATAGCCGGAAAGGTCGAGGCCGTTCGCCACCTTGTTCCAAGCACCTTGCAGAGTGAGGAAGGCGCCGCCCGCCGTATTGGCTAGCCCGTCATTGGAGTCGTTGCCGTCCGACCGGATGAAAATGGCCCGGTCGGCAGCGAGCCGCTCCCTTCCGGTGGCAGCGATAACCGGGTTTGTCGGGTCCGTGAGGTCGATCGATATACCCGGCCCCTCGGTAAGAGTCGTCACGGTCCCCGCGCCATCGGTTCCCTGTCGAGCTAGAAGTTGCCAATAGGCATTGCTGGTCGTTGGAAGCGTCGGCGGGGCATTGCCAGTCGATGTTGCGACGGTGAGTATCCAAGATGATCCGGCGTCCTGAGTAACGTCGCCCAGCACGTAGTCGGCGGCGCCACTATAGGCCCCACGGAACACGAAGCCTTCGCCGGCGGGAATCCCTAAGTCCAAGTCATAGCCGCCCGCGACAGGGTTGAGCGCTGCGGTTGCCGCTGACCCCGGATCAAGGGTCGTGACGGTCCCGGCTTCAATGGTGACGATAGGGCCAACCGGACCGGTCACATAGGCAGGATCGGTCCAATCGCCCGACGTTGCCGAATCCTTCGTATAGACGGCAGCGCGCCCATCACCGACGTCCGCCACCAGGACGCTGAACCCCTCCGCTTGCCCATCATACGCATCCCGATCAGCGAGGTTGTCCACCTGCACATCATAGGCAACGCCGGTTACCAACTCGGTCTTCGGCACCAAAGTCATTGCGCCGGGGCCCGTGAACATCGGCACTTGGTTCGCAGAGCCCGAAAGCCCAGCCAGGGCTAAGACGTTGCCATTACCCAGCAGCTCGATCAGATTGCGCGCCTGGGCCGACACTCGGGCGCCGTCAGGCTGATAACGCATACGGTAGGCCACATCGATCAAAGTCGGGCCTTCCCACGGCTTGGTGAGCGTGCCTGCACCATTGGCATCGATCGTCGCCACGACGCCCATGAACTCAGTGGCCCCGGTGATATCGATGATCGTATCGCCCTCTTTGAAGCCGGCCAGCAGCCAGCCAGTGGACGTGCCGGTGAACTCGACAGCACCGTTCGTCAGGCTGATTGTGCCGTTCACATAGTCGGAAAGCGCGGGCATGGATGCTCCAAAGAAAAACCCGGCTCATGGCCGGGTGCGTTGTGGTCTGCGTTGACAAGGGCATCTGACCGCCTACAAGGTGCGGCGCTCAGTTTTGGTGGTAGTAGAAGATGATCCGACAGACGATTGCAGCCGCATTGCTCGCATCCCTGCTGGGAGCAGGGTGTTCGTTCTCGCCCGTCTACAGTGACGGCAGCCCGATCAATGCGATGAGCTTGGCCTTCAACCTCGGTTCGCCAAGCTCCAGAATCGAGCAGATCATCTACGAGGACCTGTCGTTCCGCTTCGCTACTTCGACGGCACCGAAGACACCTAAACTGACGGTCATCGCCTCGACCACGTCTCGGACCATCGCAATGGCCACGAACGGACCGGTTTCCGACCCGTACCGCGCGACTGTGACTGCGACGGCCACCGCAACTTACGAGGGCAAGGTGATCTTCGAGGCGCGCCGTTCAGCGTCAGCCGATTACACCGCCTCTGGTCAGGTCCTGGCCGACAACTCAGCAGCCATCGACGCTCAAGAACGCGCAGCGAAGGCTGTCGCTGAATCCCTGCGTCTCGCGATCTTCGCTCAGTTCCCAACGCATGTGCTGACTGCCAACTAGATGTTGTACTCAAATACCCGGTAGTTGAACGTGATACTCGGTGCCGGCCAGCCAGACGTTTTCTTGTCGTAGTATCCCGTGACGATGATGCCGGTAGTGGTCACCTGCGCGATGACGCCAAAAGTCCGCGGCGGCGTTCCTGTGCCGTCTGAGCCAGAAAGAGAGAAGCCGGCCGCGTTGCCGATGGGGACGAGGCCCCCACTCGACTGCAGATAAAACCAGACTGCAGGTTTGGTGGCGAATGTCTTGCCGAATGAGATCGAGCCGTCGTGCCGACCAGTTTCACCGGATCCAGGCGTCCATCCGACCCCGTAGGAGCCGCTGGAATACTCCCCAAAAGCCGACCAATCTGACGAGAACTGGAGACCACCGGGCCCCGTTGTTGTCACCTCAACTCCCGGCTTTGAAACCTTGAGTCCGGATGCGTTGAGAAGAACACGTCCGGTCACTTAGGGCCTCGGGATGTTGAGGATGATATAGCGGATTTCGTCTGGGATCGTCGGCGGCGTGCCGACGTTCCATGACGTGACCAGCGGGTTTGTCGCGCCTCGCGTCACGCTGATGGAAGACGTCGACGTATAGGTGAAACTCGACCGATAGCGTTCAGAGCCGAGAATGACCCAGGGGTAATAGCCTAGATCGGTCCAGCTTATGCCGAAGCTGCTCCCGGGGGACGAAACCACGCCGGAAGCAATGGCATGGACGTTCCCGATGTCAGTCGACATCATCAGTTGCTCGGCGCTTGCCGAAACCACGTCAATGCCTGGCTTTGAGACCCACGCGCCGTAGACGCCGCCGCGCCGCCCCATGATGACCCGGTTCACCATCAGCCCGGCCTCATCACGAGATAGCAATATTCCCGGCTGCCGCCGAAGGTGGGGTGGGCCAGTTCGATGCGATCGGTGTAGATCCTCGCCGGCTCGAAAATACCACCAGACGGGAGCCAGGAATCGTTGCGCGATCCGTCGACTGGCTGCCAGTCCGATCCTGCCGTGCTGCGTTGAATGATAATGACAGGCGGCACAGACGCGAAGGTCGTTCCGAAGCTCACCGTGTAATATGCCAGCGGGAAAACGACACCAATGGTCACGGTGCCATTGAGAAACATGCGGGCCGTTGCCGGCCATCTACTGTCAAATGCAAGCTGCCGCCCAGTTAGCCCGGTACTGGTGACGTCATACCCCGGGCGAGAAACGCGCAGGCCGCGCCCGCCCCCGGGCAGCGCCCCCACAATTACGCGATTGGTCATTTAGTCGCTTACCAGAATGCGGACATTTGGCCCGTCGATCAGCAGAGCACCGGAGCCGAGAGAGATCGTGCCAGCGGTCACCGTGCCGAGATTGGCAGAGACCGCCGATAGCGCCGTGACATTGAGCCGATCGGCCGTGATCGAACCCGCCTGTATGTTTGCCGCGGTCAAGTTGGCAATGAAGGCGTTGGCCACCCGGAGGTTGCCGCTCTCGAAAATGAAGGGCTGAAAAACGGCAGCTGCCGCGCTCTCGGCGATTACGAACTGCTGAGCGATTTCCACACGACGCGTTGGCAACGATGCGTTATTTGGTGTGTCCCAATAGCTGCCGGCTAGGCGGTAGTCGCCACTATCGAGAGGATCGAACCGGGTTTCGATGCCAATGCGGCTATAGCCAGACGGGCCGCTCATCGCCGTGAAGCGAATACGCGCAGTGTTTACATCCCCTTCGTTAGCCGCCGAAAGCTCCGTCAGCGCGTCAGCGAGCGCCACCAGTTGCCCCTGCATCGGGACTATGGCGACAGTGATTGTCTCCGAGAACGAAGCGGAGAGGTCGCCGGTTACCACAGACAGGCTGCGACGCATTTCATCGAACTGCATCGCGTTCGCGAGTTCTTGGTCAGCGCCCGCTAGGTCCTGTTCTTGCGCCTTCTCGATGACATCGCGGATATTGCCACCAATCCAGTCGAAGTAGCCTTCAATCTGGCCGCCGAGTTCATCCAGATCGATATCGCCGTAGACGACATCGAGGGGGCCGAGCCTGACGTTCGGGGCCCTCACCGCAAACAAATCGCTGGCCACCGTAGCGCGACCAGATTCTGACAGGTACTGGATTTGGATGATGTAATAGACATTCGGGATCACGGCCTGGGTAAGGCGTGCCGAGCCTAGGGAGGGCGGAACATCGCCTTGCCACGCCAGTTCTCCCACAACCGGATCATCCACCTCCGGATCGGCCGCTGCGTTGACCCACATCGTGATCCGAACAGCTCGCGTGTCGATCGCGACCGATGCTGAAGACCAAAACACGTCAAATGCCGGACGACGCTCATTGCCCTCGTTGTCCAGCGCGATCGCTGGCTCCACGAAGAACCCGGATACCTCCTGCGGCGCCGGCCGATTGGTCACCACTGGCGCAAAGCTCAGCGGCTGTTCGTCGGTACCTGGGGTCCAATTATGGTCGGCAGGGTTGATCTCCTGCAGGCCGAACACAACAAATCCGAACGAGCGGGTGCGAGCAGTGATCAGGAACCACTTAGCCTCGTATCCATATCGCTCCGAGGTCCACGCCCCTACATGCAGAGGCCGGAACTGCGAATACTCTGGCGGCAAAGCAGGTACGTGGGTGCGGAACCGCCGTCCCTCATCAATGACGGCTTTGATGACACGCTGCGCCTGCGTCCCGGAAAAGGTGGTACCCAGGTCCAGGCCTTCAAGCTGCTGGCGGCCATCGTCCTCGGCCTCAAGGTCGCTGCGCAGGTATGGAGCGGTTTCCTTGTCTTCCCACGCCTGCGACGGCTCGCGATACGTCGCCGTGGCGCCGTTAATGATACCGTCAAGGTTCGGGAACGGGATTGAGCCGAGCGGCTCGCTGGCCAGCACATCGGCATCGGTAAAGGCAAAGTCGGGCGCAGCCGGCAGACCGACCAGCACATAGATCGTGCCGTCGCTAGCATGAGCGATGCGGCCATTGCAGCCGATCAGCAGTTCCTTGATCACATCGGCCGGGCGCTCATTGAGGCTGATACGACGGCCGGCGCGGAAACGCTTCTCCGTCCCGCCCGCATCGAGCGACACCAGTTCATCGCAGGCATCCATTGCCGCAGCCCACACGTCATATGGCAACTGCGCAGCCGTAGCCGACCCACCCCACACCCGCGCGCCACCGTAATGGATGCCGCGCTCGATGTTGTAGATGATGACCATGTTGTTGTCGGAGAAAGCCCAAGTCGACGTGTCTGCCCAACGCTGTGAGCCGCTACCGCCTACCGTGCTGTCCTGGCGGGGGTCATAGAGCCGGATGCCCTGAAACTCGCCTACGAAGCTCGGGAAGCCCGTCCAGAGCGTCTCCGACCATAGAGCCGTGGTGATCAGGTACGGAACGCCACGGCCAACCATGTCGGACGCCCAGGCCCGATCAGCATCTCCGCCAAACTTGTCGATTAGGTAGCTGTCGGCGGCCGTCTGGCTTCCGTCGAAGAACTTCCACCACAGATTGCCGCTGTACTCCGGTACAGGGTAACCCTGCGCGACGACACCGGCTTCCGAGAGTGTGACGCGTACGCCGTTGACAAAGAGCCCGACCATGTCGGCGATCGGCAGGTCTCCGAAGGACCGGACGCTGGTCAGATAGGCATTCGGAACTTGGCCGTCATTGCCCCAGGCGTTCTGATATTCGAGCTTCCCCGGCTCGCCTACGGTGCCCACCAGGAAGTACTGCGGGACCTTGCCGCCGATCTGAGCGGAACCGCGAGTGCCGGTCTGACGCTGCTGCTCTGCTGGTTTCGGCGCGAAAGCCTGCTGCAGCAACGTCGAGGCAAGTGAAAGAACCAGCCCCAGGACGATGTTGATCAAGAAGCCCATCAGCTGGCGCTCTTTGCTTGGCCCCACCAGGTCTCAACCTGGCCGGCAGTATCGCCATAACGGCGGAAGCGATCGCCAGAACGGCGCCGCTGCTGCTCGTCCGATTCCATGGCCGGATTGGTCTTCGTCAGGTCGATCGCACTGCTAATCGCATCGAGGGACAGACCGCCCTCCCCGCCTGCCGCCGCGTCATCAACTGAAGCGCCGTCAACGCGGCCCGCGAACAGGATGTGAGGGGTGGAGACGAGGTTCCACGTAGCAGGGTCGAAAAGCGCACGATGCAGCTCGACGCGCGCAACGCGGACATTATTGCCGTAGACCATGTCCATTGGTGAGCCGACGACATCGCTGATGTGATCGAGACCGAAGGCGACAGACCGGGCTTCAAGGCCGATCGCGTCTACAATGGCCGGCACATCGAGCAGCGTGCCGCCGCCGACGAAGTTACGGCTGACCGGCGACATGGCGCCGGCCGGCACGACATTGATCGCGACGTTATCTTCGCCGGTCCAATAAGCGAACGTCGCCGCCGACCCGCCAAGGGTCTTGCCCTGAACGGTCAGCAAGTCGCGCACGACTATCGCCCCGCTCTCCAGAGCGGCGACCGTATCGACGTCATAGGACATGGATGATTACCGGGAGTAGGTCTGTTCGGCGCTGAACTTGATGGTCGAGTGCAGCCCTCCCTCCTTGGACAGGAAGGCGGAGCCAGGCTCGATCCTGAACTTGGCGGGCGGTTTGACGATTACGACGTCAGGCGTGCCTGAGATCGACGCCGGAAGCGGCGGCCATACCTCCGTCGCCCCGACCGTGCCGGTGATCGGGTTGGCGGTGCGAGCTTCGGCGAACTGGCCCAGATAAAACCGACTGGTGTCGAACTGGATAGAAAAGTAGGTGCCCAGCGGGATCAAATAGCCCGCAGGGAAGCCGGTGAAGGCCACATGCAGGCGATCCGTGATAACCCCGAGCTTCGGCACGGTAGCGCCGATGATCTGGCCCTTGGGGTCGCTGGATGGATAGGGCAACCGGCTATTGTACAGCAGCACCGTCTTGAGCCCGCCACCACGCGAGTTGATCAACGCCATGATGCCTTCGGCCTCGGCATTAAGCAGTGGCTGAGTGGTGACGTCTGCCTTCCACAACGACGGCGCGCGATCTGCATAGCGGGTTTCGCCGCCACCAGTGGCCGAGCGCTGTTGCTGGGGTCCCTGCACAAAGGTCACATCCTGCACCCGGAACCGGTCGTAAAAGTCCGCGATCGCCAGAGGGTTGGCTAAAGCCATCAGCCAGTCCTCCGGAGCGGATTGCGGTTATGACGCTCGATCGCGTCGGGAAGCTGCCGGCGCAGCTCCTTCGTTACTTCCCGTGCGATTGCCGGGGCGGTCTCAGGACTGGTGCCGCCCGGGACGTTGATCACGTTGTTGATGATCAGGTCGCCACCGTTCTGGTTTGCCGCCATGGCCGTGGATGGGCCATTCGGAATGACCTGCGCGCCGGTGGGCAGCCGAAGCAGCTCTGGGCCCTTCTCACCAACCCAAGACAGCCCTGCCCGGCCCACGGTGCCACCCGAGGCCATGCCGGGTATGCCGAAGATGCCGCTGAAGCCCGAGAACCCACCGGCAACGCCCCAAGTGCCGCCCCCGAACATGCCGCCGAGTGCACCGAGCCCGGCATTCAACAGGCCGTTAAGGCCGTTGTTCAACAGGGTCTCGCCGAACTGCCCCACCTTGTCCATGAGCATGTCGAGCACATTCGAGGCGATGTCTCCGCCCTTCTGAAACGCATCGACTATGCCGGTACCGAGATTGGAGAATGCGGACTTGGCAGCCTCGCCAAACGATTCCGTCCAGTGAACGAGACCGCCCAGCCCCTGATCAACCAGCTTGCCGAAATTGTCGTTTGCCGCCGCCGCTGCGCCCCCAAGTTCCTCGGTTTCCTTGCGAGCGGCAGCTATCGCCTGTGCGCGCTGTCCAATATCGCTCATCCAGTTGCCGAAGTAGTTAGTACCCGCGACCTCTTGCTGGTTCCGCGTCGCGGCATCTGCGAACCCGCCGAGGCTGCCGGCATACGGGTTTGCCAGTCCGCCAAACTCGACCCCACCGAACGTCGGCAACGTCCTCTGGCCCATTGCGGCCAGCCCCTCATTGTACTTGTTGATGAAGCCGTTCAGGAACTCGGCGGCCTTGTTGATCGACCACTCGACACCTTTGACGATGACATTGGCCGTCGTAATCATCACGTCGCCCATCGCTGCCGGCAACATCGACCAGATGGAAATGATGTTCTTGAAGCCGAGGTGGAAGCCACCAATGATCGCGTTGACCGTGATCTCCAGGCCGCTCAGCAGCATGGGGCTGAGCCAACTCCATATTCCTCCAAGCCAATCGAAAGCAGGGCCGAGCAGAGTCCTAATGCCGTCCGCCATGGACTGGAACACGGCCAGAGCAGTATCGAGCATCGACACATTGGCGCCGTCGACGGCGTTGATCTCGTCCGTCATGGCTTGCAGGGCAGCGGAAACAACGCCGATCACGACTGCAAGGGGCCAGAACTTCGTTACCAGCCCGACCGTCAGATCGCTAATCGTCTTGAGGGCTGGCGCGAAACCGCCCTGCAGTATCTGCGAACCCTGCTGCATGGCCACCATGGCCGGGTTCATGCCTGAAGCGAGCGACACAGCAACGTCGTTCAACTGGTAGATCATCATGGTCCGCTGCTGCATGCTCGACCGGATGACGGTGTTCTGAGCCATCAGGGCAGCATTGTGGACTTGAGCAGCCGCAGCGGCGGCCCTGTGGCCCGCAGCCTCTACATTCGTGGCCCCAGCGAGACGCTGAGCAGCAGCAGATGCTTGGCCGGCAGCGCCAGTCAACTGGTGAAGGGTGACCGTGCCCTTCTCGACCTGTGAAGAGTCGACCGCGAGGCCGAGACGCGCGACATCGACCATTGCTGTACCTCGTCAAAACAGGGCGTCGAATAGTTCAGGGGTGAGCAGACGTCCGGATGTCGCTGCGTCGGGGGGCGGAGCATTGCCCTTGTCACGAACAGCAGCGAGGAACGCCGCGTCCATGGCTCGGAGCACCCGCCATTCATCGCTACGGGGCGCACAGCGGGTCAGGGACGCCCATTCGGCCATATCCCGCCATGACAGCGCCATGGGGCCGTTAAGCCCGTCCTGACGCCCCTGCGACAATTCCACGAACCAGCGCCAGAGGTATTCCTGCCCCCATGGCACGATTGGATCGAAACTCGGGGCAAGGACGGCAGATCGAACAACGCCGCAAAGTTCGTCCGTCAGCTCCGCGTAAAATTTGCGATGTTGCGCGCAGCCCCCGCGATCTGAGCATAGAGCCAGCCTTCCTTGGTCAGGATGGCCTTGATTGTCGCCGGATCGCTGTCGGGCACCTTGCCGTCATAGGTGTTGGCGCCCCAATCCCATGAAGCGACATAAGAGACGGCCTGGTCGATCTCATTGGCCTCGACTGCCTCGGCATGGATAAGCTTGCGCTTTTGCTGCTTGACCAGGATGTCGTCGGTCTGCTTGCGCACGACCTCCATGGCCGCATCAGAGCCGGCTGAGCGCACCTTGATCGTGATGCCCATCGGCTTTCCCGTGGCGGGGTGCTCGACATCGAGCTCGAAAAGCTGCTCGGTGGAGACAAGGCCGGAGATTTCCATGCGTTAGCCTCCAACCGGGCCGCCAGTGCCAGCGGCGGGCACGCGGACGCTGTTCTTGAACTTGACCAGGTCGACGGTCATCATGCCCATGGTGTTGGCCTCGCCGCCCTGTTCCACAGGCTCTTTCACGTACGCCGCGAAGAGACGGATGCTGCCGTGGGGAGTGGCACCGGTGGGCGCATCTGGGAACTCGATCAGGAACGCGCGGAGCTTCTTATCCCCGGCCGCTGCATACAGCGCGATCTGGCCGGGATCAGCCGGCAGCACCCCGAAGGTATTCGACATGACCCCAGGGTTCTTTGTTCCCATCTGAACGTCGTCGTATTCCTCGTTGAGAAAGGCCTGTGTGATCGTTGCCTGGTCCCCGCCCAACGACCCCATGGTGCTCCACTTGCCAATGGCTCCCCAATCTTCGTCGGTGATTGCTGGAAAGTCCGCAGCGTCGAACAGACCATCGACTGGCGGCACGAGCACATCGGCGTGCATATAGATTTTCCGGCCCGCGACCGGGAAGGACTGGCTCATTGGAAGCTCCTGTTGAGGTTTTAGGCCCAGCACTCGAAGGGGATGAGCAGAGGCACGACCACGCCGGGCGGCGTGGTTTCGATAAGCGCCGAACCCGGTGACGGGTCGGAAGTGATGCGGACCACAATCCCGCCACCGAATGCGTTGGACAGCTTCAGGTCAGCTGGGAAATGTGCAGCGACCGCGCCTGCAATGTCGTCGATGCGCGTGCCCTGGTTCAGGGCGTCACGGACATTGACCTGCAGGAAGCCGAGACGCTGATGCGGCTCGTTGCTGCCGATGAACACGCGGCCGACGGTGTTCGGCACGACCTTCGGCTCGAGATATCGGTTTCCAGCCGGCGGCGTAAACGACAGGTTCGGCCAAGCCACGGGATGGACCGGAGCAAGCACCAGCGTTGCCAGCCGGGCAAACAAGGCTTCTTTGATCGCCCCTTCCACGGTTGTGGCCATGCTGATACCTTTCGGCCAATGGCCAAGAAACTGAACGACACCGAAGTGTGGGACCGCCTGCACGCCGCGCTCGAAGCGCTTGGCGAGGATGATGGCCTGACCACGGCCGGCGGTACGGCTATCCGATCAGCCCGCCGAACCCTGATCCTGCTGCAAATGGCCGTCCTGAAGTCTCAGGAAGCCGAGCAGGAGCCGTTCATGGGCCAAGACGAGACCTGACCTCGGACGCCTGCTCATTGACGATCTGTTGCCAGCGCTGCGCCACCATGGCCACCCATGGACGCCCCGCCCGACCGTTTGCCCCATAGTGGATGTAGGCACCATAGTTGGCCGTGTAGCCGAGGTAGATTGTGTCGCCGATATCGGCGCCTGCGATCACCAGCGAAATTTCCCCGACGTCAACGTTGAAAGCCCCTGCCCCTGGATTGTCCAGCGACATGACCGGCATGGCCGCAGTCGAAGCCCGAAGGCTGGATCGCAAGAAGCCGGTATCGACAGGAGTGAGCGCCGTCAGTTGAGAAACGAGCTCCTGAGCGGACTCTTGAAAGATCAGCAGCTCGGCGCCCTGGACCTTGCGAGCCCATTCGGCCACCTCTGCTTCAAAGGTGGCCATGGCGCTTGTCGTTTAGCCAGCGGAACCTTTCCACTCGGGATAGCAATAGATCAGTTCCATCTGCCCCGAAGGTGTTATGAATTCGTAGAAGCAACCATTCACCTCGTCATAGTATAGCGCTCGACCGCCATTTTCCTTGATGGTCAGAACCTGAATATCGTCCGACCATTTGAACTCTGGCTTCAACCGCACCAAGCTCTTGGCACGCTCCACTATCTCGTCACTTGCAGGTACAATTTTGTCGCTCATATCGGACGTCCTCCACTTTGCTGGCTCTATGTGGAGGCCAGTCTGTGAGGAGCGTCAAGCCGCGCGTCGGGCTATGAATTGGCCGGTATAGTCGACGCGGTACTCGGTGTGGCACCTGCAGCCCGATGTCTCGCCGATCGGCGCCGACGGATCGCCCGGATACTGCAACGTCACGCCCGATGGGCTCTGGAAGCCCTCATAGTAGCCCGCAGCCCGACCGTTCAGCGCCCGATGCGTATGCCGCACCCGGCTATCGCCGGCCGTGCGCCAGGTCTTGGTCACGAAGGACGCATCCACCTTGCCCGACAGGATCGCCTGACGCATGGCGTCATCGCGAGCTTTGCCGATGGCCGCCATGGTTTCGGAACGCGACAGCATTTCCCCGCGCAGATCGAGCAGCCGGTCGCTGTAGCGCCCGATGATGCGATCGATCATGGCCCGGTCTAGGCCCTTACCCGACTTGATCGCGGCAAGGATGGTCCGGTCGAACCGACGATCCCGACGCTCGCGCGCCAGATAGGCCCGCAGATTGCCAGAAACAAGCTCCTGACGGGCGGAAGCGACGAAGCGCTCCTGTGGCCCAGTCAGCCCAATAATGCCGCCCTCGCGTTTGCCTGTGACACGCGACACGCGGCCCACGACATCCAGAGCAGTGCGGCGCGGGTTATCGCCGCGCGCCAGCCCCTCGCTCAGCGCCAAGCGGATGCTCTGCTGCTGATCCCCGACGATCCGCGTGACCATCGTAGCCGAGTGCTCGGCCAGCCATGCCTCGGCTTCAGGATTGCGCACACCGAACCGGAACACGATGCGCTGGCCTTGCGGATCGCACAGCTTCAGTCCGTTCGCCAAGTCAACGCCGCCGGCATTGTAAGCCTCGGCGAATGCGAGCTCGAAAGCGCCGAACGCCTCGCGCTCGATGCCCAGTACCTCAATTGCGCCGGCCACGTCGCCGCGCTCCAAGCGCTCGATCAGCAGCTTCAGCGTCACCTGGCTGCGGATATCGACAATGGCGTCGAGGAATGCGGCCTTCAGGATCGGCTCGTATTTGTCGAGCAACTGGTCGAATGGAGTGCGGTTCGATGCCATTGGTTTCCGCCAATCTCTATGCGACCTTGCCGCTGTTCAGTCTCAGGAGAATCAAGCATGGCGCTATCCGTAACGCCTCAGGTCACCTTCAATCAGATCGTCGGTAAGCGCTCAGCCAGCGTCATGTTTCGCGACAACACCCGCCCTGCTGACGCTAGGTTGGTAGTCAGCTTCGACGATCCTCCGAATCCGGATGAAACCAACGCTTCCGAGAATGCCCGGGTGACGGCGAAGGCAATCCAGATGCTTAAGGATTTGGCCGCCGCGCTCTAAGGAGTCTGCGCTTAGCCGGCCAGGTCGATCTCATAGAGGATGGCGATCCCAGCCGGCGCCAACGGCCTCACGGCCATGATCTCTTCGAACACCGTGTCGTCTGTCACGTCGGCAACCCCAACGCCAACCGCGATGGTCCAGTCATCACTGGGCACAACACCAGTTGCCGAGCACATCAACGTCCGCACGGTCTGCCCGATCAGCGTGCCGTTGACGTCCTTCAATTCGCGGGTGTCCTGAACGACAACGAGCTCGGCATAGGTCGGCAAGTCGCTTGGCGGCTCCCATGGGTTGGCCGGCGGTCCACCTGGCGGGATGCGCAGCGTTGCCGGATATCCGCCTGGCTGACTTGTGTCGGCAACAGAGCGCAGAGCATCAGTGACCTCGGCTGCGATACTGGACCAGTCCTCAGGCAACATCGCACGACCTCGGGCCCACCGATCGGAACATGAAGCCCGCGGCATCAGGATCGCTGACATACGGCCAGAACAGCGCGTCGATCAGCGTCGAGACGGGCATCGAGGCGTAGACGCCGGAGGATTCCCCGACGACGGTCCACTTGATGCCCTTCACTTCGGTCAAGACCTTCTGTTCTGCCGCGGTATAGGTCTTGCTGAAGAAGCCGGGCGTCTTGAGTTCGATCGAGGCGGCGATATAGGCAGCCTCCTCGACCAGAGGCATATCCGAACCGGGCGGCACGAAGTCGATGCCATAGCCAGGCAGGAAGTTCGGCACGTAGCGGAGCCGGATCATGTCCGACCCACGCACCAGCGCAGCCGTCGCAGCCTCATTGGTGGCGTCCGTGGGGGCGCTATCGCCCCGCGCCAGGGCGTAGGCGCGGAAGCCTGCAAGTGATCCGTACATGACTTTCTCTGGGGCTTGGGGACTTACTGAGCGCCAGCGGCGTCTTCAGCAGCGGCAAGCTCGGTCAGCTTGGCGACGATGGCTTCCTTGTTGGCGTCAGTCGGTACCTTGTCGCCCAGGAATTTGGCGGCCATGGCCTTGGCCTTGTTCGGATGAACGCCCTCGGCGGAGAACAGCGCGAGCGCTTCCTTGGCCGTCGAGGGTTCGGTCACGGTGTTGTTGACCGGCGTCTTATCCTTGCCATCGGCGAGGACCCGATAGCGCCCGGCCCAGGCGGTGGGCTCGCTTTTCACGGTCAGTTCGGTGCCGACAGCGATAGCCTTGCCCTCAGCGTTGAAGATGCCGGGCTGTGTGATCTCAATGCGCATGGAGCGCTCCTTTGGGTTGGAGATGGGCACATAAAAAGGGCTGGGATTGCTCCCAGCCCTTCAAAGCGACCACCGGCCGATTAGTCGACGTCGGTCGAGTAGAACACGCCGGCCTTGCCGTTCCAGTCGGAGCGAATATCGAGGCCCATCGCGCCCATGACGAGGAAGTTGTAGTCGTCCACCGGGTTGAGGCGGACGGCAGCAGTGGTGTTGACCGCCATGCCGACGAGCGGGCGGATGTAGTTCGAGTTCGGCACGAAGCCGAAGAACTGGTTGCCGGAGAGCTTCCAGGTGACCTTGATCGACTTGATGCGACGGTTGGTCAGGAGGAAGTCCATAATGCGGCCGCCCTTGAAGCCGGCAGAGCCGGAATACTGGCGATCCCAGTTGCGGGCGATCTCGGGCGAGATGTAGAGGTTCACCGCCTCGGTGATCAGGTTGGCGTCCAGCATGGCGCCGAAGGCACCGGTGAAGAACGCATCGATCTGGTCGGCCGTGGTCGAGGACGAGGACAGATCGATGTTAGCACCGCCGCCGGCCGAGCCCAGATTGATGGCCTTGGACGCCGGATGGTTGCGGATGCCGTAGCCGACAGAGCCCTGGAAGGTGATGGTGGTGTCACCATCAAGGGCATAACTGGCCATGTCCTCGCGGATCGCGGCGGTGTGCGATTCCTGATCGTCCGACAGAGCGTCGAAGTTCTCACTCTGCAGCGTGTTCCATTCACGCCAAGAACGGCCGTAGCCAGTGTTGAAGATCGGCACGAGGGTCTGGCGATAGTCGTAGTCGGTCTTGCCGAGCACTTCCGGCACCTGGCCGGAGAGCGAACGACGTACCGTGCCGGCATCGCTGGACACGCGGTAGCCAAAGGCGATCTTGCCGATATTGACCGGTCGAGCGAGCGCCATCAGGTCAGCCATATAGGCCTGGCCTTCGTCGTCGCGCATAACGCGGCGGGTGATGGTGTCCATTTCCAGCCAGGCATCACGCGGAAGGACCGCCGCCGAGTTGGCCAGCATCGTCGAGCCGAGTGCGGCGGCCATCGCCTCACGGTGATTGCCGATCAGGGCATCTTCCGCGAGGTGGAAGGTTTCACGCTGCATGCCGACTTCGCCCCACCAGGAGGCGTGAGGGCGGGAATTACCCACCAGTTGGGTATCAAAGTAGCGCATCTGGTCGCCCCCTTACGATGCGGCCGACAGATAGCTCGCCGAGGCCGCGGGGCGGATACGGAGAAGCTGATCAGTGCCGGTGTTGTTGTTGTAGATCTCGTCGCTGTAGGCGACGATCAGGTCGGAGGTTGCCGCGATACCCAGCATGCCATTGGCTGCGGGGGTGAGAGGCGTGCCGACGGCGGTGATGTTCACGCCAGTGGCGATGCGGGCGGCGTAGTGGGTATCGTCCTCAAGCTCGAGGCCGAGGACACGATCGCCACGAACTTCGGGCGGGCCAGCGGCATAGGCAGCATAGGACGTATCGACGCCCTTCTGAGCCAGGTAGTTCTCCTCGGCCAGCCAGACCTTACCGACGGTGGTTGCTCCTGCCGGCACGAAGCGGCCAGACGACAGGACGATGAGTGTGCCGGGCTTGATAGCGGCGCCGGCTTCTGCTTCGCGAGCCTGAGGGTCATTGCGACGAGCAGGCCCGAGGTGAATGCGGGAATAGCGGCCCATGGTGGGTTACTCCTTCTTGTCGCCGGCAGGCAGCTTGAAGCCACCGCCTTCAGCGGTTTTGCCGACCGCGGCGTTGAGCGGCGCGGCCTTGCCCGGCACGGTCTTGGGCGCCAGGGCGCGCAGGGTGTTGAGCGGGGTTGCCTTCGCCGTGGCTTCATCGAGCAGGTTGGCCTTAACCACCTTCTCGACCAGGCCAGCGTGCTCGGCATCCTCGGTCGCCTTGGCATTGGCGACAGCCGTTGCATTGGCATCGACCAGCGGCCTGATGGCCGTGGTGATGGCATTCCCGATGGCCGTAGCCAGCGCATCGGGCTTCATCGCTTCCGAGAGGGCGTCAACCTTCTTGGAAAGCGCGTCGAACTGGACCTGGTCCATATCGTCGTCCTTCATGGTGTTGGTGGGGGTTGCCCGCTCGGAGAGGCCGACGGCCTCAAGCAATGCGGCTTTGATGCGATCCCATGTCCCGATGCTTTCGCGACGGCGGAGCGCTTCGACTAGGCGGGTGCCCGCCCAGTCGATCTCGCGGTCAGCCTCTTCCACGAGCGTGGAGTTGACGACCTCGATTTCTTCCTCCTGACCGGAGGAGTTGACCAGCATGCCGACGCCCTTCTCTGGGCTAGCAGCGCCTTGCTCGTTCAGGAGGATGGCGTCGTGGTCGAAGATCATGGAGCGGGCGACGTGCTTGTGCTTCGACGACGCGTCATTGACCGCTTCCAGCGTGCACAGCAGGCCCGTAGAGGTGTGGATTGGGCCGCCGGCCTCGATGGCAGCCAGAACGGCCTTACCGCCTGCGCTGCGGTTCGCCACCTCGACGTCTATGACTTTGTCCAGCAGGACACGCCCGCCTTCCTGACGAACGTTCTCGTTCCACGCCCCAATGTGGCCGATATTGATGCCCTCGGGATCGCTGGCGCTGACAAACTTGCCATTGATGGTCGGGTGCCCGAGTGGCGCAGGCGTGCGTTCCAGTCCCTTGAACGACTTCTTGATCTCATCGGCCGGGTACAGGATCGGGCCGAGACTGCCGTTCATGACGATGTCGTCGGGCAGCGTGGCGCTCGGCACAATGATCACGTCACGGCCATTGCGCTTCTCTTTGCGCACAGCCTTAGCGTTCGCGACCGAGGTCACGTTGACACGAATTGTCTTTGTCACTGGATTGCTCCGGTTATTCGGCAGGGGGCAGCATCTGCCCAAGATCAGGCGCACCGAGTACGCTGATCTGATACATGCGCAGCGCCTGACGCATCACGCCGATGGCACTCAAGTCCTGCCGGCGCGAAAGGTCATTGATCGCGGCGACCTCCTCATCCGTGAAGTCGAAAGTCAGAGGCAACGGGGCTTCACAAGACAGCTCCATGTGCGGGAATCCGGTGATACCACCGAGAAACCGCTGCGCATCAAGGCAGTCCTGCGCCTCTTCCGGGCTTGCGTGGTCATGTTCGCATCCGGCGTAGAAGCCGCCACCTTCGTCGCTTTCCGCACACAGGCGCCAAAGACCAGAGGGGTTGCCACACGTATCCTTGCGTTGAAGGGGCTGCACGAACCAAGCCATAAGGGTTTCCTTTATTCCTCGCCCGCAGGCTCATTGCCGGGCTTGGGGAGCCCATGGGCGGCGTCTTCGTCTTCATCCGAGATATGGTCGCGGACAGCCTCAGACGGGCTCAGCGGCTCGCGCCCAGTTTCCTTGCGCATCTCTTCCGGCGTGAACACCAGTTCCCCAGTGTCCTTCATCTTGTCGTTGACGTTGGCCATGCGCTCGACGCGCTCCAGCACCTCGTTAGGGCCGGGATTGACCAGGCTTGCCCAGTCCACAAACCAGTCCTTCTTGGGCAGCATGCCGAAGGTCACGAGGCGCCCCACCAGCACCATGATGTTGGGCACGGCGATGTTCTTGCGGCGGGACATGTTGAAGAGCGCCCAGTCCTCATTGTCCTCCGACGAGGCGCGCTCACCGGTCTGGTTGCCCACCAGCACCTTGAGAGGCATCGACACCGAGGCCGCAAACGACTGCAGGGTAATGCCGAAGAAATGCTCCGGACTGGGCAACGTGACGCCGAGCGTCTTTGCCTGCATGCCCATGACCATCAGCATCTGGTCGAAGCCCTTTTGATAGGCTTCCACCTGCTCGTCCATCTTGTTGGCCAGTTCCTCGCCGTTGGCGGCGCCCATGGCCTTCATCATCTGGTCGAGCTTGGCGTCCTTGTCGATCTCGAAGACCGGCGCAGACTTGGCGTTCTTCCAGAACCCCTCGCCCCCGGCACCGACGATCTTCTCCATGGTCAGGAGGTCGTTGTAGCCCGGCTCCAGCGCACTCTCGCCGTGCACGGTGCCATCTTCGGACCAGATGACAACACGGTCAGGATGGACCGAGAAGGCCCTGTGGTTGGCCTTCCCGGTGGCTACATTGGCCTCGTTGAACTGGAACATCTTCGGCTGACCATAGGTCTCCGAAGTCTCGTCATCGTCCCACTGGGAGACCGTTAGCTGGCCTTCCCATGCAGGGATGATTTCGACCAGCCCTTCAAGGCCGCCGGGCACGCGATCGACGGGCTCTGCAAACTTCTTGCTGTCGGCCAGGCGCAGGATCACCGCGGCATACTTGCCGACCATGCTGCGACCGTCTGCCTTGGCCAGGTTCTGCCAGAGGCGGAGCTTGTCGAAGTGGATGCGGATTTGCTCTTCGAGCGTCGTCTCGTCCGTAGTGCCGCCTTGGCTGCCGTCGCGCTCCTTTTCGAGGAGGAACGGGTTATCCTGCCAAGTCTTCGCCACGGTTTTCTTGATCGCCGCACGGGCGATGCCGTTGCGTCGATAGGTACCGTGGAGCTGGGTGAAATCCAGGACGACGGGAAAGCCGTAGTCAGCGTAGTGATTGTGCTTGGCACCACCGAACCAGCCCGGAAAGAAACCGGGGAACATGGACGACAGGCTGCGTGTGGCATTGTTCGCCACCAGCCGGAGCGGATTGTTCATGTCAACTCCGGTTTCTGGTGGTCATGAACATCATCACCTGTGGCGGCTCGACCAATGCGAGCTCATTCAGGGCATCGGCGAAGGCATCGACCTGGTCGTCGAACTGAGCATTGGGGAACGAGCACACCTCCTCGAGGAAGGTGTCGTTCCAAGGCCCTTTGACCAGCTTCACGTTGCCAGCTTCCGCCTGCGCTGATGCAGGCTTGGCGCGGGTGGCCTTGTCACCCGTAGGACGCTCTGTCGTGACCGCATAACCAGCCAGCAGCTTGATCTTTGTCGCTGCATCGGCCTTGCCGGCGGCGCCAGGGTCTTCAGGCAATCGGATGCGCACGTCCTGCCCATCCTGCGTTGCCGTGTTCTTCAGATTCTTCTCGACATCGCCGGGCGACCACCGGTCGCGCTTCACGTCCCTGACATAGAAAATGCCATCGACGTATTTCATCCGCAGGCCGACAGTCCAGTCAGGCGACCGACCAGGCACTGCCTTCGATGCCGCGAAGTCCCACGCCCTGCATTCCTGCCCGCCTGCTGGCACGGCATCGACGATCTCGAAGTCGCCGCGCTGGAACATGCCCCCCGATCGGGGCGCCGGCCGCTGCTGGTACTGCCCTGAATAGGCGTATGAGCCCTTGGCCTTCTTGAGCCGATCGATCTCCTGGGCCGGGAAACGCTCGGGAAAGAGCAATTCGCCCTCGACCGTGCGCGGATCCTCGAAGAACAGTTCGCCCTTCACATAGGTTCGGCACGCCCTGTCGGGCTCGAACTCCATGGGCAGGTTCAGATGAGTGAACCCGATGTCCAATTGCATGGCCACGGCAGCGATGTCCTGCTCGTGCAGGCGCTGCATGATGATTACAATCGCCGACGTCGTGACGTCGTTCAGTCGATCCGAGATACCCTCTCGGAAGATGCGGACCGCAGTATCGCGCTCGGTGTCGCTCTCCGCTGTCTCGGTCGAGTGCGGATCGTCTATCTTTACCCGGTCGCCACGCCCGCCGGTCATAGAACTGAACGGCCGGGCCTCGCTGAACCCGTTGCCGGTGTTCTCGAACTTGCCCTTGGCGTTTTGGTCGTCGCGCAGTTTGAGCGGCCAGAGGGCCTGGTACTTGTCGCTCTCGATCAGCCGGCGCAGCTTGACGTTGTCGCGCAGCACGTTGGGCTGGCTATACGAAGTGGCCAGCACCTGAATGTCCGAGCGCCCCAGCGGCCCCCACTCCCATGCGGTCCAGAAGACCAGCAGCAGGGATTTCATCATCCCCGGCGGCACGGTCATCAACAGGAACTGGATCAGCCCCTCGCTCACCGCTGTGAGATGCCGGCACATGGCCAGCAATGCCCATCCGAACTTCAGCTCGCGCTTCGGCTCGAGGATGGACCAGAATTCTTCGATGAAGCCATCCAGGGTCTGGCACCGGGCCTTGATGCGTTCGGCATCGACCGCGATGCGCTGCCGCTCAGCCTCCTTCGCCCGCCTCTCCTTCTCCGCCCTGATCTGCTTCAGCATCGTCGCCGGCGGCACCGGCAAGCGGACCGAAGAGAGCTTCGAGGCGGTTGAGGTCATCGTCGCTCATGTTGGTCAGGTCGACGGTTGGTATCGGGCCGCCACCAGGGCCAGCCACTTCATGAGACTGCTTCGGCTTGCCATACCCCCGATCGAGGATGGCGTTTGCAGCTGCGACACGGGCGCTTTCGCTCTCGCCTTTCTGGGCGACGGAGACGAGCACGTTGAGCGCCGTGGTCGTGTAGGCACGGGCCAGCTCGCTCAGTGTAGCCTTCGCTTGCTTGGTCGCGCGAGACTTACCGCCTTGCGGTCTACCCGCCCCCGGACGTATCCCGCCCCGGTTTGATTTCATTTGATTTCCGATTGATAATTAAGGGTATGAGCCCGAAGTCAATTGTCATCTACGTCGCCGCGGCGGTGGCCCTATTCATCTTGATTTCCGCGTTGACCAGCGGAGGCTCTTGGGAGCTGGGCTATCTCTAGCCCAATGTCGCGCTCTTGCCCTTTGCCAGCGCCTAGGCGAAGGCTTCATGACCAGGGTTTGGGAGGACGGGCATTTGACTGGTATCACCGCAAAGATCGATAAAAACCGCAACCACCAGACTATCTTGGGACCGGAGCTTGCTGGCGTTGGGCGGTGCCCACATTGCGGTGTAAAAGACCCGCGGATGGAACTTGAGTGGTCCAGCTCATCTCCCACAATACGAGCCGATGGCAAGCAATCGTTCTATTGGGCGGCCTATAGGTGCGCGACATGCGGTTCGATAACCGCCGTGAAGGCCAAGCCTATCTCCAATGAAAAGTTCAGTGTGCTTGAACTGTTTCCTCATGCAAAATCCGCGCACGATGATCTCCCCCTGCGGGTGCGAACCTACCTGCAGCAGGCGTACGATACCCTGCATTCACCCGACGCGGCGGCAGTGATGGCCGGGAGCGCAGTGGACGCGATGCTAAAGGAACGGGGTCTCGAGGACGGGAGCTTGTACAAGCGCATCGACCAAGCCCTCAAGGCCAACATTCTCACCCAAGGGATGGCAGACTGGGCGCATGAGGTGCGCCTCGGGTCTAACCGCCCACGCCATTCGGACGCCGAGAACCCGCACGTCTCGCCAGCCGAAGCGCAACAGGCGGTGGACTTTGCAGAAGCCCTAGGCAATTTCATGTTCGTTCTGACAGCTCGAATCGAGCGCGGGATAGTAGAGGCCAAGGGCGCCGATGCGGATTAGGCCGCAGCCTTCAACGCCGCATTATGATATTCTGAGGCGGGCCGGGCGCCCATCTGCCCGACTGCTGGGTTGCTGCCGTTCGGCAGAGGCAAACCGCCAATGATGCCTGCTGATCGAGACCGCCTCAGCGGTCCGGATCAACAGGCCGAGCGCGTAAGCGCCCGACCGAGGATCAATAAATGGGTTAGGTCAGGCAGCGGCCGGGGTCTTCGTGCTGGCGATGGCCGGCAAAGTCGAGGACAGACGAAATGGAATTCTCGCAGGACCAAGCGGCAACGTCCTGGTCGCCGCCCATAATATGCACGGCAGAGGCAACGTCGACGGCCATCGCAGCGCAGGAAGGCGCGGCGATATCGAGGCCATAGTCGGCGGTCGCTGGCTGGGAGAGGTCGAGGACACAGATGTTGGGCGCCGGATCGGCCATGGCTACAGGCGCGAAGGCCAGCATGCCAAGGGCGAGCAGAGCGGCACCCACAAACGCACGAATGTGCATGGGGCAGTCCTTTCAGGATGGTGGAGAGCTTGGGCCATCTGGCCCCGTTCAGTGACAGCAATCTCAGGCTATCAATCGCAGGGGCACTATTCGCCGATTTGCTGCCAAGCAGCAAACGGGGGCTAGAGTCCGTCTCGGGCCAAACTATTTTCGAGATGAAGAACCCCTGACAAGTCTATGCGAAGTCATCCGAAATTCGCACCGTGATTATCTGCTCGATCCTCGCCAACACCAAATCCGCATAAATCGTGTTGACTGCCGATCTCTCCTGACGCATCTATCTCGTCAACGGTCCTAGACCGCCAGGCGATTGTGCCGCCCACGACAGGAGTAGTCACCAATGGCCCCAGTGCCAGCCCGCGCCTCGGCGCATCATCCCCACATCCTCAGTCTCCCACCACGGCTTGCCGGCATGGCCTCCCTTGCCATGACAGCGACATTCACGGCCGGGCTTCTCCTCGGCCTATTGATCGAGCCACCACCATCTGTGCAGCGCTGTGGAAGCGCGCCGGATGCCATCGGTTGCTTGATCCTCTCCCTCGACTAGCCGCGGGACCGAGACTATGACCATGTGGACGCATGCGCGTGGGCCACCATGCGAAGGAGATCGCCTTGCCACCAGTCGGCGGGAACACTTATCGGTTTACGAGACTGACGCCGGCGGAGTTCTCCGCCGCTCTAGAGACCCACCAGCTTTCGCCGAACCAGTTTCGGCGAATTTATGGGCCAGGAAGCGCCACGGTGGCAAAGTGGCTAGATGGGGTCGAGGATATACCACCATGGGTCGCGGCTGTTGTCGCGACCTGGTCTATACCGAGCGTTCTTGAGGCGGCCCGGGAAGAGGCTGAACGTCGTCTTCTCGAGTAGCGCTATCGGTGCCACGCAGAGCCTCTTCCCACCATTTCGGTGCGTTGGGGTCTGGCTTCGGCATTCGCTTCCACAAGAAGCCCTCCCACTGAATGCGTTCTTCCGGCTCAAAGCCGCCAATTCGAATGGTCTCTTCGATATATGCCTGCAGCCATGCCGATGCCTCTTTGGCGACCTCTATGGCCAAACGCCCGTCGTATGGGCCTCCCTGCAGTCGCAGCTCTTTGTCAGCCATCATTGCAGAAAGCAGCGATGGCAGGTCCTTGCCCTCATTGGACGGGTCTTGGATCATCGCTTCATACGCCGAGAACTGGTATTCCTTGAGGACATTGTGGCGCTCTCGGTCGATAAAGTACCAAAATATGGGGTGATCCGCTTTTGTCTTCCCGAGATGGTCATATCGCGACTTAAGAGCGTCGCGAAGTTCCGTCGAAAAGCAACTTTTTGCATCTACCCTCATCAGGTGAATTGACGTCTTCATGACTGCGCAAATGCCCGCCCACTGGATCTTCCAGTTTGAGAGCGAAATCTTCTGCTCGCCAAGCGTTGCGATCGCTCGGTCCGCATCTCCCCAAGCTCGATAGCAGCTCAGGTAATGCTTCACCTCCATGGTGAAGCTTCGAGTTCCATCGGGTAGCAATATGGCCTCCGCGTGTGGCTACCACCATTCTACCTCAGAATCACCGAGTCGCACGGATGTGGCCGACCGACCACAGATTCTCGCACTGCCCTGCAGAATCAGACCCGATCCACCCTTGCCGCATTCAAAGACTTGGCGATCTGCTCGGCGGCCCCCAGCACGTAGCGATGGAACGTCCGCGGCGGCAATCCCGCCGATGCCGCAATCTCTTTCATGGTCCGCTTCTCCGAGCCTAGGCGGCGTCCCGCCACCTGCCTGCCCCATGCCTCGAAGCTCTCTCGCGTGACACTGTTGGCGATGATACCCGATGTCCATGGCCCAACCTTGGCGCTGCCGTGGAACGAGCCGCCGCATAGGACGAACGTCGCCCATTCGATCTGCTCCGGCGTGTACCTTACCCGGACCTTGTTACCCCGCTGCGGCATGATGATGTGCTGCGCACGGCCTCGTCGGTCCTTGACCCTGCTGTCCAAGCCGTAACGATCCGCCTGACCGGCGATGTCGTCGGCTGTATAGATGGCCCCATAGTTCGATCTTGCCAACGCAGGGCCATCACCAGGTACGGTGCGCTCGATGACGATCAGCGCCTCGACGTAGGCAGCTTTGACGGCTTCAGGCGTCCATAACTCAACATTGGAAGCGGCTTCAACAACGGCCATCAGTCGTACCTTCCGTCTGTCACGGCGTCGTAGAGGTCATCGAGCACCAGGCCCGAGGCGATCATGCGGTAGAGCAATTGGTGAACCGTCAGCCCGCGCTCGTCGGCGTGGCGCTGCAGAATGTCCCGCTGCCAATATTCGAAGCTCACCGGCACCACAGTCATGCGTGCACCGGGGCTGGGCAGATCGGCGCCTTGGATCATGGTGCGAACCGTCGCCGGGCCAGTGCCGTCGCCCAGCAGCTCGGCGATCTTGACCGAGGACAGGCCCTGTCCGTGATGGAAGCCGAGACGGATATTCCATGTAGCGGTGCGACGCGGTTCGAACATGTGTGGCTGGCGAATGAAGCTCAAAACGGCACGTCCTCTTCCTTGAGTTCCTTCATGACGGCTGGTGATATGCCGGCGCCGGGTTTCTCGACCGGCTTTGGCTGGCGCGGTGGTCGATCGCTCTTGCCGGTCCACCAAATCAACCCGGTGTCGTTGTGGCGCTCGACATAGCCGTGGGCGACCAGGCGCTTGCCAGCGGCACCGACCTGAGTGCTGAATTCCTTCTTCCGCTTCTCGACCTCGTGCTCGGGCGCGGTGAAGGGCCATTTGTTCCATAGCCGGGCGGCAAAGGCCTTGTACTGGACGACACGTTTGCCGCGCGGGACGCCTGTCACGCCCAACGGGGCGTCCTCGCCCTCGATGTCGATGGAGTCGCGCAGCGTCTGTAGGAACAGCGTTTGGTTGAGGGACAGCTTGCCCTCTGCGACCAGGGCCTCGTCGTCACCATTGGGTCGGTCGACCACGCAGGTGGTGCGCGGCTTGCCGTTCTCTTCCTCACCCAGCACGATCTGGCGCAGGACGAAGCGCATCGGGTGACCGCCCTCCCCGTCCTTGTTTTTGTCCAGCGAGACGGTGCGTATCTGTCGGCCGTTGCCGTCCCTGATTTCGAGCTTGGTCACGTTGAGGACGTTGGATGCGTCGCCCATGAGCGATGTATGCCCCCGCATGTCGCCCTGCTTTGACTTGTGCATTGGTACCAGCACGGCGCAGTCCAGCGCTTCCGATATCCGCTCGAGGCGAGAGAGCACGCGACCCATGTCCTGGCCGGCGTTCTCGTTGGCGCCGGTGATTGCCTTGTTGAAGGTGTCGATGATCATCAACCGGACGGGCTGCTCGTAGTACTCGGACCAGGCCTTACCCTCTTCGATCAGGTCGTCGGTGTCCTTGTCGTCGACGAACAGGTTGACCTTTCGCGGTAGAACCTTGAATGGCACTTCGGCCGATGGTGGCACGTCCCGGTCGAGCAGCCAGCCGTCGATGCGCTTGGTCACACCCTCCTTGCCCTCGCCTGCCTGGTACAGCACGAGCCCCGGCTTCACCTGCATTCCCCAGAAGTCGCGGTTCAGGGCGATGCACATGCCCATTTCGAGAGTGAGGAAAGTCTTTGCGGATCCGGAGGCGCCGGGCATCATTGCGACGCCGCGGCGATCGAGAAAGCCGTCGATCAGGAACTCATGCTTCAGGTGTGGCTGGTGAAGCTGGTCGAGGCCGATCGCGCCAAATTTGGACTGTGGTGGTCGTGGTCGCCATGGCGGGCAATGGTCGATCAGCGCCTGTAACTGCTCAATGGTCCCGCCCGCAGCGATCCACTCAAAAATATCGCCTTTCAGCGGCAGGCCCGGCAGTTCGAGCAGGCCCACGAAGGCGGCCTTCTTCCGCGCCATTGCACAGAATTGCTCGGCATGATCCTTGCCCTTGAACGAGGGCCGCCCGTCGGGGTGGAACACGAGCTCGCCGTCATTGTCCCGGCGCTGCGGGTCATTGTCCGGAGAAGCCACGACGCGGGCACCGCGAAATATCGCAATTATGCTCTCATCGAAGTTTTCCCCGCCGCCGCTGTTGCAGGTCGCCGGCTGGCCGAGCGCCCATGACGCGTCAACGGCCTTCTCGCCTTCCAGAAATAGGATGGTCCGGCCCTGCTCAATGGCAAGTTCGACCTCCGTCCGGCGGTAGATGCCGTGCGGGACATCATCCTTGAGTGTCAGGCGCTCGCCGCTGCCCCATTCGGCTAGGACGGTTTCGTCGAGCTTGCGCCAGTCTTCCCCCGCCCTGCGGCGCATGAAGGTGCCGGCCTTGAGCCCCCATACCCACGAACCATCCGGGAGGCCCGATGGTCGGCGCTGGCGAAAGTCCTTGTCCGGCTTTCCAGAGTCCGGGTCCAACTCCCATGACCCGTCCGGCATTTTGAACTGGATGCGGACGTTCTGGTATTGCACCACCCCGTCGATCTCATAGTCATAGGCCTTGAATATCGTCCATTGCCCCTCGCGCTTGCGCTTGGGCCCCTTCGGCTCCTTGGCTGGGCGTTGGCTCGCCTTTGCGGGCGGAAGCGCTGGACGAGGCGCGCCGGCGGTTTGCTGGGCATTTGGCTGGTCGGTGTCGATGCCCGCCATTCCGGCCACGACCTTCACGGCCTCAACGAACGAGATGCCGCTGATCTGGACGAGAAAGTCGAACACATCGCCGGCCGAATCCGAGCAGACGAAACACTTGTAGATGCCTTCCTGATCCAGAACGTGGAAGCTCGGGTCGCGCTCAGCATGGAATGGGCAGCAGGCCCAGAGGTCACCACGACCTGGCTGCGACTTGCCATTATCCCAGCTCACATATTGGCTCACCACCTCCGAGATCGGCACAGCGTCGCGGATACGGTCAAGGAGAGCGTCGGGGAAACGTAGATCGCTCACGCTGCAACCGCCTCCGGCTTCCGCGCGAGCTCGATGTCGACCAGCACCATGATGGCGTCGAAAGCCGACCGATCCTTGCGCCTCAATTCCATGACCTTGCCAAACTGATCTGGGTCCGCCGCAACGGCCATGACCGCCTTGCTGGCCAGGTCGAGTGCGGCAACATCATCCTGCTTCGATGCGAAGATCGCCCTCTTGTCGGGATGGAGCATGGGATCGTCCATCTTCGACCGTGGCCAGTCGGATTCGATCTCACGCTTGCAGCGATCGACGGCTTCAGAGGCGCGGACCAACTTGGCTTGGCGTGGGGTCACCGACGCACCTCCGACTTGGCGGTGTGTTCTGGGCAGTATGGACCGGCATGACGGCTCTTCCGGCATCCGCAGAAGCCGAATCCCGGCTCGCCAGGGTCGCCGAACGGCCAGCGGCACGTGCGATCTGTCAGGTCGAGCAGACCGATCAACTGGCGGTCGGTGGGGACGGCATCGCCGAGACCGTCGACGCGCGGTTGGCCAAGCACCGCTGCCATGCCCTCTTCGACCGAAAGGCCGTCCTTGCGGGCCTGGGCCAGTTTGAAAGCAAGGCCGCCATTTTCATTTGCGGCCTTGCGCTTCGCGGCGATGAAGTTCGCCTTGGGCCGGCCCTTGTTGCCGTGAGGACGCGTTGACCCCGTAGTGGAAGCGCGTGCGGGGAGCTTCAGTCGCGTCACCTTGCCAATGACCGCCGATCGGGACAGCCCTCCACCGAGTTCTCTGGCGATCTCCGAACAGGACGCACCCTCTGCCCACCGATTGCGGAGCAGGCTCACTGCATCATCGGTCCAGTCAAATAGTCTGGTCTGCTGTGCTGCGGTCATTGGCCCATCTCCTTTGCTTTCTGGACGAGGTCGGCCATGCAGGCAGACGCCGGCCGTCCGCGCAGGTATTCAGCCACGACCTGAACGGTGGTGTTGGCGATGGCCTCGTTGCGCTTGTGCTTTCCGGCCGTGCGCTGACGGAGGCGGTCATGGTCGGCGCGGGAAGTGATCTGAAGGTCAGGCATTGGCCGCCTCCGCAAACAACTCGTGCTGGCGAGCGTCCTTCCGGTCCAGCATTCGCAGGACGGTTTCGCCCTGGTACTGCTTGTCCCAAACGAACCAGGCATTGAGCATCGGAGGGGCGCCCTGCCCGGTGAAGTCGATCTTCCACCTCATCAGGTAGACACGTGCCGGCGGATACTCCGCCCAGAATGGCGCAAGACCACCAGCACCGGGCCAGCCCCAATTCATCAGCAATGCCATATACTCGAGGCCCAGCACGTCGAGGCCGTGCTTCAGCCAGCAGGCCTTGCCATTGCCCCAGCCGCATTCACTGAAGGGTGGGTTCTGAACGGTTGCGAGCGATGGCGCGCGGCGGAAGCCGTAATAGTCTGAGACGGGAAGGCCTACGCCACGGTCAACGAGATCCGAGGGGATCACCTTGAAGCCGACCGCCTCCATTTCGCGGACGAGCGCGCCATCGCCGGCTGATGGCTCCCAGATCGCATCAAAGTCACGAAGACGTTTGCCTTCTGCGTGCAGCAGGGCGCGGATGGGTTCGGCCGGCGTGGGGTAGAAGTCGTCCTTCTCCCGCTCCAGACCGTCGCCTGATTTGGCGAGCGTTCCGTCGAGCAGTTGCACGACCGTCGGTTTGCTGGTTTTCCCTGTGGCGCGGAACAGGCCGCGTGCAGATGGTGCGGTCATGCCTTACCTCCCAGCCGTGCCTTGCGCGCAGCTGCATCAGCCTTCAGCCGGGCTTCGATGGAGCCCGCTGGCTGGTTTGGGAGGATGTTGGCTGGTGTGGGCGCTGGAACCGACTCAACGTCCTGCCCTGCCTCTTCCTTGCGGACGGTAGCGAGTACCGCGCTGACAATGCCGGGGTTTGCGCCGAGCTCATTGGCGATCATTCGCGCGGTGTGTGTTGGGTGCTGCCGATATCGTGTCCGGATGCGCTCTTTCAGGGTGAACCCGGATGGCGCCGGCAGCGGCTTGGCTTTCGCCTTCTCCCTTGGTGGATCTGGCATGACGCGCGTGGTCGGTACGTCAAGGTCCATCTCGCGGACTGCCGCGGTGACATAGCTGTGCGACTTGCCGAGGCGCGCGGCGAGTTCGGGCCTGGTGAGTTCTGGCTCGGATTGATGGAGCGAGCGCAGCTGATCGCGGAAGGATGCCGGAGCGGCAGGCGATTGCTCGCCCACCGACTTACCCGTTTCAACGATGATCGCCTTCTCCGCCTCTTCAAGATCGGCATCGACGGCAGCCTGAGGATGTGGGGCCCGGTCTACGGCGCCATCGGCACCGGGCAGCGATGTGGGACGTTCGTCGGCGACGTCGGAGGCGTCGGCAACGATGTGCGCCTGCACAGCCGGTGTTGAGGTCGGCCGTGGTTCTGGAATGAGTAGAGCGAGGATGTCGGAGACCTCGCAGGATTCGTCTGCCGCAATCAGGTGCAGCACGCCCATGGAGCGGTTGCGGATGCGGCTGGAGTGGGTGGTAGAAAGGATGGTCATGCTGCGGCCCTCTCGGATGGTGCCGAAGAAGCGAATAGCCAGCCTTGGTCATTGTTGACGACCAGGCGGGGCTTCGGCCGATAGTTCTGGCGGAACAGCGCGTAGGCCATGTCGGGGCAGACCGAATTGCCGATCTTGTGGCGCTGGTCGGTCTCGGTCAGAAAGCCGCCATTGTAGGGCGCGGCCAGGATGTAGGTTTCGCGGAAGCCTTGGGCGCGGGCGAGCTCGCGGGGCGTCAGCATCCGCATGCCAATATCGATGATGATGTATTGGACGCCACGAATGGTCAGCGTCACGAACTCGCGGTCATCCCAACAATCGTATTTGCGAAGGAAGGCGGCGACCTTGCGAGCGCTGTCGAGTTGGGCGTCGGTCAGCGGTAGCGCCCCTGCCTCCGCCTCGACATGCGAGAACCGATCCTTCGTGGTCACGGTGTGGACCGAGTCGGTGACCGGCGTGTCCTGGTCGACGCCATAGTAGGCTTGGAGGAACGGCATCACGACGCCTGTGTGCTGGCCTTGGGCCGTCGCGGCGGTTGCCGGGACTTCGACTGACGAGGCGCGGCGATCGCTACCCTTCATCGAAATCATGTGAGCCGAGACGACTTGCGATTTCCCGCCTCCGCCTGCCGTCACTGTGCCGTTGGATTCGGTCGCGTCGTGACCGACCGACTTGCCGAACTGGCGGCCCAGGTAGACCGACACTGCCTGCTGTTGCGAACCTTCGACCGTGAGGGTGGAAAGCGGCTCATCAGCGGCGCGGCCGATCGGTGCGCGGGAGCCGCCGTTGTGCTGGGCGATGTAGACCGCTGCGACCTGGTTGGTGTCCTTGGTGCTCGCTGCAATGGTGTGCGCTGGCTCAGTTGCCGGGCGGCTGCGTCCGCCCTGCTGGCCATGAGAAAGGAAGGGCGCGATGGTCGCCTCGACCTCGCTCAGCCCTGCCCCTCCCGCCGTTATGGTGTGCGTCGGCTCGTCCGCTCCGGTGAAGGGCTTGGCGGCGTTCCGCATGGTCATCAGATGCGGCACGACCAGGCCGTGGGCGTCACGCGCCCTGGTGACGGTGTCGAAGCTCTCGCCGATACCCTGCCCTCTGAAGCCTGTCCCGCTGTGGTTGCAGAGCACGACAAAGGCATCGTCGCCCTTGTCGATCACATAGCGCTTGGTGCCCTTGGCGATCCGCTCTTCGCTGTTGAATGCCAGCGGGCGAATGATCTTGATGCCGGTGGCCTTGGTGTAGGCCTTGGCCTCTTCCTTGGTCATCAGGATCGACGGGCACGGACGGTCGAAGTCGAGGATATCGGCAGCGACGGGCCATGCTTGCTTCGAGCCGTTCGCCACGGCTTCGGACTTCGGATCGGCATGGGTCTCAGCAGGCCAGAAGATCGGCTCGCCGTCGCATCGCATCATGATGTAGAGGCGCTTGCGAATGGTCGGAGCACCGAAGAAGTTCGCCCGCAGCACGCGCCACTCCACGCGGTAGCCGAGGCGACGGAACCGAGCGACCCAGCGTTTAAATTCCTTGCCCTTCAGGTTCTTGTCGGGGCGGCTGGTCGGATCGAGGTCGCACCAGTCCTGAAACTCCTCGACGTTCTCCATGTAGATTTCGCGCGGCCGCACCTGGTCGGCCCAATGGGCGACAACCCATGCGAGGGATCGAACGGACTTGCTGACTGGAGCTCCACCCTTGGCCTTGCTGAAGCCGCGGCAGTCCGGCGATGCCCAGAGAGCCCCAACCGCAATGCCGCCAGTGACCGTGAGCGGATCGGCGGTCCAGATGTCGGCCGTGAGGTGCATCGTCCGCGGGTGGTTCGCAGCGTGCATCGCTATCGCCTTCGGATCATGGTTGATCGCGATATCGACGGCGCACCGATGATCTTCCGGTAGCTGGCCAGCCAAGCGCATGTCGCGCATGGCCATCTCCATGCCTTCGCTCGCTCCGCCACCACCGGCAAAGCAGTCGATCACCAGCTCGTGCGTCGTGTCGAAGCCGTGGGCATCGGCGAAAGACAAGAAGGAGTCGTGGAGGATCGCGTTCATTTGGCGACTTCCAATGCGGTGGGGCGACGAGCGGGGCGCGAGTAGGAGATGCACGGCGGTGACTCGTGCAGAATCTCGACTGAGAGCCCTGCGGCGACGGCCACAGCGGCATCAATCGCGGGTTCGCTCCATCCATTCGGCATCTGCTTCATGGGAACTGGTTCGAGGTCGCAGTGGATCAAGAGACTGATATTCATCGCTACGCCCTCGCCTTGCGGGGTTGATGGAATGCGAGTTCGGGATTGGTGCGGGCGGCGATATGCGCCCAGACGCACAGGGCATCGGCCCGGTCAGCCTGAAGCGTTTCGAGGTCGAGCCAGCCGACTTCTAGGCACCGACGCTGGACGGCGGGCTTGGCCTCGCCCTTGGCGTACCCTGCCCTGCCCGTGAACGTGCGGCGGGCGTCGCCAACCTTGATCAACTCGGGCTGGCGCTTGGTGCGCAGCAGCGCAGCGGCCGCGACCGTGAATTGCAGCCCGAGCAGCAGGGCTGAGGTCTGGGCCGAATGCCCGCCGTTGCCTTCCCACGCCGCCTCGATCGCCACGACGTCGGGAACCCCGCCCAAGATGATCGGCATGTCCTTGCTGAGCCAGACGATCGCCTTCGCACCGACATCGGCGTCGGTGTGCTGGGCGGTGCCGAACTGGACGGAGCCAGAGCGCGGCACTTCATCAGGACGCCCGTAGGCAAAACCGGTGCTGGACTTGCTGAGATCGAGGGCGAGGATCAGCATGGGTCAGTGCTTCGTCAGCTCGTCGAGCACTTCCGCGCCCTGCTGCTTCTCTGCTTCGGTGACCTTGTCGATTTCGGCCTGGCGCTGGCGGGCCGCGACCTGCGCGGCATTGTCCTGTGGGTGCGCCTCGTCCGGCTTCAGGAACGAGAACTGGCCCGCAGCATCGACATAGACCTCGACCAGATCGTCGGGCACGCCTGCGGTGAGCTTGGCGATTTGGCGCTCGAGGCCGCGCTGTTTCAACACTGTCTTGAGCACGTCGGTCGGGATGCCGAGCTCCTGTTTGGCGATCTTGATGCGGTTCGCCTTGCGGGTCTTCACCCCGCCGATCTTGCCGGCGGCTGTGGCCTGGATGGTGGCGATCTCCTCGTCCATCTCCTCGATTTCGGCGAGGACTTGAGCGAAGTCGGAGTCTTCGTAGCTGTTGCGGCGCTGCTCTGGTGGGCGCTTGGTCATGCGAACGCTCCGAAGATGATGAGTGCGGCAATGCCGAAGACGATGGCCAGCGTGGCTGCGGCCCATGACGCCATGCGCAGATCGGCGCGGGTCTCGTCGATGCCGAAGTCATCAGGCAGGTTGATGGGTGTGCGTGGGTCCATAGTCTTCGGCTCCTTCACGATGACGGGGTTGAGATGATGGTGATGGCGCGGGACTGGTTGGCCGGTCGCAGGATGCGGCCTCGGCTTTCCAGCCAGTGCAGCAGGCGGGACACGCCGCTCTTGCTGGCGAGCCCCAAGGCGACGCGCAATTCGTCGTGGGTTGGGGATAGCCCGGTGCGGGCCTGGTGCTCGGCAATGGCCTTGAGGCATGCCGCCTGCTGGGTCGTCAGGCCCGTGACGTTGATGCGCTGGCAGCGGTCGGCCACGATGGCGCGGGCGATGATGACCCCAAGGTTGTCGCTGCACTGGCTGCTGGCGAACTCGGCATGCGCCTTCGATGCCGCTGCCTGCACATCTGGTGGGAAGTCGGAGAGGCTGGTCATGCCGTCGCCCTCGGTGCACGGATGCGGAGCAGCCCGGTGGGCACGTTCGTGCCGGCCTCGGCGAAGCTGCCGACCGGAAGATCGCGCCATTCGCCTTCAAGCTCCTGATGGTCGTAGTGAGCCGTCGCCGGCAGGATCGAGACGAGCGTACCGCCCGGCTTCAGGAACTTGAGCGCATGGCGGACATGCTTGACGTAGTGCCGACCGTAGAACGGCGGGTTCATCACGACTGCGTCGAACTCGGCGCGCGGCGGGCATTCGAGGAAATTGGCGGTGACGACGTTGTGGCCCTTGGCCTTGGCCTGGGCGGCGCGCCCGTGGTGGTATTCGATGCCCAGAGCGTTCTGGCGCCGGGCGCGGATCGCGTCGAGAATGCGACCATCACCGCACGATGGCTCCAGCACGCGGATCGGTGCCGGCGGGTTATGGCTCCATTGGGTCAGGTCGTGGACACCAGCCAGCTCCAGAGCGGCGGCAATGACGGACGGTGGTGACCAGTAGAACTGCAAGTCCTTGGCAACGGCGGTGCTCGGTGAGCGCTCTGGGTCGACGGGATCAACGTCTGGCAGCACGTCGCCATAGAACTCGGCGAGCCCTCGATTGATGTCCAGCAGCGCGTCGGGGCCGAAGTACAGATGGCCGTTACCGTTGTCGTAGCGCTTGAGCCAGATGTCGCGTCCGACGATCGTTTCCGTCTCGGTGGCGTTCTCGCGGTCTCGCCTGGTGTCGCCCTTGGGCACCTCGCGCGTGACGCGCAACGCATCGCCGTCTTTCATGAGCAGCGAGAGGTCTCGGTAATCGACCAGTGGTTTGCCCTGGTAGAGCGCGAGAGCATTGAGTATGTCGCGGATACGGTCGCGCCCGTAACTGCCGTAGTCGCCGCAACCCGACAGGATCACTCGCTTCGGCAAGCCCTTCACGCCGATCTTGACCTTGGCGTGAGACTTGTAGGCGGGGTCCAGCCCAACGAAGGCTTCGGCCAGGCCGCGCAGGATGTGCATGCGCGGATTGGCGTAATAGTGCGCGAAGGTGGAGCGGACGATATCGACGGTGAGCGGCGGCGGGTCGGCCAAGGTGCGCTCGAACAGCCGCTTGTCGTTGGCCGACGCGATCATGTCGATGTTCAAGCGGTTGTAGATCGCCTTCCAGCCCGACTTGAGCAGGTTCTTGCGCATGTCGCTGGCGTGGACATAGGCCCTGCCCCGCAGCACTGGCTCGACATAGGTGCCCATGATGCAGCCGGCGCCCTGTATGTCAGTGCAGGCGTCCTCATAGGCCTTGATAGCGGTTTCGACGCCTTCCGACTTCTGGTCGTACTCGTCGATCAGGTCCAGGACAGTGCGTGGGGTTGCGAGTGCCGTGCTCATGCCGCCCTCACTTCGGAGAGGCATGGAAGGCGCACCAGGGCGTTGTCGTTGGCGCTCATGGTGCGCGAGCGAGCCCGAGCCCAATCCATGTGGCGGCTATCGACGCCCCCAAGATCGTCGTGCTGGGCATTCCACCAGCGAACGATGGTGCCGGACGAAACCGCTCGACCCGATTCGGCGCTCATCTTTCGAGCGAACCAGAATGCTTTCTGCTCGTCGGACAGGTGGGGAATGACCTTGAGAGCGATGCTGCGAAGCATGGCGCGCATTTCGATGCGAGGCGGGGTCATTCTTCCTCACCCGCCGCGACCGCTTCTTCTCGGCGCACGTCATCGTCGCAATCGTCCCAACCTGCCTGACCGCCTTCCCAAGTCACGTTGTCTCGCGTGACACCGTTGAAGCGCGCCCAGTAGCCGCGATCATAAGGATGATCCTCGACGACGATCCCCAGCGCGTCGGTACGCAGCGCCTGCCCTTCGCATATCTGCTCGGTCTTTTCGCACATGTGCATCGATCCTTCGGCAATAAGGAGCCATCGGCGCTCAAGGCGCGGGAGATGGCGGTGATGTTGAAATCGGTGGTTAGGCTGCTTCAGGCTCTGCCGGCTGGGCAGTCGAAGGCGGCCCCTGGTCGACCATGAAGAAGTGAGCGGCCGTGAGCGGAATGTTGTTATCGCTCGCGTGCTTCAGCAGCTTCGTGGCGTCCTCGTGCGGGATCACCCCACCAGTTCCACCCTTTTCCTTCGGATAGGTCCAACGGTAGATGCGCGACACGTGCTTCCCGGTGACCTCAGAGGCGACGTCAACGCCGCCGACAAGGGCTAGGACAGTGCTGGCGGGTTCAAGATTCCGATCACTCATGGCGCTATATTTGCGATAGTCGCAAACATAAGTCAAGGGACATTTGCGATCATCGCAGTAGCTTTCTTTGCGATCATCGCGAAAGTGACGCCATGACGGACCGCCAGCACCAACTAAAGCTCTGGTTTCGCGAGCTAACCAACCCGCACGGGGCCAAGAAAGCCCTGAGCGATGCGACGGGCTTAACCTCATCTCAGATCAGCCGCATGCGCAACTTGGACGCATCCTCGCCCAAGAACTATCAGCGCATCACTGACGACGATCTCCCCTCGGTCGCGCGGTTCTTCAATGCCCTCCCGCCCGGCTACGAGGAAATGACAAGCTGGCTGGCTCGACGACCCGACCCCGCCGACCCGGAGGACGTCGAGGAGCATACTGTTCCTGTGGTTGGCTATGTCGGCGCCGGAGCGGAAGCACATTTCTATGCGCTGAGTGATGGCGAGCTCGATCGTGTTCCCGCGCCCGATGGCGCCACTTCGGACACCGTGGCCGTCGAAATCCGCGGTGAGAGCCTTGGCCCGCTCTTCGAACGCTGGCTGGTCCACTACGACGAGGTGCGTTCGCCGATCACCCCTGACCTCCACGGGCAACTTTGCGTGGTCGGCCTGGCGAACGACAAGGTGCTGGTCAAGAAGGTTCGCCCCGCGAAATCCAAGGGACGCGGCCTCTATGACCTGTTGTCCAACAACGAGGATCCGTTGCCGGACCAGGTGATTGTCTGGGCTGCGAAGGTCAAGAGCATGGTGCCGAGATGATGAAACGCGCGCTCGCATTGGCGTTCACGTTAGTCAGTTCCTCGGTGAATGCCGACGATATTGGAGCCTTTAACAACCAAGTCTCATGGTGCTACTCCACAGATGGCGTCGCCCCTGGGACGTGGGCAGAAATAGCCGTGACGTTCGATGCAGGTGGCAAGCCCACTGCGATAAACGTCCTGCGATACCAGCCGGACTCCGACGCCGGCAGGAGCCACGCTCGGACCGTCGCCGAGGCCATCGATGAGTGCGGACCTTATCTCGCAGGGATCTCCGACATGACCGTCGTGATAGGCCCGCAGGCTGCGCCGAAGCCTGCCGCGCCTCTCATCACCATGCCCGACAACGCCGACGGCACAAGCAATTCTCTGGCAAACGAAATCCAGAAGATCATTGAGGGACAATGACCCCCGGAGAGCGCCTGCGCGCAGCTCGGCTCAATGCAGGCTACAAGTCAGTCGCAAAGGCGGCCGCCTCTCTAGGCATGTCAGAATCGTCCTACCGCGCCCACGAGAACGGGCAGAACCAGTTCACGCCGGCACAGGCCCAGAAGTATGCCGAGGCGTTTGGTGCTGATGCGGCTTGGCTGCTCTATGGCGATGCCGAGGGTCATGATGGCCCGTCCGACTTCATTGCAGCCGTAACCCTGTCGTCGTCGGCTATCCTCGCCGCCTTGGTCCAGTCCCTGCACGACAAGGGCTTGCTCAATGGCGAAGAGACGGTCGAGGTGTATGAGCAGGCACTGATGCTGCTGGAGATGCAACAGGCCAAGGCGGATGAGAACCCGGCATTCGGTCAGGTTGTAGAGATGGCGCGTGAGTTAATCGAGCAGCATTTGAGGCCGCAATGACCGTCAAGCTTGTTTCTGCCTTCGTCCCGCTGCTGATGCTTGCGGCCCCACTCGACACAGTTTGGGCCGGCGAAGCCTTTGTGCTCAGCCCCCTCGCATGGCCCAGGGGTTCCTGCCCACCACCAGAAGCAGCTACGGCCTTGAACGCATATCAGATGTACCTGTCCTGCGATCGAATTTGGCGCGAGATTGGCGAGGGCATTCGCGAGCTCGCCTTTGAAGAGTGCCTTGTCGAACAGAAATCCAGGGGCGTTGCTGAATTTGACCAGCAAATGACGAACTGCAACGAGATTTATGAGATTTTAGAACGCGAGTAGCGCTCGCGCGCATACTCTATCCAGATATCTCAATCTGCTGAGAGTTCAGTGATTTTCTATCACTGATCCTGGTGAAGCGCCGCGCCTAGCGGCGCGCTTCCAACCAGATCGTAAGAGGGTGTTTCATTACCCGTTCGGCGTCGCCGCTACCGCGTCGACTCCTCACTGATCACCCCATTATGTTTCCGCGTGTAGCGCGCGCAGGAAAGGTTCGTCAAGAAGATTTTTGCGATTGTCGCAATTTCACACTTGACCAATCTTTGCGATTGCCGCAAATATAGCTCCATCAACCGGAACGAAGAAGCGCTTAGCGCCGATCTTCCGGGCCCAGATGGAGCCGCAGATGACCACCAACCAGATCAGCATCGAACTCGTCACCAACGGCACGTGGATCAAGCTGCCCCGGTTCGACTTCTCGGTTCAGGTCGAGGAAGTCGAGTTCGACGGCCAGTACTACAACCTGACGGTCATCGATCAGGACTGGCGCTATGTCGGTGAGAATAGCTGGCGCGAACTGGTCTGCATCTGCGCCGGTGAAACCGTAGAGGCGTCGGATGACGCGCCGGTTCTGCGCGATGCCAAGCACGTCACATTCGAGGAATGGCAGGCCAAGGCCGATGCCCAGATGGAAGCTTTGGACCGGTCGCTTGTTGCAGTGGTTGCCGATGCTCTGAGCGTCCCTGCCATGGCGGCGGAGTGATGGCGATGAAGTCAATCACCCTCACGCTTCACGGGGCAGCAGCCCGCCAGATGATCAGATCGATGGCGCAGAGCTATGCTCTGCTGGCGATAAAATCCACCCTGCCCGATGACACCGTAAACGCCCCATGGAACGCCACAGGCTTGCCCCGCAGCAAGTGGATGCGGGAGGTGGACAGCGAGCGCGCCGACTATCGGAAGAGCTTGCTTTCGATCATCCGCGAATTGCCCGAGTTCCCCAAGGTCGAGTGGCGCCCGTACAGGTCGCCCACCACCGGGAAAACCCACTCAGCAATCTACAGCGGTCCCCGCGCGATCGAGGCGGCGAGGGCTTTCGGCAACGCCTTCATCGCCAGGGCGGAGGGCAAGTGATGCCCGTCATCGGTTACGACCCCGCCCGCCCCTATGTCCGCTCTACCGAGCGCACCGATCCCCTCACCACCGAGATAGCCGAATACCTGGCTGCCGAGGCCGACGATGACATGTGCCGGCTCTACGTGATCCGGGCCGAGGAAATCTTGGCGATGGTTCGCGAGAGCGACCGTGCCGCTGCAATGGCGGAGGGCCGCTGATGTTTGACCTGATCACCGTTCTCAGCCGCTCACGCCACCTCCGCATAGCCTGCGAGGCCCGCAGCGGTCAGCCAGACAACTACGAAGCCGAAGAAGCCGCTCGCACCGCTCTGGTCGAATTGGCGCGCGGCATGGACATGCATCTCGATCCCGCCCGCCCCGCCCGCTGGTCGGACTGCGCCGGGCTCGCGGCCAAGGTCGAGACCGCTGCGTTCGCACTTGCCGATCTGCGCGAAGGATCATTCGACCAAGCCGGTGCCGTGGCTGCGCTGTCGCTGCACTTCGGCATGATCGCAGGCCGCATGGGCTACGACGCCGAGACGATAGCCCGCTCCGGTGACGAAGCCGCCCGCTCTCGTGTCGAAGGCGACCAGATGGAGGCGGCGGAATGAGCGCGTTATCCGTAACCGCGAACGATCGCATCGTCGACGGCGGCAACAACCCGCCCGCGTTCGATGCCCACAAAGCCAATATCGACGACCTCCGCGACGAGGCGAAGGTCTGGCTCGACGGGAAAGCCGTGACCAGTGCCGAGGAAGCCGAGGCGCTTAACAACCTTCTGGACCTAGCCCGCACCGCCGGCAAGGCAGCTGACGATCAGCGGTCGATCGAGAAGAAGCCGCACCTCGACGCCGGCAAGGCCGTCGACAAGCAGTGGAAGCCGCTGATCGACGGCGCCGAGGTGATCGCCAACCTTTGCAAGAAGGTTCTGACGCCCTGGAACATCGCCGAGGCGGCCCGAAAGGCCGAGGTCGCACGTCAGGCCCAGGCAGCGGCCGATGAGGAAAAGCGCCTTGCGCTTCAAGCCGAGCGCTCGGCAGCGACGATCGAGGACGCCGAGCAGGCAGACCAGCTCGAGTCATCGGCAAAGCAGGCCACCCGCATCGCAAAGACCGCGGCGAAGGAGGCTAGCACCGGCCTTGGCCTGCGGACGGTCTATCGCGCCGAGATCACCGACTTCGCCGCTGCTGCCCGGTTCTTCTGGCAGCCGCACCATCACCGCTTCGAGGAACTGGTTTTCCAGATCGCCAACGAGCAGGCCCGCATCGTCAAGGCAGACATGCCGGGCATCAAAGTCATCGCCGAACAGAAGGCATTCTGACCATGACCCGCGCATCCGCCGTCGCCAAGATCGACGATCACCGCCAGCAGTCCCCATCGACCGTGTTCGACAATGACCAGATCGACCTGATCAAGCGCACGATCGCCAAAGGCTCGACCGACGACGAGCTGCAGCTTTTCCTAAACCAGTGCAAGCGCACCGGTCTCGATCCGTTCGCCCGCCAGATTTACGCGGTGAAGCGCTGGGACAGTCGCGAGCGCCGCGAAGTCATGGCCGTGCAGACCAGCATCGACGGCTTCCGCCTTATCGCCGAGCGAAGCGGCAAGTATGCCGGTCAGACCGGGCCGTTCTGGTGCGGCGAGGATGGCGAGTGGGTCGATGCATGGTTGTCCAGCACCCCACCGGTCGCTGCCAAGGTCGGCGTGCTGCGTCAGGATTTCAGCGAACCGTGCTTTGGCGTCGCCCGCTTCGAATCCTATGCCCAGCGGAAGAAGGACGGCGGCTTGACCAGCATGTGGGGCAACATGCCCGACGTGATGATTGCCAAGTGCGCCGAAGCGCTCGCGCTACGCAAGGCGTTCCCGCAGGAGCTTTCCGGGCTCTACACCGGGGACGAGATGGCCCAGGCCAGCAATGGCGCTCCTGAGGCTCCGCAGGAGGCCCAGCAGCCCCGCCAGATCGAGGGCAAGGTCAGTGACGTCACCATCGTGACGCGCGAAATGTTCGACCGCATCACCCGAGCCCTTGCCGACAAGGCGACGCCCGATCAGGTCGAGGCCCTCTTCAGCCACCCCGCCACCGTCAAGGCGCTCGCCGACATGCCGGAGGACTGGCGCGCCAAGCTGAACACCGCCAAGACGGACCGCCTCGCAGCCATCACCGGCAGCGATGACGACTTCCCCGGCGACGCGGAGTAAGGCCGATGCAGATCGCACACGTGGCCGGCAACGTTGGCAAGGACGCCGTCATCAAGACCCTGCAGAACGGCGACAAGGTTCTGTCGTTCTCGGTCGCAGTGGACAACGGTAAGGACAAAGACGCGACCTGGTACGATTGTTCTCTGTTCGGCAAGCGCGGCGAATCCTTGGAGCGCTACATCACCAAGGGCAGCAAGGTCACGGCCATGGGCCGCCTGTCCGTGCGCGTCCATGAGGGCAAAGCGTACCTGAGTATCAATGTCTCGGAGATCACGCTTCAGGGCAGCAGCCAGTCGCGCGGCGATGATCGTGGTGAGAGCCGGCCATCCGGCGGCGCAAGCCAGTCCCAATCCGGTGGCTATCAGCCATCCGATGACGACATTCCGTTCTAGGCACCGCAGCAATGGCCCGCCAGATCATCACCCTCGCCAATGAGCGCCTCGTGGATCGGGCCATCGTTCTGGTCCGCGAGGCCTTCGCCAAGCGCCCCGGCAGCCGCGTCGAGATTAAGGGGCCGAAGCGCTCCAACGATCAGAACGCAGCCATGTGGGCCATGCTTGGCGATTTGGCCGACCAGCTTCGGTGGGGTGGTCAGCAGATGTCCGCCGAGGACTTCAAACTGGTGATGCTCGATGCGCTGCGCCGGGAGCGCCGCGATGAAATGCGGATCGTGCCGAGCTTCGACCGCACCGGCTTCGTGAACATCAGCCCGACCTCATCGTCCGACCTGACCCACGACGAAATGCGGGACTTGCTGACGATCACGAGGGCCTTCGGCGATCAGCACGGCGTCGAATGGACCGAGCCGGCGCCGAAGGACAAGCGACCAACCCCACCAATCGAAGCCTACGAGGAGCAATCCCGATGATCGTTCCACCATACATCGCCCGCGCCCTGAAGGGCTGGCACGACTGGCGCGAAGCCCGCCAGCGGCAGAAGCGCCGCGAGATGATGCTGAGGGCCAGCCCAACGCTCAGGGCCGCTGCTGAGCTTCATGACAAGCATCTGCGCCAGCACCGTCCGACCAGGTCCGACATGGCCATGATGCGTGATGCCACCGCCGACATGCTGCGCAGGAGCAAAGCGCGATGAGCTACCACGTCTTCTTCAATTTCTCGGCTGGCCTTGCGAAGCCCATCACCGCCCCGAAAGGCACGCTGGCGAACATCGTTCGGCATGTCGAAGACATCGAGGAGCGCCTAGGTCTTGAACGCCACCAGTACGGTGAGAACCCGGTGCACTGGTCGCACCACGGGTGGCCTGCCGCCGATCTAGACGACAAGGAGCTTTGCACCGGAGTTGAAGAGCACAACCAGTGGGTGCGGTGGCTATACGATCGCCTTGCTGAGTGGGCCGAAACTCCAGTTGCCGACGGCGAGGTCATCACCCCGGACGACGCCAAGGGCTTTTGGCACGGGCTCCGCACCTTGGATGTGCCCGCACGCCGCTGGACTGGCGGCTATTACCGCGCCCGGATGGAAGCACTCTACGAGGCAATGCGTGGACGGCCCGCAGAGGGCATCAGCTTTGACGAGAAGGCGCTGACAGCAAAGCAGGCTGGCGCGGTGATCCGGCTTTTCGAGCAATACCTTGACCCGCAGGACCTGCGTCTTGAGGTGCCGAAGGGCTGCGACTTCCTCGCGTCGAGCTATCACGGCGAATACGACTGGTGTGAGCGATGCGGCGCAGTCCTGCCCGAAACTGCCGAAGCCTGCTCAAGGCGTAAGTGCCCCGTCAAAGAAGGTTGGGGCGAGTGATGCTCATCGCCTCCACACCCAATCCCCGCGCCAGAAATAACCCACCAGCGGCCGCGATGGGCCGTTCGGTATCGATGCGTCAAGCGCTCGCCCACCTCGCTCAGCAGCGTCCCGCTGCCGTGGTGCTGCGCAAGCGGAGGGTGAAATGATGGGCCGCCGTCCAATCCGCGTTCCTGTGCCGCCTCCTGGCCCGCTCACTATGGAGTTGGCTATTCGCCTGTCCGACGGCTCATTCGAGACGAAGGTCATCGTTCCACTCGACGCGACTACAGAGGAGCGCAACAGCGCGATCCAGCGATGGTTGGCACTTGCTGGACAGGCCGTTGCACTGGGCGTCGAAAATATGTCCGCCACCCTGCCGAGGGACGGGCGATGATGATCCGCTCTCAAGCCGTGCTCGATAGCTCCCGCGGTCAGCCATGCTCGGCCAACTTCGCCGGCATCTGCTGCGCCGATCCGGCCACGACCGTCTGGGCGCACCTCAATGGACATCGCTTCGGCAAGGGCGCCGGCATTAAGGCCCATGACATTCTTGGCTTCCACGCCTGCTTTGCCTGCCACGCCTACTACGACGTAGGCCACGGCACGAAGTCCCTGATGACCGATGCCGAACTGGCGTGGGCCGTGCTGGGTGCCGTGACCACGACATGGGTGCGCCTCATCGCCGCCGGCATCGTCAAAGTGCCGATGGACAAGCCCAAGGCAAGCCACGAGCGTCCGGTTGCCCCTCGCAAGGCCAAGGCCGACCGCCAGACCATCCCTGCCCATGTCGATCCCTGGCCAAAGGGCCGGGCAATCCCATCCCGCCCCATGAGGTCAAAGCCATGACGGACCCACTCCCACCATTTGTCTACTCGATCCACTTCGAAGGCGCGCCGATCACCTGCCGGGCAACCGTCGAGGAAATCCGCGAATGGCTTGCCGACGTCATGCTCGACGATGCCGAGAGCTATCAGATCTGGGCGCTGGATACCGTCGGCGAGGCCAGCAGTGACCGCACAGGGCCGTTTGTCGAGGAATGGGCATCGCTCTTCGACATGGGCGACGGCGACGATCCTGACGAACTTCTAGCGCCCTATCCGCCCTTCATCATCGCCTTCATCGGCGACAAGCTCATTGCGGCCTACCGCGCCGCGCAGGAGGCAGCATAGCCATGGCCTACGCCATCAACACTAGCGTCTCGGTCGAGCGAACCGAGGGCGAAATCAAGGGCACGCTCCGCCGTTATGGCGCGACAGCTATGGCCGTGTTCGAGAACGCCGAGCACGCAATTATCGCCTTCGAGATGCGCGGACGGCGCGTCACCATGAAGCTCCCGCTGCCCGATCGGACCAGCAAGGAATTCACCGAGACGCCTTCGGGCAAATGGGCCAGGTCGGAAGCCGATGCCTATAAGGCATGGGAACAGGCGTGCCGCGGCAAGTGGCGGGCGATGCTCCTGTGCATCAAAGCCAAACTCGAAAGCGTCGAGAGCGGCATCGAGACCTTCGAGGAATCGTTCCTGGCTCATATCCAAATGCCCGACGGGCTGACGGTCGGGGAGTACACCAAGCCCGCAATCGCTCGCGCCTATGAGACCGGCAACATGCAGCCGCTGTTGCCGGGGCCAGCGCGATGACCTCAGTGCAGCTTCGCCTTCAATCCATCCAAGAACGCAACCCACTCGCTCACCAGCCGGGCCAGCTTCTCAGCCTTGCTAGGGTAGTCCTCGGCGATGGCTTCGAGGAACCTGATTTCGTCGGCGATCAACGTCCGGTCCAAGGGGCCGGCCCCTTCGCCGATGGCGGCCAGGGAGAGATAGTCCCGCAGGGTTTGACGGGACAGGATGATGCGCTGATCGGCTTCGTCGGATGTCATGGGTGCCCGCATGATTGAGCGCCCAGTTATCCCCACGGTCCTCGTCGTGGTCAACAAAGACAGCCGCGTCGAGCTATTTCAGGACGAAGGCGTTCAGGTCGCCTTCGCCGACGAGCGGGTCGATATCCATTCGGTCACGCTTCTCCCGCGCCAGAACCAGGCCATCGAACTCTACGACCGGCTTGACGGGAAGATCGTCGTTTCCCCGGCCGAGGATCATGCCGGCACTGCGGCCAACGCGATCCGCCAACTCACCAATCTGCAAACCATCACCACCGGCCTCGCGGCCAAGGAGGCCTCATGAAGCTCGCTCCCGACGACGAATGGCAGTGCGACCTGTCCCTATTCATGACCAAGGACGGTCCAGAGTTCCGGTTCAAGGATGGCAGGGCCAGCCTGACCGAGGGCGCCGATGCGGCGAAGAACCAGTCGGCCATCGCAGGCATGGCGCTGACGGCCGCCACGAAGGCCATGGCCGAAGCCGATGGGGTCAAGGCGTCATGAGCGAGCGCGCAGAGGCGTACTACTGGACGCGCTTTGGGACCAATCCGCATTGGGACGCCATGTATTGGCGGGATGGCTATTTCTGGGACAGTTCGGACTGCGGTTACACGCCGGATAAGTTCGAGGTCGGCCCAGGCATCACCCCGCCCGATGCCGGCCACTCGCTGTCGTTCAACGCGCTGCGCGAGGCCAATGCGGCCCGCCAGATTGAATGGGACGCTGACAATCAACTGACGCTTGCCTATCGCGGCAACGAGTTCGCTGGCGAAGCCGGTGAGGTCTGCAACGTCATCAAGAAACTGGAGCCGGAACGGCTCGGCATTCGAGGGTCACGCGATACCGTCGAGCACCTGGCCGAGGAGCTTGCCGACGCGGTGATGACGGCTGACCTCATTGCCAATCAGGCCGGCATCGATCTCGCCGCGGCGATAGTCCGCAAGTTCAACCAGACGTCGTTGCAGCACGGATTGTCTTCCCGGCTATGGGAGGTGGACGGCACCAAGCCGTCCTGACGCCATGACGATGCGCTTCCACGTTCAGCCGAGATGTGTGCCGCCGGCAGTTGCCGCGCGCCGGATCGGTGTGACCGTGGCGCGGTTTGTCGAGATTGGTGCCGAACTTCGCCGCCAGGGTTTCCCCGCAGCGGATGGGATTACCGGGAATTACGATCTACTGGCCATCGACGCATGGCTTGACCGGCGCTCAGGTCTCGCGAAGAATCAGCCGGTCGCCGGCGATCCCGCCGACGGGTTCGCGGAAAGACTGGCTCGCCTTGGGTAGCATCAAGATCAAGCACTACGTCGTCCGCAAGGGCAAGCATGGCTATTGGCTGCCGACGCCTGCCATGAAGCGCATGGGTTTTCAGATCGTGCCATGCGGCCACGATGGCCCAGATGCGTGGAAGATCGCCAGCGAATGGGAGGAGCGCTACCAGCGCGCCCGCAAGGGCTTGGAACCCACCCCGGCGCGCTTCTATCCGACCGGCAGCATGGGCGACGGCTTCACCCGTTTCCGTCTATCCAACGAGTGGCAAAAGAAACCCCCTCGCACCCGCGAGGACTGGGAGCGCGGGTGGAAGTACATCGATCCTGTGTTTGGCGATACGGCGCCAAGCCTCGCCACCTTCGAGCAGATCGACCAGTGGTATCATCATCTGCTCAGGCTGAAGGGGCCCGGCGAGGCCGGGCGTGCTCTCAAGACTTGGCGCGCGCTCTATCGCGTCCTCGCCAGCATGAAGCTCTGCACGCCTGACCACGACCCGTCGCAGGCCATTCGCAAGGAGGGCGTCGCTGGGCGCACGGAGACTTGGCGCGAGGGTGAAGTCGTGCGGATGGTCAAAGGGGCGCTACGGGCCGGCTATGGCGGTTTGGCATGCATCATAGCTGTGGCGTGGGACACCCAGTTCGCGCCGGTCGACACCCGGACGCTAACTCCCGCCCAGGCGGTCACCAGCGGGGCGGACATGGCATTCGCAATCGAACGCACCAAGACTACTGAGGCAGCCTTCGGCATCCTGTCCAAGCGCACCCAGCGCCTGGTCGAGGGGTATATCGCCGGCCTAGCCTTCGCCCTGCATGATGACGCGCCGATGTTCTGGACACGAGGCTTCACCCCGTCCGGTAAAGGAGGGCGTCCGCGCAACCCCGCGCCCTACACCAAGGACTCGCTGGTCGACGACTTCGCCGATATCCGGCGCATGGTGTTTGGGAAGGACGAAAAGCGCAAGCTGATGGACATGCGCCGCACAGGCGCGGTCGAGGCCAATGCCGGCGGCGCATCGGTCGAATCGATCGCGGCCAAAATGGGCAACTCGATCGACCAGAACCGGAAGCTGCAAAAGACCTATATGCCAGTGAACATCGCTGCCGTGCGCGAGGCCGATCAGGCGCGCAAAATTGGCCGCAGCCGACTGGCCTCGGAACAGAACGAGTTCAGAAAGTTGAAACTGGTAAAGGGCGGAAGTTGAAACTTCCAAGCCACATTTCCCGGATATCCTAGGAAGAGGTGGCGCGAGAGACGGGGCTCGAACCCGCGACCTCCGGCGTGACAGGCCGGCGCTCTAACCAACTGAGCTACTCCCGCAGCGGCAAACAGCTCGTTTGCGCAACGTGGCGTCCGTTTACCGAGCACCCATGGGCAAGTCAAGCGAGCATCTGCGGATTGATGCGACATTTTCAAGAACGCGCGACGCTGCTGTGGAAAAGTACCGTTGCCTCAGCCGCTAGCGGGCCAGTCTTGATGTCGAATGTGAGGATAGCAGGCCATTCGATGCGGGGCGGCACTTTGGGTGAAGTGTTGGCATGGTGCTCCGCCATACCACCGCCAAAGGCGATTGGTGGGCGATGACGGACTCGAACCGCCGACATCCTCGGTGTAAACGAGGCGCTCTACCAACTGAGCTAATCGCCCGCTCCGACCTATGGCCTCGCGAATGCGCCCTGATTAGGGCCCCTGCCCCCGATCGTCAACCGTCAAAAAGAAACGGCCCCGGCGCGAGGCGCTCGGGGCCGATAACTATGACGATCAGAGATCGATCTTAGTTGATCGCATCCTTCAGGCCCTTGCCGGGCTTGAACTTGGCCTGGTTGGAGGCCGGGATCTGAATCTCGGCGCCGGTGGCCGGATTGCGGCCGGTCGAAGCCTTGCGCTTCGAAACGGCGAAAGTGCCGAAGCCCACGAGACGGACTTCGTCGCCAGCCTTCAGAGAGCCGGTGATGGCCTCGAACACTGCGTCAACCGCTTCGGCGGCCTGTGCCTTGGTGATCGTCGCTTTGTCGGCGACGACGCCAACCAGATCGTTTTTGTTCATAGCGTTTCCTCACGGTGAATGCCCGCCCTCGCTGGCGAACCTAAAGCGCGGCAACCCTTGGTCGATTCTTGATGAAACGCAAGGATTTCCGGGCTTCTTACGAGGCCGGACGGTGCGAACTGTTAATGGACCGGAAAATCTGCTCCGGCAAGTCCGCAATGTGCATTTTTCCCAGTTTTCCGGGGCTTTCTGCGTCTTTTGGCCTCACTCGCCCACGGCTGGAGCCATGATCGGGCTGCGCCTGATTCCCAGCATAAGCGGTAGTGCCAACAGGTAGATTCCGGCCCCGATGATCCAGATCAGACCCGGCCAGGAGCCGCGGATGCCAAAATAGACGAAGCTGAAAAACAACGGTCCAAAAACCGCCGCAAGGCTTACAAGGCTCGCCAGAACGCCCTGCAACTGCCCCTGTTTGTCAGGCCCGACCTGAGTCGTGGTCAGTGACTGCAGCGCCGGCATGCCAATGCCGCCCAAGGCGAAGAGCGGCGCAAGGGCGAAAAGTATCCAGCCTTGCGTGGCGAAGCCGAGGATGACCAGCGCCGTCAATTCACAGGCCATGCCGACCACGAGAGCCCAGCGTTCGCCGAGGCGGGCCACGGCCGGACCGGTCAGGAATGCCTGTGCCCCGGCGTGGAATACGCCGAAGGCGCCCAGCGAAAGGCCGATCATCATGCCGTTCCACTGGAAGCTGTCTTCGCTGAACAGCGCCCAGATGGTGCCGTACATGGTGCCGACGAAATTCATGATGACGAAAATGGCCATCATCGGAATCAGCGCAGCGAAAGTCAGCGCCCATTTTAGCGGCTTGAACGGGTTCAATGTATCCCAGGTGAACTTGGCATCGGACTTCCCGGGCCGCGATTCCGGAAGCACGAACAGAGCCAGGGCGAAGTTGACGCCGTTGAGCAGGGCCGCGGCGATGAATGGTGCGCGAACCCAGAAGTCGCCGAGCAGCCCACCCAGCACCGGGCCGATGATGAAGCCGATGCCGAACATAGCGTGGAACAGGCCAAAGCGCTTGGCGCGCTCGTCCTCGGTGGAGATGTCGGTGATGTAGGCCGTGGCGACCGCCATGTTGGCGCTGGTGATGCCTGCAATGGCCCGGCCCAGAACGAGCAGCCAAAGCTGCGGCGCGAAGGCCATGATGAGATAGTCGATGGCCGCTCCGGCCAGCGAAACCAGCAGCACCGGGCGCCGGCCAAACCGGTCGCTGAGCACGCCCAGGATGGGCGAGAACAAAAACTGGCAGGCCGAGTACAGCGCCAACATGACCCCCAGAAGCGTCGCCACCTCGGTGATATGGCCTACGTCGCGTAGCAAGGCGGGCAGGATCGGGAAGATCAGGCCGATGCCGACGGCGTCGAGCGTAACGGCAGCGAGAATGACGACGAGTGCCTTGTTCAAGGTCCTGACTCCTGTGAGTGCCACCGGCAAAGGGACGTAGGGCGTTCACGGACGCGTTACAAGCCCGCCGCCCTTATGACCGTTGGTGCTGACAGAATGCGACAGGAGCAGTTGGACTTTCTTGGACGAGGCCCAGCTCTCTGAACAGCTCGGCGATCTGCGATGCCTATGCGGTCGCCACTTTCGGTTGCCGTGGTAAATAATGGAGTGGCAAGCAGGTACAGCGCGGCGCCGGCGATCCACACCGTACCGATCCAGAAGCTCTTGGTGGAAAAGAACACGGCCGTTGTCAGCACCGGACCGACAATGCCGGCGAGGCTCATCAGGCTGGCCATCACGCCTTGCAACTGGCCCTGCTGATTGTCGTTGACGCGGCTGGTCAGCAGCGATTGGGCCGGCGTGGCCACGCCACCGAGTGCGAACAGCGGAGCGACGGCATAGCCTATCCAACTCTCATAGGCGAACGCCATCCGAGGCCGTATTCGAACGCGGGCTGCGCTATGTGATCGACGGCATGCAGGCGAGCCTTGCCGCCAAGAGCGGCGCCTGACAAACGGCGGCCGATTTCGGCGTCAGCGGCGGCGGGCCTTCTGCGAGGCCACGCGGAGCAGTTGCTGGAACTTGGGACAGGTCATGTGGTTTTCCGCCTGACATTCAGCGACGTGCCGCAGCGCATCCCGAAGCGTCATCAGGCCGCGAATCTGCTCGTCGATGGCGTCGGCGCGCTTGTGGAGATCGAGGCGCGGCAGTTCCGGCGTGCCATTCTCCCCGAACATGCCCTTGATCTGGTCCAGCGAAAAACCGGCCGACTTGCCGAGCGCGATCAGCGAAAGCTGGGTCAGCACATAGGGATCGTATTGCCGCCGAAGGCCCCGGCGCGCCACCGACTCGATGAGGCCGATCGCCTCGTAATGACGCAGCGCCGATGGGGGCATCCCCGAGCGTTCGGACAGAACGCCGATATCGAGCAGATTCACTCTTGACCTCAAGCTGACTTGAAGTGGGAGTGTAGCGCCCGCTTCATTCTGTCTCAAGAGGAACTCATGAAATCCGGGCCCAATCCGACCGCGTCTACATCCGCACTTTCCGTGCTAGCGGGCGCTACCCTGCTAGCGTCGCTGGGTATCAGCATCGCCACGATCGCGCTGCCGACGCTGGCGCGATCCTTCCCAGTCACACTCGGCGAACTGCAATGGGTGATCCTCGCCTACCTGCTGGCGATGACGGTGACGATCGTGTCAGCGGGACGCCTGGGGGATCTCTACGGCCACCGACGCATGCTGGTGGCCGGGCTGGTGCTGTTTGCGATTGCCTCAGGTCTCTGTGCGATCAGTCCGAACCTTGGTCTGTTGATCGCGGCCCGGGCCCTGCAGGGAATTGGTGGGGCGATACTGGTGGCGCTGCCGATGTCGATCGCGCGGGACGCCGTGCCGGAGGCGCAAATGGGCGCCGTCATGGGCCTGCTCGGCACCATGTCCGCCGCCGGAACCGCACTGGGGCCGTCCCTGGGCGGCGTGGTGATGGCCAACCTCGGTTGGCAAGCGGCCTTTGGGCTGCTGGCCTTTGGCGGAGCATTGGTGCTGGCGTTGGCCTTACGGGCATTGCCGATGACGGAGCGGTCTGGAATCGGGGCGGCTGCACGCATGGACTGGACCGGGACGCTGCTCCTGACCGTGGCATTGGGGCTGTTTTCGCTCGCCACCACCGGCGCCGGAGTTGCCGTGCCGTGGGGCGCGGGCATGCTGTTGTTGCCGGCGGCTCTGGCGCTCGCGATTTTCGTGCGAGTCCAGATGCGTTCGTCGTCGCCCTTGATCCCCCTGCCATTGCTCGGCAACCGCTCTATCGCAGCGGGCCTGAGCATGAACCTGCTCCTGGGTACGGTGATGATGTCCACACTGGTGGTAGGCTCGTTCTTTCTGAGCTTCGCCTTGGGTTTGGATGAGACAACGACCGGCCTCGTGATGGCGGTCGGGCCAGTGACTGCGGCGCTGGCGGGTGCTCCCGCCGGACGCCTGGCGGACAGGCTGGGGGTCGACCGTGCGCTGATGCTCGGCCTCGCCGAAACCGTGCTCGGCTTTGTCTGCCTTGCTTTGCTGCCGCGATGGTTCGGCGTGGTCGGCTATGTCGGGGCGCTGATCGTGCTGACCCCCGGCTTCCAGCTCTTCCTCGCGGCCAACAATGCCTCCGTGATGATGGCCGCGTCGAAGGCTGAGCGCGGGGTATTGTCGGGCCTGCTCGGCCTGTCGCGCAACTTGGGCCTGCTGGCCGGTGCGTCGCTGATGGCGGCCATATTCACGGCGCTGGTGGGTACGGGGCAAATTGCGCAGGCGTCGGCGTCGAGCATTGCTGACGCGTTCACCGTGAGCTTCCTGATCTCGGCGGCGCTGACGGCGCTGGCGATGGTGCTGGCCGTTCTGGGTCGGCGCCGGTTTGCGCCCGTTGCGTAGGAGCAGCGCGGCCTACGGCTTGAATGCTCGACCTCGTGGTTTGCTCAGCTCACCACGAGGTCTCAGGCACAAACGGGGCGTCGGCGGCGATCTTCGTTCTCAGTGTCCGACGCCCACAGCCATGCTGGCGGGTTTCAGCACCATCCAGATGGCCATACCGACCATCATGAGGTTCTCGGTCAGCGAGACGAAGCCCAGAGGGACATTGCTGTCGCCGCCGACGCAGGCGCACTTGAGTTCGCGCTTGTCGATATAGACCGCCTTGAACACCGAGACCGCGCCGATGGTGCCGATGAACAGGGCCACCGGCACGGAGAGCCACATCAGGGCGCCGGCGATCATCAGCACGCCGGCCAGGGCCTCGGCGAACGGATAGATGAAGGCATAGGGCACCCAGCGCTGCGCCAGCAGGTCATAGTTGAGGAACATGGAGGCAAAGCCGTCCACGTCCTTGAGCTTCTGCAACGCCAGCAGCGACATGGCGAAGGCGATGAACCATTCGGCCGCAGCAACGGTAAGAACGTTGCCATACACCGCCCAGCTCGCCGCGAGCGCCATGGCAGCGGCCATGCCGAATAGGGCGATCACCGGCGTATAGGTCAGCGCCTTCTTGTCCTTGACGCGCAGCCCGAAATGGCGCCGCAGATCGTCGTAACCGCCCACCCGCTTGCCATCGATGAAGGTCTGCGGCGTCGTCTGGACGCCGTGTTCGGCCTTGAAGGCGTCAATTTCGGCACGGGTGGTGAGGTGGTGGTCTTGCACCTTGAGGCCCTTGCGCTTCAGAAGGTCGACGGCACGCAGGCCCCAGGGGCAAGTGTGCTCCGGCGTGACCATGCGATAGATAATTGCTGTCTGGGACATCTGGATCTCCTGGCGCGCGAATGTCCGCCGCGCTGCCTCTGATAGTGAGTGGGTGGAGCAAATAACTCCTGTCAGCACCCTTATGAACCCTCCCATCATGGGAAGGTCAATAGGCTTCCCACATGGAATAGGTTGGGGACTGGCGAGAACCATTAGGTCGGCCGGAAAGCAAAACGGCGGCCCTTGCGGACCGCCGTTTCATTCAATGCATGGGCTGCCTAGTGCGGCAGGCCGGCTGTGGCGTCGTCGGCCGGGCCGGTGTCCACGGTGGTCGAAACCGCTGCCGGCGCCTCGTCGAAATTCCACTCGATGGGCTCGGGCTTGCGCACCAGCGCCCGCTCGATGACCTGGTCCATGCGGCTGACCGGCACGATTTCCATGCCGTCCTTGACGATATCGGGGATCTCGGCGAGGTCGCGGACATTCTCCTCCGGGATCAGCACGGTCTTGATGCCACCACGGAGGGCTGCAAGCAGCTTCTCCTTGAGGCCGCCGATGGGCAGCACCCTACCCCGCAGCGTGATCTCGCCCGTCATGGCGACATCATTGCGAACCGGGATGCCGGTCATGACCGACACGATCGCCGTGGCGAGGCCGATACCAGCCGACGGACCATCCTTGGGGGTGGCGCCTTCGGGCAGATGGACGTGGATGTCGCGCGTGTCGAACATCGGCGGCTTGATGCCGAAATCGATCGAGCGCGAGCGGACATAAGCCGTCGCCGCAGTCAGCGATTCCTTCATCACTTCCTTGATGTTGCCGGTGACCGTCATCCGGCCCTTGCCCGGCGTCATCACGCCTTCGATGGTCAGCAGCTCACCGCCCACCGAGGTCCAGGCCAGGCCCGTCACCAGGCCAACCTGTGCTTCGGCTTCGATCTCGCCATGCTTGTAGATATCGGCGCCGAGATACTTGGTGAGCTTCTCTTCGTCGATAACGACAGTCTTGACCTTGGTCTTCACGATCTCGGTCACTGCCTTGCGCATCAGCTTGCCGATTTCGCGCTTGAGGTTACGCACGCCCGCTTCGCGGGTATAGCGCTGGATCAAGGCGGTCAGCATCGCGTCGGAGAGCTCGAACTCGCCATGGGCGAGGCCGTTCTCCTTGAGCGTCTCCGGGATCAGGTGCTGCTTGGCGATCGCGTGCTTCTCCTGCTCGGTGTAGCCGGACAGGCGAATGATCTCCATGCGGTCCATCAGCGGGCCCGGGATGTTGAGCGTGTTGGACGTGGTGACGAACATCACGTCGGAAAGGTCGTAATCGACTTCGAGATAGTGGTCGGCAAAGGTGTGATTCTGCTCGGGGTCGAGAACCTCAAGCAATGCCGAACTCGGATCGCCACGGAAGTCCTGGCCCATCTTGTCGATTTCGTCGAGCAGGAAGAGCGGGTTGGACTTGCCGACCTTCTTGAGCGACTGGATCACCTTGCCGGGCATGGAGCCGATGTAGGTGCGGCGATGGCCGCGGATCTCGGCTTCGTCGCGCACGCCACCGAGGGCCATGCGCACGAATTCGCGGCCGGTCGCCTTGGCGATCGACTTGCCCAGCGAGGTCTTGCCGACGCCCGGAGGGCCGACGAGGCAGAGGATGGGGCCCTTGAGCGTGCCGGTACGACCCTGCACGGCCAGGTATTCCAGGATCCGTTCCTTGACCTTCTCGAGGCCGTAGTGATCCTCATCCAGCACCTTTTCGGCGAGGATCAGGTCACGCTTGACCTTGCTCTTCTTGCCCCAGGGCAGCCCGAGCAGCGTATCGAGATAGTTGCGCACCACCGTGGCCTCGGCCGACATCGGGCTCATGGACTTGAGCTTCTTGAGCTCGGCCTCTGCCTTCAGCTTGGCTTCCTTGCTGAGCTTGGTCTTGGCGATGCGCTCCTCGATCTCGGCGATCTCGTTAGAGCCCTCTTCACCGTCACCCAGTTCCTTCTGGATCGCTTTCATCTGCTCGTTGAGGTAGTATTCGCGCTGCGTCTTCTCCATCTGCCGCTTGACGCGGCTGCGGATGCGCTTTTCCACCTGCAGGACGCCGATTTCACCTTCCATCAGGCCAAGAATTTTCTGGAAGCGCTCGGCGACCGAAACGGTCGAAAGCAGGTCTTCCTTCTCGTGGATCTTGATGACCAGGTGGCTGGCAATGGTGTCAGCAAGCTTGCTGTGGTTTTCGATCTGGCCGACGGCCGCGACGACCTCGGCCGAAATCTTCTTGTTGAGCTTCACATAGCTTTCGAACTCGGTGGTGGCCGAGCGCGACAAGGCCTCGATCTCGGTGGCGTCTTCCTCGGGCTCTGGCAACACGGATGCCTCGGCCTCGAAATAGTCGACGGTTTGCAGGTAGCGATCGATGGTGGCGCGGTTGAGCCCTTCCACGAGGACCTTCACGGTGCCATCTGGAAGCTTGAGCAACTGCAGGACGGTAGCGATGGTGCCGGTGTCGTAGATCTGATCCGGCGCTGGATCGTCGTCCTGCGCATTCTTCTGGGTCACGACGAGAATGTGCTTGTCGTCGCGCATCACTTCTTCGAGCGCCTTGACCGATTTCTCACGGCCGACGAACAGCGGCACGATCATGCCGGGGAAAACGACGATATCGCGCAGCGGGAGAACTGGGTAAACGCGATCCCGGCTTGCATCGCCGCCCGTGGGATTGACGTCCGTCATCTCGTATCCTTTCCGGGGCGCGCGGGAGGAAGGGAGATGGTGCGCGCCCGTAGTAGTAGACAGCTCCAGATCGTTAGGCTGGGCTGATTCCGGTTAATAAATAGGTTCGCCTATGGGGGGCACAAGTCAACCTTAGCCGAAATATGACAGTTAATTGGCGAGCACACAGGAGATATGCGCGGGCGGGCAGGAACAGTGGTGTGGCTTGCATGCGGGATGGATGTGGGGCCATTTGAGCGGAGCAGCCCGCGCCACAGATGGTCACCCTCGGGCTTGACCCGAGGGCTCCGCACTTTCACGATTGGGTGCGTTGAAGAGCGCAATCCGGAATAGTGCGATCTCTGGGTGACGATCTGGAGTGGGCGAATCCTCTTAAGCCTACCCCACACTCCGTCGCGCTTTCAGCAAAATACTCGTGTCCGTCGACGCAATCCCATCGATCTGCCGTATCTGCCGCAGCAGGTCGTCAAACGCTTCCACGTCCGGCGCTTCCAGCTCCGCCACCATGTCCCAGCGGCCATTGGTATTGTGGAGCTGGCGCACCTCGGGCATGCCCAGCAGGCGTTTCATCACGGCGGCTTCGTGCTTGCCGTCGACCTCCACCATGGTGATGGCCCGAATACCCTGGCTGGGCGCCGCGGCCAGGACGACTGTAAAGCCGGCGATGGCGCCACCCTGTACCAGCCGGTCGATCCGCGCCTTGGCGGTTGCGCGCGAGACCTTGAGGTCAAGCGCAAGCTTAGCCACTGGCGTGCGGGCATTGGTGCGCAGCAGCGAGATCAGGCGGTAGTCGAGGTCGTCCAATATCATTTTGTGCGCTCGTGCTTATCAGAATGAGAAATTGGCTACGCGAATCTATCACTATTCCGGCTATTCGTACACACGGCGCACCTGCACAATCTTCTGACAGCAGGAGACTCCGACCAATGAACCATGCCACGCCCGCCATCGATTTGTTCGGCATTCCCAGCGATGCGGGCGCGTCGTGTCGGGGCACCGGCATGGGACCGGATGCCCTGCGCGTGGCCGGCCTGCTCGAGACGCTGGCGACGCTCGGCTATACCGCCAGCGATCACGGCGACATCGTCTGGACCGACCGCGCTGCCGGTGGCACGCCATGGCGGCTGTCCGGCGAGCGCAAGGCGGAAGTGCTCGCTATCGCGCGCCAGAGCAGCGACCTTGCCCTGGCTAGCCTTAGCGCGGGCCGCTTGCCGGCTTTTGTCGGCGGCGACCATTCCCTCTCGATGGGCACTATTTCGGGTGTCGCACGCCACTGCGCAGCCATTGGCAAGCCGTTGTTCGTGCTGTGGGTCGATGCCCATGGTGATTTCAACACTCCGGCGACCTCCGAGACCGGTAATATCCACGGCATGCCGTTAGCCCTGCTCTGCGGCGAGCCGGACTTCGGCCCGGAATATGACGGCGATTGGCGTGGTCGCGTCGATCCGCGCAATGTGACCATTTTCGGCGCCCGGTCGATTGATCGGCCCGAGCGGCAATTGCTCGAGCTGCGCGGGGTCAACGTCGTCGACATGCGCCGGATCGACGAAATGGGCGTCGTCGCCTTGATGCGCGAAGTGCTGGCACGCGTCGAAGCCGTTGGCGGGCACCTGCATGTCAGCTTCGACGTGGATGTAATCGAGCCGGCCATCGCACCGGGTACCGGGACTCCAGTCGCCGGTGGCCTGACCTTCCGTGAAGCGCACCTGGTCATGGAGATGATCCATGACTGCGGCCATATGGGCTCGCTCGATATCGTCGAACTCAATCCTTATCTCGACCACGCGGGCATGAGCGCCCGGCTGCTGGTCGACCTGGCGGCGAGCCTGTTCGGCCGCCAGATCATGCCGCGGCAGACCGCGCGCATGTCTATCAACGAAGCGGCAACCAGCATCTAGGAGCGCCAAAAGTGACGCAATTCATCGGGGTCGAAGACATGAGGAGGCTAGTCCGGTCCACCGGTACAAAGGCATTCCTCACCCAACTCGCCGGCTATGTCCGGTCCGATTTCTCGCGCTGGGCGGAGTTCGAAAAGTCCGCCCGCGTCGCCAGCCACTCCAGGGATGGCGTGATCGAGCTGATGCCCACCTCGGATGGCAAGCTCTACACCTTCAAATATGTCAACGGACACCCGTCCAACCCCAAGATCGGTAAGCTGACGGTCACGGCATTTGGCGTGCTCGCCGACGTGGCCACCGGCTACCCGCTGCTGATCAGCGAGATGACGCTGCTCACCGCTTTGCGCACCGCCGCAACCTCGGCCTTTGCCGCCTCCCTGCTGGCCCGCCCGAATAGCCGCGTCATGGCGTTGATAGGCGCTGGAGCGCAATCGGAGTTCCAGGCCCTCGCCTTCCAGGCCATGCTCGGCATCGAGGAGATCCGGGTCCACGATCCAGATGTCCTGGCGGTCGACAAGTTCATGACCAATGCCGCCGGCTTCGGCATGAATCTCGTGCGCTCGCCATCTGTCGCATCAGCCGTCGCTGGCGCCGATATCGTAACGGTCTGCACTGCCGTCAAAGGCAAGGTGGCGGTGATCGATGCCGCGATGTTGAGCCCCGGCACGCATATCAATGCCATCGGCGGCGACTGCCCCGGCAAGACCGAACTGGCCGCCGACATCCTCGCTATCGGCAAGTATTTCGTCGAGTTCACGCCCCAGACCCGTATCGAAGGCGAAATCCAGCAGGCAGCCCCCGACTATCCTGTGGCAGAACTGTGGGAAGTGCTGGCAGGCGTCAAGGATGGCCGGACCGGCGACGACGACATCACCGTATTCGACTCAGTTGGCTTCGCCATCGAGGATTTTTCGGCCCTGCGGCTGGTGCACGACCTGACAGACGACCGACGCAAGCTGCTCGACCTCGTGCCTGATGTGGCCGACCCGAAGAACCTCTATGGCGAATTGATCGCCGGGCCGGTCTTGGCGAGGACGCTCGAACTGGCTTGAGGTGGGTCCACCCACGGCTCGTCACCCTTGGGCGGACCGAGGGCTCTTCACGTACCAAGCGCAGAAAAGTGCAACGTCCTCGGGTCAAGCCCGAGGGTAACGGGCCGTGGTGTTGCGACCTGCCGGCCGCCGTCATAGTCGAGTGCTTCGGTGATGAGTTCTCCTGCCGCCACGATCCATCCTATCCCTCCACGTATCGCGCTCTCGGCCGGATTAACTGGCCGGTAGCGGCCTGCTCCAGCATGTGAGCAAGCCAGCCGACGGAGCGCGCCAGAGCGAACAGCATGAGCGGTGCGTCCTTGGGCAGATCATAGGCGGCAACGAGCGCGGCGAGTGCGAAATCGACGTTGGCGGTCTCGCCGGTGATGCGTTCCGCGACCAGTCGGAACGACGCGAATTGCGGGGGCAAGGAAAACTGCTCCAGCAGCGCCGCCGCACGGACGTCGCCGTCAGGATAGAGCCGGTGGCCCATGCCCGGAACGTCCCTGCCCTCGCCCAGCCAATCCCGCAGCTCTGCCTCCGCCATTTCGGGCCGGTGCCCGATATCGTCTGCCAGAGCGGCGATCTCGCGCGACGCGAGGCCATGCCGCGGTCCGTTCAGTGCAGCGAGCGCCGCCAGCGTGCCTGCCCAGAGCGACGCGCCAGTCGACACCGTCACCCTGGCAACAAAGGTGGAGGTGTTGAGCTCATGATCGGCCAGCACGACCATGGCGCGCCGGATGATGTCGGCTGCCGCGGGACGCTTCCATGCCTCGGCTAGGCGTGCGTGCAGCAGGTCGCCATCGTCAGCACCGGTCAGCGCTTGCGCCAGCGTTCCCAGGACTGCGCCGGCTTCCTGGGCCAGAGTGATCGGCGAACGATTGCCGGGCGGGTTCGCGGCGCGCTCGGCCAATGCGGCGAAGGCTGCCGGTAGACCCTGCCCCAAGCTGGGCTCCGCGGTGCGAAGGTGCACCGGCATTTGCCAGAGCAGCATCGCTATGTCTTCCAGACTGGCCGTGGTCGCCAGCGTGCATGCATCCTGCCCGCGATACAGCAGCCGCCCCGCTGCAATGGTGGAGATGCCGGTGCGCAAGACCGGCTCGCCCCACTGCATTGCCCCGGTCGCAACCGCCTCCTGCTTGCGCCGACCCACACCGCGCTGCAGGAGGCGCCGTACGTCGTCACCTCGATAGAGGCTGCGGCGGCTGTCGTCGGGATCGGGCTTGGCCTTGATCCGCCCACGGCTGACATTGGCGTACAGAGTCTGCCGCTGCGTACCCAGAAGTCGGAGCGCGTCGTCCGCCGTCAGCCAGTCCACGTTGACATTGATCCTTTTAATCAAGATTGACGTCAATCTAAAGCCTCCTACCTTGTGCGGCAACAAGCACAGGAGAAACGAGATGAAGTCTGGTCTCGAAGATGTCGTTGCCGCCGAGACGGTGCTGTCCGATGTCGATGGCAAGAATGGGCGGCTGATCGTCCGCGGCGTGTCGTTGGACGATCTGGTGGCGGGCAGCCGCTACGAAGATGTGCTGGAACTTCTGTTCGACGGGTTCTTTGCAGGGGCCGCGCCATTGGCGGCGCAACTGGGCGCGGCGCGGGTCGAGGTGTTCGCGCACCTGGCCTCGGCCGACGCTGCGTTGCTGCGGCTCCCGCCCGTCGAAGCGATGCGCGCGCTGCTGGCCCGCGTGGGTGACGGGGACGACCTTGCGTCGGCGCTGCGCCTGGTGGCGGCGCCGGCGGTGTTCACGGCCGGACTATTGCGCCTGAAGGATGGCCGCGCGCCTCTCGCACCCGATCCGGCGCTCAGCCATGCCGCCGATACGCTGCGCATGGTGACGGGCAGCATGCCGAGCGCGCAGCAGGTGGCGGCGCTGGATCGCTATCTGGTAACGGTGGCCGATCACGGCCTCAATGCCTCGACCTTCGCGGCGCGGGTGGTGGCTTCGACCCAGGCGGGACTGACGTCCTCGGTGCTGGCGGCGCTCAGCGCCCTCAAGGGGCCGCTGCATGGCGGCGCGCCCGGTCCGGTGCTCGATATGCTCGACGCAGCGGGTAGTCCTGCTAGCGCCCCGGCCTGGCTGGAAGGCGCGCTGGCCAATGGCGAGCGGCTGATGGGGTTCGGCCACCGAGTTTATCGCGTGCGCGATCCACGGGCCGATGCGCTTAAGGGGGCCGTGCGCGGCTTGGCGAGCTCAGGAGCGATCGACCCTGCCCGGCTGGCATTGGCCGAGGCTGTCGAGGCCGCTGCGCTTGACCTGCTCAAGCGCAAGAAGCCGGATCGGCCGCTCGATACCAATGTGGAGTTTTATACGGCGCTGCTGCTGGAAGCGCTGGGCTTCCCGCGCGAGGCGTTTACCTGCGTCTTCGCCATGGGCCGTGTTGGTGGCTGGATCGCCCATGCGCGCGAGCAGGCGCTGGACGGCCGGCTGATCCGCCCAATGTCGATCTATGTCGGGCCTAGGGCCGACGTGGCGGCTTGAAATCGCCACGCTTTCAGTCGACCTCTCCGGCCACGCGGACGTGGAGAGATCGATGGATCGAGAAGCACTGAAACGGACTTACAGCCTGAATGAGCCGGCGTCCCCGGACGACATTGCATCCCATCAGGCCGAAGCCTCATACAGGCTGCCTTCCGACTACGAGGCCTTTCTTCGCGTCTCCAACGGCCTCTACACAGATGGACGCCTCGCGCTTCTCGAACTCGAGGCGATATACGGACGCAATGCCGATTATGAGGTGCAGGAGTATCTGCCAGGCTATGTCATGATCGGCGATGACAGCGGCGGGACTGCGCTGGTGATGAAGGCGGGAGATAGCGCCGTTTACGAGGTCGGCATGGGAAGCATGGACATCGAGTCGATGGAGAAATCGGCCGCCTCGCTCGAACAGCTTCTCGTTGAATGCGGCGGAAAGACCTTGCGGGAGAGACGCTAGGCCTGTTCGCGGCTTCGTGGCGCGGCGAGGTAAATGAACGCACCAACGCCCGCAAGCAGCGTGGCGGCTCCCAGGCTGGCCCAAAACTGATTGGGTCCCGTATCAAACGGGTTGCACGCGTCAAAACATGCGAGGCCTCCTAGCTGGATGTAGTCGAATCCGAAGCCAAGCCAGATCGTGCCCAGGCCGATCGCCAGAACTCCGAACGTGGCGACTAGGTTACGCATGTCCTCTCCAGCAGCTGTCCAAACAAAAGCGCCGGGCTCGTCGCCCGGCGCTTTCAATTCGTCGCCAAATGTTACGCCGTTGCGGGCGCGTCGTCCTTCTTGCGCTCGGAGTAGATGTAGAGCGGGCGAATATCCTTGCCGCGCACCACTTCTTCCGAGATCACCACTTCCTCGACGCCTTCGAGCGACGGGAGGTCATACATGGTGTCCAGCAGGATGGCTTCCATGATCGAGCGGAGGCCGCGGGCGCCGGTCTTGCGCTCGATGGCCTTTTCCGCGATCGCCTTGAGAGCGTCCTCGTGGAAGGTCAGTTCGACTTCTTCCATCTGGAACAGGCGCTGGTACTGACGCACCAGGGCGTTCTTGGGGGCGGTCAGGATTTCGATCAGCGCGGCGATATCGAGGTCTTCAAGGGTCGCCAGCACTGGCAGGCGGCCGATGAATTCCGGGATCAGGCCGAAGCGGACCAGATCTTCCGGCGCGACATCAGCAAGGATCTGGCCGACGCGACGGTCGTTGGGGTCCTTGACGGTGGCGCCAAAGCCGATGCCCGAGCCCTCGCCGCGTGCCGAGATGATCTTCTCGAGACCGGCAAAGGCACCGCCGCAGATGAACAAGATATTGGTCGTGTCCACCTGCAGGAATTCCTGCTGCGGGTGCTTGCGGCCGCCCTGGGGCGGAACGGAAGCCACGGTGCCTTCCATGATCTTCAGCAGGGCCTGCTGCACGCCTTCGCCCGAGACGTCGCGGGTGATCGACGGATTGTCGGACTTGCGGGAAATCTTGTCGACTTCGTCGATGTAGACGATGCCGCGCTGAGCCTTTTCCACGTTGTAGTCAGCAGACTGCAACAATTTCAGGATAATGTTTTCCACGTCCTCGCCGACATAGCCGGCTTCGGTCAACGTGGTCGCATCGGCCATGGTGAAAGGCACGTCGAGAATGCGGGCCAGGGTCTGGGCCAGCAGCGTCTTGCCCGAACCGGTCGGCCCGATCAGCAGGATATTCGACTTGGAAAGTTCGATATCCTGGTTCTTGGACGAGTGGTGCAGGCGCTTGTAGTGGTTGTGGACGGCCACGGACAGCACGCGCTTGGCGCGGAACTGGCCGATGACGTAGTCGTCGAGCACCTTGCAGATCTCGGCAGGTGTCGGCACGCCATCGGAGGACTTGACCATAGAGGTCTTGTTCTCTTCGCGGATGATGTCCATGCACAGTTCGACGCATTCATCACAGATGAACACGGTCGGACCGGCGATCAGCTTGCGAACCTCGTGCTGGGATTTCCCGCAGAACGAGCAGTAAAGCGTGTTCTTTGAGGTTTCGCCGTTCGTTGTCTCTTTGGACATCCTGTCACTCCCGGGGGCAGAGCGCCCCCAAACCAAGCGTATCCTTAACGGTAAACGCTCGAGCCTAAAGAAAGTCTAAGCCGCACCGATCCTAAAGACCGATGCGGCTAGGTGCAATTGCGTGGACATCACAGTCCACGGCGCATCTGCAATGTGCTTAACGCCGGTCAATCAGCTCGTCGCATCGGGGACAACACGCTTGTCCCAGACATTGTCGATGAGGCCAAAGGTCTTGGCTTCTTCGGCGGAGAGGAAATTGTCACGCTCCAGGGCGCGCTCGATTTCCTCGTAGGTACGGCCCGTATGCTTCTCATAAATCTGATTAAGACGCCGCTTCAAACCCTCGACTTCCTTGGCATGAATCAGGATATCGGTAACCTGACCCTGGAAGCCGCCGGAAGGCTGGTGAACCATGACGCGCGAGTTGGGAAGGGCCGTGCGCATGCCCGCCTCACCCGATGCCAGCAGCAGCGAACCCATCGAGGCCGCCTGCCCCATGACCATGGTGCCGACCGGTGCGCGGATGAACTGCATGGTGTCGTAGATGCTGAGACCTGCTGTCACCACGCCGCCGGGCGAGTTGATGTAGAGGGAGATTTCCTTTTTCGGATTCTCCGATTCGAGAAACAGCAACTGCGCCACGATGAGCGAGGCCATGTTGTCCTCGACCACACCGGTGACGAAAATGATGCGCTCGCGCAAAAGGCGCGAATAGATGTCGAAAGCGCGTTCACCGCGGTTGGATTGCTCCACCACCATCGGAACGAGCGTGTTCATGTAAACTTCGTGCGGATCCCGCATGTGATGCCCCTTTGCTGCCGGGTCGGACCGGGCTAGCCGTAGTCGGTTGAAACATGCTTCCCGCACTCGGACATCCGGAGCCCGGGACCATGTCGAAAATCGAATCGGCAACTGGCCGATTGCAGACGATGCCGCCTTAACGCGCGGTAAAGCCACAGATAGGCGGCATTGGGGCGGGCTTCAATAGCTGCCTTGCGCCATGTGACGGAAGGGTGAATGACGCTTTGCCACGTCTACCCACCGTCGCCCGCGTGCGGAGGGCGATGTCCGGTGCTAGGCCGAGAAGCTGACCGCTACGCCCTTCTTCTTGAAATAGGACTGCATGATCTTGCGGCCCTGGCGGTTGGACTGAGCCAGCTTGGCCGGCTCGAACACGGCTTCCTTGGCGCCTTCCCGGGTCATCGCGGCCTTGAGGGCGGCGATGTGGAGATCAAGGTCTTCGTTATCGTTCTTGATCGACGTGTAGATGTTGTCGATGGCTTGGCTCAGGGTCAGGTCGCTCATGCAAAAATCCTCAGTCGCGTCTTGCCGCCTTCAAGACATCATTGATAGGCACTTGCCAAGCCCCTTTGCCAGTTGCGGTGCCGCCATGACCATCACGATCCGCCCTGCCCGCCCCGACGACCGCGACGAGATCACGCGTCTGCACGTGACGCTGAGCCAGTCGACCTATGCCCACATCCTGCCCGCCACCTTCCTGGCCGACGTGATGCCGGGCGAGAAGGTCGCGCTATGGTCGGAGCGCCTCGCCACGGCGCCCGATCCCGAAAAGCTCTCGATCATGGTTGCCGAGGAGCCCGGTGCCGGGCGACTGGCCGGGTTTGCGTGTTTCGTATTCGACGCCGAGGACCAGTGGGGCGCCTATCTGCACAACCTCTACGTATCGGCGGATTACCAGGGCCGGGGTCTGGCGCGCCGGCTGCTGCAGGCGGCGCTGGCGACGTTCCCGCCGAGCTTTGCGCACGGACCTCTGTCGCTCTGCGCGCTGGAAGACAACAAACCGGCGCGGCGGCTCTATGATCGGCTCGGCGGTACGGTCTCCGAGCGTGACCTCACCGACGGTTCCGGCCATCCGCCCGTCGGCTTCGTCCGCTACACCTGGCTGAACCGGCAGGCGCTTGAGGCGGCACTAGGGCTGTGATCGGGGCCCCTTGCACGCCTTGGCCAAAGCCTTATTGGTTGAACTGATTTTCATTTCAGTCCGACGATTATGGCCGCCATTATCCAGCTCAAGCCGATCACCGATGTTCCCGACCACCGCCGCGCCAGCGCCGACCCGCGCGATCCGGTGTTCTTCCAGAACCCTTACGCCTTCTATGACCGTTTGCATGCGACGGATCCGACCTTCTTCTGGGAAGAGTATGGCCATTGGTGCTTTGCCGGCTTCAAGGAGGTCAGCGCCCTGCTCCGCGACAAGCGGTTCGGCCGCGAGATTCTGCATGTGGCGACGCGCGAAGAGCTCGGCATGCCCGAGCCCAAGGCGCATACGGCAGCGTTCGACCTGACCGAGAAGTATTCGCTGCTCAACCTCGAGCCGCCCGGTCACACGCGGCTGCGCATGCTGGTCAACCGGGCCTTCGTGTCGCGGCATGTCGAGCAATTGCGACCGCGCATAGTCAAGCTTGCCAACGAGATGATCGATCAGTTCGAGGGCCAGGATAGCGTCGATCTCATCAAGGCTTTCGCCGCCCCTATTCCTGCCATCGTCATTGCCGAAATGATCGGCTTGCCGTCCGAGAGCGCCCCGCAATTGCTGGCCTGGTCGAACCGCATGGTGGCCATGTATATGTTCGGCGTCAGCCACGAGACCGAGCTCGACGCCAACCAGGCGTCGCAGGACTTCATGGACTATCTGCGTTCGGTCATCGCCGAGCGCCGCAAGCAGCCGCGCGAAGACCTGCTCACCCACATGCTGACTTCCGAGCAAGGCGGCGAGCGGCTGAGCGACGATGAAGTCATGTCCACGGCCATCCTGCTGCTCAATGCCGGGCACGAAGCGACGGTCCACACCACCGGCAATGGCGTCAAATCCATCCTCGAAAGCGGTATCGATCCGGTTACGCTTTTTGCCAGCGAGGAGCAGACGGCGGCCACGGCCGAGGAATGCCTGCGCTTCGATGCGCCGCTGCATATGTTCACGCGCTACGCGCTTTCCGACCTGGAATTCGGGGGCGTGCAGCTACGCAAGGGCGACGTGGTCGGGATGCTGCTGGGCGCGGCCAACCGCGATCCGTCGCGCTTCGCCAATGCCAACACATTCGACCCGTTCCGGACCGACGGGGCCAATGTGAGCTTTGGCGCCGGCATCCATTTCTGCATCGGCGCACCGCTGGCGCGGATCGAGTTGCAGGTGGCGTTCAGCGAGTTGTTCCGGCGGCTGCCCAAGCTGAGGCTGGCCGAGCAGCCAAGGTACAATGACGTGTACCACTTCCACGGGCTGGAGCGGCTGATGGTGAGCTGGAGCTAGGAGGAGGCCTTGGGTCGAGACGTCCGAGCACTCTTCTTCTGGTGCGCCTTGCTGGCTGGCCTGGCTGGCGGCGCCTTCTGGTATTGGTCGAACCCCGCCCTGACATGCGCGCGCATCGGCGGCGAGTGGATGGCCGCGACGTCGCTGTGCTGGTGCGACGGCATTCCGGCCGCAATCTGAGCCAGCACGCGGCCTAACAGTGCGGAGAGCTCGCTGGCGCACCGCCCGCCGCGCGTCACCTTCGGGTCGAAGCCTGCCCCACCCTGCCGGACGTCACCCTCGGGCTTGACCCGAGGGGTCTTCACTTGACGATTTCAGAAGGAAGTACAGAGCCCTCGGGTCAAGCCCGAGGGTGACGATCGCGGGAAGCGTAGACGTCGGCGGCTGACTGCCCGCCCTTCAACCCGTCTGCCAGGTTGCGTGGCTGAGAAAGCTCAGCCGATAGCCATCCTGTGCGCAGGACGCGTTGTAGATGGTGAAGCCAGCCAGCGTGTTGTACGTCCATTCCTGCCGATAGTTGCCGCGCTTGGGACGGTAGGCGGCTACGGCATGGCCGTTATGGCCCATGGCGCGCACCTCAAGACCCTGGCGCTCGTATTTGTGCACCAGGAACTTGGCGGGCTGACCAAAGTAGACATTGGTGCCGCCAGGGGCCTCGATGATCTGCTCGCCGTCGCCCGGCTGCCAGGTTGCGGCATAGCTATCGCCGGAGGCGCCATAGCGGTCGATGGCCACGATCCTCAGGCCCAGGTCCCGATAATAGCGGTTCCACGACAGCAAGCCGAACCAGTCCATGCTCCAGCGGCTGTACTGTGCGCCGGTATCGCCGGTCCAGGTCCAGGTCGCATTGAAGTTGCCATGACGGCGGTTGAACGAGGTGACGCGGAAGCCGGCATGAAACAGCTCGGTATCCTTGGCGATGAATTCCTGTTCACTGGACGTAATCTGCCAGTAGTAGCCTGCACGCATCGGCGCGAAGACCACCGACCACGGCTCCAGCAGGCGCCCTGAGCCCATCAGGTCGATCGGCCGGTATTTGAGTTCGCTGCGGCCGGCGATCAGGGCGGCGAGTTGCTCGTATGAAGCGATGTTGGTGTAGAAGTGCGTATCGCCGTCGTCCTTGATCCACAGACCATGCAGCGCCGTCGCCACACCGAAACTGCGGGGCTGCATGGCGTGGTCTTTCGCATCGGCAACGGCTTGAGCGATATCTGCCGCGGCGGCCTCGACGTGGCGCTCCAATTGTTCGGCGGTGATTGTTCCCTTGGCCTCGGTGCCGGTTCCGAGCATGGGTTGCATATCGGCGCGACTGAGCTTGCCGCCAGCGTTCGTCTTACCTTCGACCTTGCGGGCCATCGCATTCCTCCTTGTGTGGAGGAGAAAGTGTAGGCCGCCCCCGGCCGGCGGCCATCGTTCAAATGGATGAGCCGCTAGAGACTTGCCAGCACGCCCGGCACCAGCAGCGGCAGGTCTTCGCTGATCAGTCCCGGCCCGCCAAAACGGTTGGCGGCTTCGGCGTGGAGCCAGACGGCGGCGCAGGCGGCTTCCCAACCGGGCATGCCCTGCCCCGCCAGACCCGCAATCATGCCGGCGAGGACATCGCCAGAGCCAGCGGTGCCCAGCCACGCCGGGGCATTGGCATTGATGGCGATGCGGCCATCGGGGCTGGCGATGACGGTATCGCTGCCCTTGAGCACGATGATGGCCCCTGAATGCTGGGCGGCGGCGAGGGCCTTGTCCGGTTTGCCGCCGGGGACATCGCCGAACAGGCGCTGAAACTCGCCCTCATGTGGGGTCATAACCACAGGACGTGCCGGACTGGCCTTGATGACGTCGAACAGTTCAGTCGCCCTGCCGGCGAAGCTGGTGAGTGCGTCGGCGTCGAGCACGGTTGCGGCGCCCGATGCCAGCACGGCGAGCACGCTCTGCCGCGTCTGGTCGCCGACGCCGGCGGCCGGGCCGATGACCGCCGCATTCATCCGCTTGTCTGACAGCAATTCGGCGAGCGCAGCGGTGTCTTCGGCCGGTTTGAGCATGACGGCGGTGACATGCGCCGCGTGCACTGCCAGTGCCGCCTCGGAGCCCGTCAGCGATACGACGCCCGCGCCAACCCGGAATGCGCCCATGGCGGCGAGGCGGGCAGCGCCGGTCTGCAGCGGCCCGCCCGAGACGACTACGACATGGCCGCGATCGAACTTGTTGCCGGCATTGCTCGCCACCGGCACCGACCAGAGCGTGGGCGTATTCTGCCAGGCTTTGGCGTCGATGACGTCGAGCACGGCGGCGGAAATGCCGATATCGGCCAGGACCACTTCACCGCACTGGTCGCGGCCGGGCTGCAGCAGGTGTCCGGGTTTGAGGCGGAAGAAGGTCACGGTCATATCGGCGATCATGGCCGTACCGCGGACGGCACCCGTGGCGCCATCGATGCCGCTGGGCGTATCGATGCTGACAACGGGGCGCGTGCTGGAATTGACTGCATTGATGATGGCAGCGTAGTCGCCCTCGACATCGCGATCGAGCCCGGCGCCGAGCAGCGCATCGACCACCAGATCGGCATCCTCGATGTCCTGCTGGGTCGGCGCGGCGACGCGGCCGGTCCATTGCTCGGCCATGGCGGCGGCGTCGCCCTTGAGGGTGGCGCGGTCGCCAATCAGGCGCAGCTGCACCGGCCAGCCCTTCTGCTTGAGCAGGCGGGCGACCACGAAACCGTCGCCGCCATTATTGCCCGGGCCGCACAGCACCAGCACCGAGCGCTGGTAGTAGCGCTCCATGATGGCCTCGGCCACGGCTTTGCCGGCCGCCTCCATCAGCTTGAGCGACTTGGTACCCGCCTGAACGGCAAGACGGTCGGCCTCGCCCATTTGGCGCGGGGTGAGCAGGATATCGGCATTGGCGGCGGTCATGGGTGATCCTGGTCAGCGTAGAGCGAACATCCACAAACAAAAAGCCGCCCATTTCTGGGCGGCTTCAAAGCTTTGGTCAGAACACCTTAGTGGTGGTGCTCTTCCGGAACCTCATCCTCGTCAGCCTGGATCAGCTTGGCGAGTTCGGCGCGGGTCATCTTCTTGTCGGTGATCTTGCCCTGCTCGGCGACAAAGTCGACAACCTTGTTCTCAAAGATGGGGGCGCGGAGACCGGCGAGAGCCTGCGGGTTCTTGCGGTAGTAGTCGTAGACCTGCTGTTCCTGGCCGGGGAAGCGGCGCACTTCGGCGATCAGCGCCTGCTGGTGCTCTTCCTCGGTCACGTTCACGTCGTTCTTGTTGCCGATCTCGGCGACCACGAGGCCCAGGCGCACGCGGCGCTCGGCAATCTTGCGGTACTGTTCCTTGGCGGCTTCCTCGGTGGTGCCTTCGTCTTCGAAGGAACGGCCGTGGCTTTCGACTTCGTGCTGCACGCGGCTCCAGATGGTCGCGAATTCGGCCTCGACCAGCTGAGCCGGGACGTCGAACTTGTGCCCATCGTCGAGCGCGTCCAGGATCTGGCGCTTCATGTGCTGGCGGCTCATCGAGGCAAGAGCGGCTTCCATCTGGGTCTTGACGGCGCCGCGCATGGCTTCGACGTTCTCGACACCGAGGCGCTTGGCGAACTCGTCGTCCAGCTCGCCCTGGTTCGGGCCATCGACATGCAGGATGGTGACTTCGAACTGGGCCTTTTTACCGGCCAGCTCTTCGCTCTGGTAATCCTTGGGGAAGGTGACGTCGATCTCGCGGGTCTCGCCCTTCTTCATGCCGACGAGCTGCTCTTCGAAGCCCGGGATGAACTCGCCCGAGCCAACGGTCAGGTGAGCGTGGTCGGAGGTGCCGCCATCGAAGGGCTTGCCCTTGATCTTGCCAACAAAGCTCAGGCCGAGACGGTCGCCGGTCTCGACGACGCCTTCGTCGCCCTTGTCGGTATAGCCGCGGTTCTGGGCGAACACGCGGTTGACTTCGGCGTCCAGCTCTTCGTCGGAGACTTCGACGACAGGCTTGTTCAGCTTGATGCCATCGAGCTTCATCAGCTCGACCGGCGGCAGCACTTCATATTCGACTTCGAAGGCCAGGTCGGCCTTGCCGTCGAGCACGTCGTTGATCACGGCCTGATCGTCGGGCAGATCGACCTTGGGCTGGGCGGCGGCGCGCTCGTTGCGGCCATCGAGCGTGTCGGAGACGGTGGAGTTGATGGCGTCGGTCATGACTTCCGACATGGCCGAGCGGCCGAACATCTTCTTGATGTGCGCCAGCGGCACTTTACCGGGACGGAAGCCCTTGATGTTGGCCTGGCCCTTGAGCTCTTCGAGCTTGGCGCCAAGGCGCTCGTTGAGGGCGGCGGCCGGAATGGTGACGCTCAACTTGCGCTTCAGGCCTTCGTTGAGGGTTTCGGTAACCTGCATTCGGTTCAATCCCGTATTCATTGATCTAAGGGCCAAGTCCTGTAGTGGTGCGGGTGAGAGGACTCGAACCTCCACGCCTTGCGGCGCTGGAACCTAAATCCAGTGCGTCTACCAGTTCCGCCACACCCGCAAAAGGACCCGTTGGCCGGGTTGGCGTTGCATCTATATGAAGAAGGAAAGCCAGTCAAAGCCTAGCTTGGCGATTTGAGTGGTATTGGAAGGGCGGCTGCATCAATCCGTCGGCGCTGAGATCAACAAGACTGGGAGGCATGAAGTGGATTCCGGTTTGAGGTGGCAGAGGGTCTGGAACGCCATGCATGTGACTTACCGGGTCCTGAAGCCCGTCATGTTCCTGCTGAAGGCCTCTATCTTTGTTGGCTTGCTAGCTGTCGCGGGATTTGTGGTCATGCTCTTTCACTCAGCGCCGACCTGACAGGCGCCGGACCGACCGCTAGCTCGGCGATTTGGAGGGAATGGCGAACACCGTCGTGATCAGCCCCTCCACCACCACGAACAGCACTGCCGTCTCGAATGGCTCTGGCCCCAGCCCATGGATCAGCTCGTGGTCGATGACCTTGTAGCCGTCCACGATCCGGTTCAGCAGCTCCTAGCTTGGCGATTTGAGTGGTATTAGGAAGCCCCTGCCCTGAGGCCGTAACACGTTTGAAGGTGTGCGCATGAGCCAACCCTTTTCCGCGTATGTGATTTGCGGCACGCCGCGCTCGGGCAGTACGCTGTTGTGCGAGATGCTGGCGGCGAGCGGCGTGGCCGGTCGTCCGCATTCGTTCTATCGTCAGCAGAGCATCACCCATTGGGCGGATCGATGGGGTGTCGACTATGCCGGTGGCGTCGATACGCGAGACTTCGATCAACGCTATCTGACCGCCATGCTGCGGGAGGGTACGACTAGGACGGGTGTCTTTGGTATTCGGATCATGTGGGGCAGCGTTGCCGAGGCGTCGATGCGGTTGGAGCGAGCCCAGGGTGGGAATACGGATGTTGCCGAACGATTTGCACAGGCATTCGGCCCGACGCTCTACATTCACCTGACCCGTAACAATAAGGTTGCGCAAGCCGTGTCGCTGCTGCGGGCTGAGCGAAGCGGGCTTTGGCACCTGTCAGCGGATGGATCGGTGCTTGAGGGTGCCGACAAGCCCGAGGCGGTTGCCTATGATGCGGATCGGTTGGCGGCGATCGTGGCGGAGCTGGAGAGCGATGATGCGGCGTGGGAGGGATTCTTCGCCGAGCGCCAGATCAAGCCGCTTCGCCTCGTTTATGAGACGATGACCGCCGATCCGCAGAATGCGCTGGCGTCGATCCTCTCAGCGCTCGGGCGCGATCCGGCCATTGCCAGCACCGTGCCGGTCAAGACAGCGAAAATGGGTGATGCGACGAACACGGAATGGGCGGAGCGTTTCGAGCGCGAGAGACGGCCCGCCTAAGCACAAGTCTGTCTAATCCCACCGGCGTTCCCTCGGGCTTGACCGAGGGTCCCCCAGCACGGCACACGTGGCGAGAGGCCCTCGGATCAAGTCCGAGGGAAAGACAGTGGGTGTGTCGAGAAGTGGGACGCCCATTCAAATGGATGACCCACCTTACTGCTACGGCCGGTCGTCTAGCTCGCCGATTTGAACGGAATCGAAAACACCGTCTTGATCAGCCCCTGCTCCACCACGAACATGATCGCGGTTTCCACCGGCGCGTCGCTCAGGCCATGAATCAGCTCGTGGTCGATGACCGTGTTTCCCATGACGATGCGGCTGACCAGTTCGGCGCGGAGGCCGGCGTGGTTGAAGCGCTGGGTGGTGTAGAACTCGCCATAGGCGGCCTTGCCTGACAGCAGCGGTGTCATATCAGGCAGGCGGAAGCTGCGCACTTCGTCGGCAAAACAGGCGAGAAAGCGCTTCAGGTCCCGGGCATTGTAGGCGGCGAATTGCTCTTCTGCACATTCTAGTGGCGACACGGCGACCTCCAACACATGGGACTGCTAGTCTAATGCGCAAAACTTGTGCATTCTGCTTTCGAATTGATCAAATCCCGGCAACCAGCGTCGGCAACTTACCTCATCTTTGCGTGGTAACACCCTAAATTTGTTGGGTTTTCCGGGAGAATTTCGAGGTGGCACAGACCGTGCATACCGGTTGGCGGTATCCGCCCAGATAGGCAAGTGGAGGCTCAAATGAAAAAGATCGAGGCTATCGTAAAGCCGTTCAAGCTCGACGAAGTCAAAGAGGCGCTGCAGGAGGTTGGCCTGCAGGGCATCACCGTGACCGAAGCCAAGGGTTTCGGCCGGCAGAAGGGCCACACTGAACTCTATCGCGGCGCCGAATACGTCGTGGATTTCCTGCCCAAGGTGAAGGTCGAGGTCGTGTGCCCCGACGAGCTCGCCGAAAAGGCAATCGAGGCGATCCGTAACGCTGCGCAAACCGGTCGCATCGGCGATGGCAAGATCTTCGTTTACTCGATCGAGCAGGCCATCCGTATCCGCACCGGCGAATTTGGCGACGACGCGCTGTAAGAGCGTCGCGCCCGAACCTTCAACAAGCATCCGATTTAGACAGGGGAAGACCTAATGACCACCGGAGCTGACCTCCTCAAGAAGATCAAGGACGAGAACATCAAGTATCTCGACCTGCGCTTCACCGACCCGCGCGGCAAGCTGCAGCACGTCACGCTAGACGTCTCCATCGTCGATGAAGACCTGTTCGAGGAAGGTACCATGTTCGACGGTTCCTCGATCGGTGGCTGGAAGGCCATCAACGAGTCTGACATGGTGCTGATGCCAGATCCGAATTCGCACTACATGGACCCCTTCTTCGGCGCGTCCACCCTGGTTGTGAACTGCGATATTCTCGAGCCTCTGACCTACCAGCCCTACTCGCGCGATCCGCGCACCACGGCCAAGAAGGCCGAGGCCTTCCTTAACGCATCGGGCATTGGCGACACGGTCGTGTTCGGCGCCGAGCCGGAATTCTTCATGTTCGACGACGTGAAGTACTCCAACACCCCGTTCAAGGTTGGCTTCGAGGTCGACCATCCGGAACTGCCGTCCAACAACGACACCGCCTATGAAGCCGGCAATAATGGCCACCATATCGGTCTCAAGAAGGGCTACTTCCCGGTTCCGCCGCTGGATAGCGCGCAGGACATCCGTGGCGAAATGCTGGCTGCCATGGCCGATATGGGCGTGGTCGTCGAAAAGCACCACCACGAAGTGGCTTCGGCCCAGCACGAACTCGGCATCAAGTTTGCGCCGATGATCAAGGCTGCCGACGACGTACAGATCTACAAGTACGTTATCCACCAGGTCGCCAATGCCTATGGCAAGACCGTGACCTTCATGCCGAAGCCGATCTTCGGCGACAACGGCTCGGGCATGCACTGCCACCAGTCGATCTGGAAGGACGGCAAGCCGCTGTTCGCCGGCGACCAGTATGCAGGCCTGTCGATGGACGCGCTGTACTACATCGGCGGTATCATCAAGCATGCCAAGGCGATCAACGCCTTCACCAACCCGACCACCAACAGCTACAAGCGCCTGGTGCCCGGCTTCGAAGCCCCGGTTCTGCTGGCCTACTCGGCTCGTAACCGTTCGGCCTCCTGCCGTATCCCCTTCGGCCAGTCGCCGAAGTCCAAGCGCATCGAGATCCGTTTCCCCGATCCGCTGGCGAACCCCTACCTGTCGTTCTCGGCCATGCTGATGGCTGGCCTCGACGGCATCAAGAACAAGATCCACCCCGGCGATCCGATGGACAAGGATCTGTACGAGCTGCCGCGCCAGGAACTGATGCAGATCCCGCATGTTTGCGGCTCGCTGCGCGAAGCCCTGGGCGCACTCGACGCCGACCGCGAGTTCCTGCTCGCCGGCGGTGTGTTCGATAACGACCAGATCGACAGCTATATCGAGCTGAAGATGACCGAGGTCGTGAAGTTCGAGCAGACCCCGCACCCGGTCGAATACGAAATGTACTACTCGGCCTGATCGCCGGTAGACGTGAATGCGAAGGGCCCCCACCGGGGCCCTTTCTTTCTTATTCGGCGAGACATCCTAGTCGCCGTAGTCGGTCAGGGCGAAGAGCTCATCGGGATCGTCGGTGTCGATTTTGCGGGCCTTGAGCACGGCGACCGCGTCCTGCCACTCGGCGGGGGCGGCCAGCAATTCCTCGATCTCGTCCTGGCTCTGGGGCGCATCGAAGCGGACGGCGAAGCCGACATCGAACAGGCGCACGACGTGACCCGGCACATGGCCGATGGTGATCCTGGCGCCAACCGCGGGATGGGTATCGGCGGAAACCGCCGCGCCGGCGATCGAATAATCGACCACCAGGCACGGCACCACCATGCCGTCTTCGGTGATCAGCACCGAGCGTGGTTCGCCAGGCATGAGGCGCCGTTCGGCGCGCTTGTCGGCGACGCCGGTCCAGACGCGGTCGCGAAAGGCCTCGATCCGCATGGCGAGCGCGGTGCGTTCCATCTCGGTAGCGTCGAGATCGACCACGAAGCCATCGACCACATGGCGCGAGATGCGGCCATGCAGGGTGCCGAACGGACTGAAGGACGCGGTGACCTCGTCGCCCACGCGGCCCACGACGGGCGCGGCGGCGACGAATGAAGTTGGTGACACCGATCGCAACCGGCAGGCGAAGACGTTGATGCCCAGCATGCTGGTGCGGCTGCCCAGAACGTAGCGTCCGGTCACGGCGCCGACATGAAGTTCTTTGCTGTTCGCATCACCTATAGTCACTACTACCCCCTCAGATTGTGGCAACCATCGCCCCAGAATAATAGATCGACATGAATGCCGCGTTTATATTCCCGCGGAGAATTTTATCGTTTCTGTAAAGAAGCCTTCAGCGCCCGCCTTTACTCCAGCGGTGGCGCCATCAGCGCCTCCAGTTGATCGAACGGCTGGATCTGGATGAATTGCATGGCAAAGCCCACATCGAGGCATCGCACCACCCGGCCGACCAGCTTGCCGACGGCAAGGGCCGTGCCGGGCGCCGGCCAGTACTGCGCGGAGACGGCAATGCCGGACTGCGAGATGTCGATGACGAAGCATGGCAGACGCAGGCCGTCGGCAGTTGTGATCACCGTCCTCGGATCGCGTGGCAGGATGCGTTTGTGCTCGCGCCGGTCCGGAACCTGGTCATGCACGCGCTTCTTCTGCCAGGAAATCTTGCCGCCCAGCTTGTCGCGCTCCGCGTTGGAAAGCATGAGGTCCATGGCAAAGCCGGAATTGAGGGTCCGCAGGATGCGCCCGCGCAGGATGCCGAACTCGTCGAAATGGGCGGTGACGATCTCGCCGGCCTTGCCAATCGCCGGGCCGACCACCACCGCCAGCCGCGTGGAAATCGAACAGAGCCGGCAGGCATAGACCGCCACCTTGCCGTCTGCGTCTTCACGTCTGTCGGATAATGCGTATCGCCCGGGTACCGCTCCGATGAAGCGCACGTCGTGCCAGTCATAGGCTGAGCGCGGCGAAGCTTCGCCTGCAATGAAGTCCAGCGACACGGGTCCCCCCACCCATTTCGTTCGGATCGCGCAGGAAAGATACGGAGCAAGGTCTTAAGGATTTCTTCTTGGCCGGGAGGACGGTGCTGAAGCCGCAATCGGGCGGCCTCAGCCTTTTCGTAAGGAGAGATTCAGGCCGTCACTCCTGCCAGCGGAAGTTTGTTGGTCTGGCCCGCGAGCGGGAGCGCGCGTTCGTCGAGCCCGGCGAATGGCTCGCGCCATGCCGCCAGCTCATTCAAGCGCCCGTGCCACTTGACGATATTTTCGTAACCTACGACGGGTAACAGAGCGGGCCCAGCGAATGGAAGCACCGTAGCCACGCGGAAGTCGGCATAGGTCAGCCCTCCTCCCACCAGCCAATCCCGCTGCGCAAGGACATTGTCGAGGATGCGGGCCAAGCGATGGAAGTCATCTTCAGCAGACGCCAAGGCGCGCTGATCGGGAGCACGGTCCATATAGCGCCGCACGATTATGTTCTCGAAATAGAAGGTGTCGCCTGCGCGGGTGAAATGATGGGCGCTCCAGCTGACCCACTGCATTATCGCCGCGGCATGTTCATCCGGCCAGAAGCCGGAATCGGCCAGTTTTGCGAGCCGCAGCACGATGGCGTCGGTCTCCCAAAGGCTGTTGCCATTCTCCACCAGTATCGGCGCAAGGGTGTTGGGGTTCATGGGCCGGCAAGCTTCGCGATCGGCTCCCATCGGCTCAAACCGCACATAGCGCATCGGCAAGGCCAGATGGCGGGCGGCGGCAACGGCGACGCGGGGATTGAGGTTGTGCGTGTAATAGAGGGTCAGGTCGGTCATGACAGTTCTCCAGTGATGGGTACCGGATGGTCGAAGCGGCGATACCGTTTTCGACAGAGCGACTCGACTTTTTCGGTAACCGCGGACCGAGTTCAGCCCGGCTGCATCGCCAGACGCTGTTCCAGACCTTCCAGAGGCTGGATGCTGGTGAATTCCACAGCGAAGCCCACATCGAGCCGGCGAACCACGCGACCGACGAGCGCGCCGACCGCAAGGGGGGTACCCCTGCCCGGCAGGACTGCTGCCGAGACGGCTGCGCCCGATTGGGAGATATCGATGACAAAGCAGGAATGCAGGGTGCCGTCCGCCATGGTCAGCACCGACCGCGGCTGGCGCGGCAGGATGCGAGGATACTCGCGCTTGTCGGGCGCCTGCTTCTGGGTATTGGTCTTCTTCCAGCGGATCTTGGCCGCCAGCTTGCCGCGGCTATCATCGTCGAGGAGCAGGTCGACGGCAAAGCCCGTGGGTAGTGCTCGGGCCACCTGGGCCCGCAGGATGCCGAAATCCTTAAAATGCATCACCACGATCTCGCCCTCCTGGGCGAGGACCGGAGCGACGACAACGGCCTGCACGGTCGAAATGGACACCAGCCGGCAGGCGTAGACGGGAATGGCCTCGCCATCCTCGCCACGCCGCTCCGACAGGGCATAACAGCCGTTCAACGCCCCGATGTACCGGACATCGTCGGGGCGTCGGCTTTTCGGTGCCGCTGCTGGCTGTTGCATAATCACGGAAATGACTAGAGCCCTCCACCGGCTCTAATGATTAGCGCTAACTCCTAAATACTTTCTCTATCGGCAAGACTACGGACATTCTCAACAGTAGAGTTTTCGATCATGTCTGTTCTTCGGCCATGGTGACAAAGAAACCTTCGGGATTGTCGACCTCCTTGATGCGCTTGCCGTCGATCAGCAGGAACCGGTTGCCCAGCCCCCGGACGAAACTGCGATCATGTGAGACCAGAATACAGGTCGCACCATGCGCCAGGATTTCGTCCTCCAGCCGTTCCTGGCCGGGAATGTCGACATGGTTGGTGGGCTCGTCGAGCAGGTAGAAATTGGGCTCGAGCAAGCGAAGCGCCAGCAGGCCGAGCCGGGCGCGCTGGCCGAAGGACAGCTCCGATATCGGCCGCTCCTGCTTTTCCACGGCAAAACCGGCCGCCGCCAGCAGGCTCTTGCTGCGTTGATCGCCCTCGTCGAACTCCCCGGTGATGTAATCGAGTGGCGAGCGCTTGTCGGGCAGGAAGCTCATGGCTTGGTCGATATAGCCGGGCACAACCTGCGGACTGACGCGAATGCCGGGCGTGTCCGTGCCGGTCATGGCGCGATGCAGCAACCCCATGAACTGCGACTTGCCGGTACCATTGCGGCCCAGGATCACCAGGCGGTCACCCTGGAAGATGTGCAGCTTGTCGATGCGGAACAGCTTGTCGCCGGCAGGCGTCGTCACGTCGCGGTTCTCGATCGCCACCAACACTTTCGCCTGGGCCCCGCTATTGCCGAGCCTGATCTCGCCACTGCGCTCCTTGTGGACGGAGAGCACCGCCGTCTCGATTTTCTCGGCCCGCTCACGCAGGTATTTCGACTTCACCACCAGCAGGTCGCTGCCTGAATTGATGCCGATATTGGTCAGCTTGGCAGCCTGTTTGCGCAGGCGGCTGACCTCCTTGAGGTCTTTCTCACGCTTGGCCTCTGCGGCCTCGTCAGCCTCTTTCAGCGCCACCCGCGCCTTGCTGTAGGGCAGCGCGAAATAGTGTGAGGTATCGGGTCGCAGGAACAGCGTGCGATTGGTGGTGGCGTCGAGGAACTGCCGATCGTGGCTGGCGATGACCACCGGAATGTTCCGAGCGGCCTGGTTGATCCAGTTTTCGAGCTGGTAGAGCTTGCCGAGATCGAGGTGGTTGGTTGGCTCGTCCAGCAGCAGGGCATCGGGTTGCAGCACCCAGCAGCGCGCGATGAGCGCAATGCGTTGCCAGCCGCCGCTGAGTTCGGTCAGCTTGCGGTTACGCATCGCATCGGGCGTCTCGAACTCATCGAGCACGACATCGACACGCCAGCTATCGGTTTCGCGGTCGGCTATCGGAAGGGCCTCGAGCACCGCGTCGTAGAGCGTCAGGCCCATGCTTTTGGGCGGCATGTCTTGCTCGACATAACCGACCTGGAGGCCGCGCGAGCGGATGATGTCGCCCGAAGTTAGTTCCCCCTGCCCGGCCATGGCGCGCAATAGCGTGGTCTTGCCACGGCCATTGCCGGCGACCAGGCCGACGCGGTCGCCGTAGCCGATAACGAAGTTGAGGTTGGAAAAGAGCGTGTCGGTGGCCACAAGGCCGGCATTACGGAGGCTGATCGAGCCCATTTTGATCTCACTGGTACGGCGCCGAATCGCGGGCGCCAAATGCCATCAGACGGCGGTCAGGGACCGCCACGAAGGGCAAACCAGAATGGGGGATAGCGAGAAGCGTCCGTACCAGTACCTGGTCAGCCCTGCAGCTTGTGCCGCAGGGCCTGGACGGGGCCACACTGACGATGATGTTCGAACACGATCATGCAGCCCTCCTCTCAGCCTGGTGTTTTTGGGCTGACGGCAGGCATAGCCAAAGCCAGCAACAAAATCAATTCGCTGCCATCCATATGAATGATGTGCGTCGCGCGATCGCAAGGCAGTTTGGCTGCGGACCCACGTTTTCGGTGATTGCATGTCAAACGGACTAAAGTGCTCGTTCGGCGCAGGGGCCACGCTCCTGCATCTATTTGTGGCCTCGGTGTTTGTCGGATTGGCCAGCCAGCCCGCCATTGCGCAGGCCGTGAACTGCACGACGAACGACTATCCAGGCGGCCCCATAGTTTCCCAGGCGTGGCTCACATGCGGCACCAATGCCCAGGCTGGACCAGGCAGTGTCTCGGTCGGGCCCTATGCCGGCTACATTCTTGGCGGTCAAACGGGCGAGAACAGCGCCTATTTCGGCAGCAGCGCCGGTTCCCAGAGCACGGGAAACTTCAATACGGCGACAGGTTTTGATGCCTTTCGGAGTTCTGCCGGCAACGGCAACACAGCCACCGGGCACCAGGCCGGCGTGGATGTCAGCGGCGACGGCAACACCGCCAGTGGCAATATGGCCGGGCAGGACGTGACCGGCCACAACAATACCGCCACCGGCTCCCTCGCCGGCAACGTGGTGACCGGCAATAACAATGTGGCGGTCGGCGTTGCCGCCGGCCAGGTCGTGAATGGCAACGATAATGTCGGCGTCGGCGCGACCGCGGGTGCAGCAGTGACCGGCAGTAACAATGCTGCCTTTGGCAAGGAAAGCGGGTTCAGCGTCACCGGCGACAATAATGCAGCTTATGGCGCCAATGCCGGGAAGTCCGTGACCGGCAGCAACAACGTGGCGATGGGCAGCGCCGCCGGACTCAACGTGACCGGCAGCGGCAACACGGCCATTGGTGCCGGGGCGGGCCAGGCATTCTCGGTGAACAATACCACTTCGCTCGGCGCCGGCGCCCAGGCCGTCCGCGACAATCAGATGGCGCTGGGTACGACCGCCAACACCTACACGATGGCCGGCATCAAAAGTGCGGCGAGCACGGCGGCGCAGTCCGGCCCGACGTACCTAGCGACCACCGACGCCAACGGTAACATGGCCGCTACGGCTTTCAGCACGGAAGAGCTTGTCGCCACCGTTGGGCAGAGCACGGCCACCAACATCGCGCAGGACGCGAGCATCGCCATTCTTGCCGATGGACTTGTCGACAACACCAATGCCATCGCCGACCTCGACGGCCGTGTCGGTGCCCTCGAGAATAACAGTGCGGCCTTGTCCAACCAGATCTCGGAGGTCCGCACCGAGGCCCGCCAGGGCATCGCGGCGGCCATCGCGATGGCCAATCCCGGCATGCCGTCGGCGCCCGGCAAGACGAGTTGGGCGACCAATGTCGGCTACTTCAAGGGCGCCGTGGCGTTCGGTGGATCGCTCATGTACCGGTTCGACACCCCTGCCCCGACAGCGCTGAGCTTGGGATATTCCTATGGCGGCGGCGATTCCCACGCCGCGCGGATGGGGCTGCAGGGCGAGTTCTGATGCGGTTTGGCGTGTCCATCGCCGCTGCCGCCCTGGTCATTACTGGCGGTTGGTTGCTGCCGTCGGAGCTCGGCCGCGTTTGGGCGCAGACCGAAGAAGCCGCGCCGCCTGCCGATCCGGTTCCAGCCGATATCGATCGCAATGGGGTGCTGATCCTAGTGCGCACTGCGCTGCTGGCGCTCGACCAGGCCAACAAGACCGGCAATTACACCGTGTTGCGGGACCTAGGCTCACCCGGCTTTCAGGCCAACTCGGCAGCGCAATTGGGTGAAATATTCGCCAGCCAACGCGCCAGCGGTCTCGATCTGGCCGGCGTGGCCGTGCTGGAGCCGCAATTGACAGTGCTGCCGCAAGTTCGAGCGGATGGCATGCTGCGTATGGCAGGGTTCTTCCCGTCGGTGCCGACGCAGGTCAATTTCGACCTGCTGTTCGCTCCCACCAACCGGCAATGGCGGCTATTCGGCATTTCGATCAATCTGACACAGGGTGGCCCGATTGCGCCCGAAAGCGCTGCTGGGCCCGTCGAACCGGTAGCCGAGGAGCCACCGGTCGCACCGACGCCGATGGTGCGCGCGCGACCGCCCGAAGAAATCACGCAGCCCTAGGCGAGATAGAAGAAAGCGGAGACCAGGAGAAGCGCCCCAATACGCGGGACGGAGAGCTTGGCCAGCCGGTACGCAATACCTGAAAACCCGGCTTGCGGCCAAACACCGTTAGCAACCGAACCGGCCGGGACCTGATACGCAGAACGAAGATCCCTGACGGCTCGCATACGGCAACTCCAGACAAAAACCGTATGTCACTGGTTCTAACAGCGCGCGTTTAAGAAAGTGCTTTCAAGAAGCAAACGGAACGTAAATGCAGCGCCCGAACTTGGGACGGTTTTGTCTCGATCAGGCCCGCTAATTGGCGGCGCGGAGCCTCTGGCGGCCTTCGATCTCGCCCGTGCAGTAGTTGAAATCGAGCAGATAGACCCAGCCGTCGCGGCTGGCGCGGACCTGGATGTGCTTCTCGTTGGGCACGTTGAGCGCGATATCGGCGTAGCCGCGGCTGGCGATGGTGTCGCGGATCTGGCGATCCGTCATGCAGAGAAACGGCTCGGGATTGTCAGGGTAGAAGTCGGACCGTTCATCACCGAAGAAGATGCCGAAATTGAGCGACTGAGACTGCGCGGGCGCCGTGGCGCCCGCTCCGATCAGCAACGCCGCCAGCAGGACGGCTGCGAACTTTGTCATAGTTCACTCCTTGGACGCTGGAGCGTCACTAGTTCCCGAAATTGAACTCGAGGCCAAACCCGCCATCCCATCCGCCGTTGACGCGACGGATCGGGCGAATACGGTTGACCTCACCGCTGCACTTGTCAACGCGCATGGAATAGAGCCAGTTGCGATAGACGGCGCGGACTTCGACGCGGTCGCGGCCCAGGTCGCGGGTGATCTCCACGCGGCTCCAGCCATAGGCGGCGATGCCGCGGCGGACTTCGCGATTGGTCAGGCAGCGATAGTAGTAGTCGTCATCCCAGCCGCCATCGGGGTAATATTCGCCCGGCGCAAACGTGCCGGAACGTTCGGCGCCGGCTCCTGGGGCGGCAGCCGCGCCGGGAACGTCGAGGCTGAAGCCGCTCGGTGCGTCCTGCGCCATGGCAGGCGCAGCGCTCAGCGCGGTGGCGCCGAGGGCGAGAGCAATAACGGCCGCACGCGTAACGGTCTTGATCTGTGTGCTGATGAGGTTCATTGCGAGAGGTCCTTGGCAAAGAGGGTGGCTGAATGTCGCCTTTGCACCATTGATATCGCGCGCGAGTTGAACCGGGCCGCAACCGGCCGTTCAGCTGCCGTTCAGGTTTGTGGGGAAACCAAGGCTCGCGCGCTTGTCCTGCCCCGTGCCGGACGGCGCGTCGGGTATGATACAAGGCGGAATCGCCCGATTCGGGCGTTAGAAACGGAACGTGGATGTCACAGGCAGAAGACCTTTTCGGCGGCGGGGATCAGCCCGAGCGCCCGCGCCCTCAGCCGGAGGCGCCCAAATCCGCCGCCAAGGCCGCGAGCGTGCCCGGGTCATATTCGGCTGCGGATATCGAGGTGCTGGAGGGGCTCGAGCCCGTTCGTCGACGGCCCGGCATGTATATCGGCGGCACCGATTCCAATGCGCTGCATCACCTGTTCGCCGAAGTCATCGACAATTCCATGGACGAGGCCATAGCCGGCCACGCCACCCGCATCGAGGTGCATCTTGGCGCGGACGGTTTCATCACAGTGTCCGACAATGGCCGCGGCATTCCAGTAGAGAACCACCCCAAATATCCGGGGCGATCGACGCTCGAAATCGTCCATACCGTGCTTCATGCCGGTGGCAAGTTCGACTCCAAGGCCTACGAGACCTCGGGCGGTCTTCATGGCGTAGGCGTTTCGGTGGTGAATGCGCTGTCAGATAGCCTCATCGTCGAAGTGGCGCGTGAACAGCAGCTTCACCGCCTGACCTTCTCGCGCGGCAAGCCGCTGGGCGAGATCGAGGCGCTGGGCCGGGTGCAGAACCGCCGCGGCACCACCACCCGCTTCCATCCCGACCCGCAGATTTTCGGCGAGCTCGCGCATTTCTCGGCGGCCCGCCTTTACCGCATGACGCGGGCCAAGGCGTACCTCTTCGCCGGCGTCGAACTACGCTGGAGCTGCGACGAGTCGCTGGTGACGGAAGATGCGCCGGCCAAGGCGGTGTTCCACTATCCCGACGGCCTCAAGGACTTCCTGACGGCGCGTGTCGAGGGCGAAACGCGCATCGTCGATGAGCTGTTTACCGGCAGCCACGGCAAGGCCGGCACCCATGGTGCGGTCGAATGGGCGATCGGTTGGACGCTGGGCGATGGCGGCGTTTCGTCATACTGCAATACCGTGCCGACGCCGGATGGAGGCACCCATGAAGCGGGTTTGCGCACCGCCCTGCTCCGCGGACTCAAAAACTATGCCGAGCTGACCAAGAACAAGCAGGCGGCGATCCTGACCGCCGACGACGTCTTCGCCCATTGCAGCGCCATGCTGTCCGTCTTCGTGCGCGAGCCGGAATTCGTGGGCCAGACCAAGGACAAGCTGGCCTCGGGCGAAGCGACACGCATCGTCGATACCGCCTTGCGCGATGCGTTCGACCACTGGCTGGCCGCCTCGCCCAACCAGGCAGGCAAGCTCATGGATTGGGCGATCGAGCGTGCCGAGGAACGGCTGCGCCGTCGCAAGGAAAAGGAAATCGACCGCGCCAGCGCCACGCGCAAGCTGCGCCTGCCCGGCAAGCTGGCGGACTGCACGCAGACGGCGGCACAGGGCGCTGAACTGTTCATCGTCGAGGGCGACTCGGCCGGTGGCAGCGCCAAGCAGGCGCGCAACCGCTCCAGCCAGGCCGTGTTGCCGCTGCGCGGCAAGATCCTCAACGTAGCCGGCGCCAGCCGCGAGAAGATGCAGGCGAGTCAGCTGATCTCCGACCTGATCCAGGCGCTGGGCTGCGGCACGCGCGACCGCTATCGCGAAGATGACCTGCGCTACGACAAGATCATTATCATGACCGACGCCGACGTGGACGGTGCCCATATCGCATCGCTGCTGATGACCTTCTTCTTCCAGGAAATGCCCAAGCTGATCGATGGCGGGCATCTCTATCTGGCGCTGCCGCCGCTCTATCGCATTACCCAGGGCGGCAAGACGCTCTACGCACGCGATGATGCCCACAAGGAAGAACTGATGGCGACCGAGTTCACCGGCAAGGGCAAGGTCGACATGACCCGCTTCAAGGGCCTTGGCGAAATGCCGTTCGCGCATCTGCGTGAAACCACCATGTCGCCCAAGAGCCGGACGCTGCTGCAGGTGAAGGTCCGCGATGACCTCGATGCGACCCGGGTCAGCGTCGATCGCCTTATGGGTACCAAGCCCGAGGCGCGCTTCGATTTCATCCAGGAAAATGCCGCATTCGTGACTGATCTGGATATCTGACGCATGCGGGACCCCCTGCCTGACTGTCAGGCGGGGTGGTGACGATGATTACTAGGCGAGGCGTACTGAAGCTTCTTGGCGCCGGCCTGATGGCAGGGCTTGCCGCCGTCGCCTATCCGTTCGTCGAAGTGTTCGGGCGCCCGCGCATCACGCGCTATGCCTTCACGCCGCGCAACTGGACGCCGGGACTTAATCTCCGCATTGCCGTGATCGCCGATCTGCACGCTTGCGAACCCTGGATGGACGCTGCACGGATCGAGGGCATCTGTGGCGACGCGCAGGCGCTTGGCGCCGACCTGATCCTCCTGCTCGGCGACTACATCACTGGCATGGACCGTGCGGCCGACGAGATACCTGCATCCGACTGGGCAACTGCCCTGGCAAGGCTGAGCGCTCCCCTGGGCTTACACGCCATCGCCGGCAACCACGACTATTGGGAGGATGACCGCTTCCAGCGTGGCGAAACGAGTGAGCCCGCGGCGCTCGAAGCGCTCCGCAATGCCGGCATTCCCGTCTATCGCAACCAATCGATCCGTCTTGAAAAGGACGGCCATGCCTTTTGGCTCGCCGGTCTCGACGACCAGCTCGCGTTCCTGCCGGGCAGCCGCTACGGCCGTGCCCGCTTGTCCGGGCTCGATGATATCGATGCGACGCTGGCAACGGTCACGGACTCGGCACCTATCCTGTTGATGGCTCACGAGCCTGACGCCTTTGCCTTTGGCGTTGTGCCCGACCGCGTCAGCCTCACTCTCTCCGGTCACACCCATGGCGGCCAGATCAGCCTTTTCGGCTGGCGCCCATGGGCGGCGTCGGCCGGGTCTCGGCATTACCCTGCCGGATACTACAACGTCGACGGCCGCGAATTGATCGTTTCTCGCGGGCTGGGGTGTTCCGTCGTTCCGGTCCGGCTTGGCAACTGGCCGGAGGTCGTACTCCTCGAACTTGGCGCCTGAGACAAGCGGCCCAATTAAGCCTATCAACCGCAAGACCGTTGACAGACAAGGCCTTTAGGCTATGGTCCGCGCCGCTGGAGCATTTCCGGTTGGACGGCTGGGTATCGACAAGCCGCCTCTGCTGAATGTGCCTCAGGGCTGCACTGTCGTTCCTGCACTTGCTGCATCCCGTCAGGTGGCCGCTCCGGTTGTGGACGCGTTTGCGTGTTTGCCTTCCCAGTCCACACCCGACGATCCCGGCGCACCGTTCGAATGTCTCGAACCGGAACTGGCCCCGGTAGCACTATTCATGTGGATTTGCAGATTTGACTGACGATTTTTCCGGGCTTGGCCTTTCAACCAAAGTAACCGACGCGGTGACATCCGCCGGATACACCAAGCCGACCGAGATCCAGGCGCAGGCGATCCCCCACCTTCTGCAAAAGAAGGACCTGATCGGCATTGCCCAGACAGGTACAGGCAAGACGGCATCGTTTGTGCTGCCCATGCTGACGCTTCTCGAAAACGGACGCGCCCGCGCGCGCATGCCACGCACGCTCATTCTTGAGCCGACGCGCGAACTCGCAGCGCAGGTGTCCGAGAACTTCGAGAAGTACGGCAAGAACCATCGCATCACCATGGCGCTGATCATCGGCGGCGTGTCGTTCGAAGACCAGAACAAGAAGCTCGATCGCGGCGTTGACGTGCTGATCGCGACTCCAGGCCGTCTGCTTGATCAGATCGACCGTGGCAAGATCATGCTGAATGGCGTCGAAATCCTCGTCATCGACGAAGCCGACCGCATGCTGGACATGGGCTTTATCGACGATATCGAGAAGATTTGCTCGCGCCTGCCGCCCCGCCGCCAGACCATGCTGTTCTCGGCGACCATGGACGCCCAGATCGAGCGGCTCACCAAGAAGTTCCTCAAGGACCCGGTGCATGTGCAGGTTTCGCGCGCCGCATCGACTGCCGACACGATCGACCAGAAGCTGATCAAGGTGTCGTCGAAGCCCGAGGACAAGCGCGCCGCCTTGCGCGACCACATTCGTGGCGCGACCGGGCTGACCAACGCGATCATCTTCTGCAACCGCAAGCGCGATGTTGCCACCCTGGCACGCTCGCTGGAGCGTCACGGCTTCAGCGCCGGTGCGCTGCATGGCGATATGGACCAGAAGAGCCGCACGGAGACGCTCGACGCGTTCAAGAACAATCGGCTGACTCTGCTTGTTGCGAGCGACGTGGCTGCCCGCGGCCTCGATATTCCGGCCGTGAGCCATGTGTTCAACTTCGACGTTCCGGTGCATGCCGAAGATTACGTGCACCGCATTGGCCGCACCGGCCGCGCGGGTCGCTTGGGCGTGGCCTATACGCTGGTTGGGCCAGCCGATGGCAAGCATCTCGATGCGATCCTGAAGCTGACGCAGAAGCCGATCGAATATCTGGAAACCAGCGCTCGGCCAGCCGCTCCAGCGACTGCCGACGCCGGTGAAGAGCGCCCTGCCCGTCCAGCGCGCAGCCGTCGCGGTGGCGCCCGCACGCGGCCCCAGGCCGAGACGGCTGCCGTTGCCGTTGAAGCCGCAGAGCCCGCCAGCGAAGCACCGGTGGCACCCAAGCCGCAGCGTCAAAGCGAGCCACGCCAACCGCGTGACGAGGCTAAGCCGCAGCGTAGCCGGTCGCGCCGTCCAGCCGAAACCAGGGAGCCCGAATCGGAGGAGGTCAGCAATTCGCCATTCGGCAATGACGGTCCGATCCCCGCGTTTCTACTACGTCCAACGCGCATCGCCAGCTAACCCAAAGTCAATTTGGCTGTGAAGCCAGTCGCTTTATTGCAGCCTCGTAGTTGTGTTCATTAACTATGGGGCTGTATCTAAGGATTGGTTGGTCTGTGCTGGACAAAGCACGATCGATTCTGGCGCAACGGCGCGCGAGGGAAGCAATTGTCCGAGCAGGAATTCAAACGCGCCCTGGGTTATGCCAATTCGGCATTTGATCTGCTGAAGCGCAGTGGGATTCCTCCCTATCCGCAATTTTACGAGTTGCTCTATACGTATGCGACAGGCGTCAACCCGACGCTGAACAACCGCATAAATGCGCTGTTCCGGAGTGGCGGTTCGCCGTCCATGGACTTGGCGGAAACCCTCTATAACGAGTTCCTGAAATCCGACGTCAACGATCGCATGTCGAACGTGTCGGAGCGCATGCATGCGCGCATCGAAGCGGTTCACAGTGCCATCGACACGGCCATGACCACGGCGAATGCCTATTCAGGCTCGTTGCAGTCGGCCAGCGGGGACCTGGAGCGCGAGATTTCCATTGCCGACTTGCGGGCGCTGGCGGGCCGATTGCTGACGGAAACCCGTCGGATGCAGGAGACCAACCGGTCGCTCGAAGAAAAGCTGGTGGCCTCGCGCGACGATATCGCGCTGCTGCAGCGCGATCTCGACGACGTTCGCCGCGAGTCCATGCTCGATCCGCTGACCAAGATCGCCAATCGCAAGAGCTTCGATGAGGGCATGGAGACGGCGATCGCTGAGGCCGCAGCGAGCAACGACCCGCTCTGCCTGATGCTGGTTGATATCGATCATTTCAAGAATTTCAACGACACCTATGGCCACCAGACCGGTGACCAGGTGTTGCGCCTTGTGGCCATGACGCTCAAATCGAACATCAAGGGCAAGGATTTGGCCGCGCGTTATGGTGGTGAGGAGTTCGTTGCTATCCTGCCGTCTACCGATATCGAGGGTGCGGTGATCGTCGCCGAGAATATCCGCAAGGCTATCCAGGCCAAGGAATTGCTCAAGCGGTCGACCAACGAGAAGCTGGGGCGCATCACCGCCTCGTTTGGCGTGGCCGCGTTCCGTCCGGACGACACAGCCGCGACGCTGATCGAGCGCGCGGACCGCTGCCTCTATGCCGCCAAGCGCGCCGGCCGCAATCGCGTCATCACCGAGGTCGATCTGGTGAACCTGGATACGCCAGCCGCAGCAGGCGCCTCCGCGGCATAGGCCTGTTGGGCGTCAGGCCGAAGCTGCCTAAGCACCCAAGCCCCGCCACGACGTCATTCGCGCAGATACTGGCCAGGTCCTGCTACCGGCACTAACCGGAGGGCGTCAGTTCCACGCCAAGGCCTTCGAGCATGTCCCAGTAGGCGGGATAGGTCTTGCCGCTGCATGCGGGGTCGAGAATGGTGATGCCTGGTAGCTTGAGGCCCGCCAAGGCGAAGCTCATGGCGATGCGGTGGTCGTGGTAGGTCTCGATCCGGGTGCGCGTATTGCGACCCGCCAGCTTCTGCGGCAGGTGCGGGTCGGAAGCGACCAGAAGGTCGTCGCCTTCTTCTGTGGCGAGGCCGGGCAGAATGCGGTTGAGTTCATTGGCCACGGCGCGGATGCGGTCGGTTTCCTTGACGCGCAGGTTGGCGATGCCGACGAAGCGGACCGGACGGTTGTTGAATGCGGCGAGTACCGCAATAGTCGGCACCGCGTCCTGCATCTGCGAGCCATCGATGACGTCAGGCATATCAGGAAACTGGGCGATCACCGCCTGCGCCGCAGCGTCTGGCTGGGTGAAGGCATCAGGCGCGACGCCAAGGTCGATCCGGCCACCGGTCAACACCTCTGCGCCCCAGAGATAGGTGGCGGCGGAGGCGTCGGGTTCGACGAGAAGGTCGGCGGCAACATATCCGGTGGGCTGCACCAGCCACGTCCCGGCATCAAGCTGCTCCACTGTCGCGCCGAAGCTGCGCATGGCGGCAAGCGTAAGGTCTACATAGCCGCGTGCGCCGATATCGCTGCCAGTCAGCGCCACGGTGATGGGCCCATCGCCAAGCGGCGCGGCCATCAACAGAGCGGAGACGTATTGGCTCGATAGGCCGGCGTCGATCTCGACGCGCCCCTGGCCGAAGCTGCCCTTGCCCCGAATGGTAACCGGCGGGCAACCAGTGGGGCTGGTGGCGTGGATGCCGAGCGACTGCAACGCCGTGACCAGCGGACCGATCGGGCGCAGGCGCATTTCGTCGTCGCCATCGACAATCACCTCACCATCGACCGTGGCGACGGCGGCGGTGAGAAAGCGCGTCGCCGTGCCAGCATTGCCGAGGAAGAGCGGCCCCTCGGGCCGCTGCAGGCGGCCGGTGCTGGTGACGACGAAGCTCGTCGCGTCCGGTTCTTCGACAGTCACGCCCATCTGCCGCAAAGCGGCGGCCATCAGCGTCGTGTCCTTGCTCTTCAGCGCGCCGGTCAGGCGGCTGGTGCCGTTGGCAAGCGCCGCCAGCAGCAGTGCACGATTGGTGATGGACTTCGATCCGGGAGGCGAAACGCGGCCGATCAGCGGGCGATTGGGCGGAACGATGGTGAGGGCGGGCGGGAGCGGGCTGGGCATGATGCCGTGGTGTTAGGGCATCGGCGAGCGGGATGCAATCGCCGCTCGACACCTGTCGCATCAGCGTCATTCCCACGAGAGCGGGACATCATGGGTTGAAACTTGTGTAGGGAACTAGGCCCCGGCCCGTGCCTCGGCGATGGCCTTGAGGTCGGCGGCTTTGAGGGTGATGCTTTCGCCGCAGCCGCAGGCGCCCGTCTGGTTCGGGTTCTTGAAGGTGAAGCCGGAGCTCATCTTGGCCGTCTCGAAATCCATCACCGTACCGAGCAGGTACATGGTCGCCTTGGGGTCGACCCAGACGTCGACGCCCTTGTCGGTGATGTGGTCATCGCCCTTCACGGGCTCGGACACGTAGTCCATGGTGTAGGACACGCCGGCGCAGCCCGCATTCTTGATGCCGACGCGCAGGCCGATCACCGGCTTGTCGGAATCTTCCATGATCTCGGTGATGCGCTCGGCGGCAGCATCGGTCAGGGACATGATCTTGAAGGCCATGGGCGAACTTTCTATCGGCGTTTCACGATATATAGGACAAAACGCGTCAGATTACCACCAGTTCAACGCGACTTGAGCCTCTTCGCTCATGCGTGACGCGTCCCATGGAGGATCGAACACCATGTTGACGGTCACGTCCTGAATACCCTCGACACCGCGAGCGGCGTTCTCCACCCAGCCCGGCATTTCGCCGGCCACCGGGCAGCCTGGCGCGGTCAGCGTCATGTCGATGACCAGGTTGCGATCGTCGTCCAGGTCGACCTTGTAGATCAGGCCCAGCTCATAGATATCGACCGGGATTTCCGGGTCATAGACGGTCTTGAGCGCGCCGATCAGATCGGTGGTGATGCGCTCGACCTCTGCCTCCGGCAGTTCGCCGGACACGTTGGGCGTGATGCGGTTTTCCGGAATAGTCGGCGCGGGCGCGATTTCGGGTTCGTCGGTCATAAAGTCTGTCCTCGCTTACGCGAAAAATTTCTGGGCGCGTTCGATGCCGTCCACCAGCGCGTCCACATCGTCTTTGCCGTTATATAGGGCGAGCGAGGCGCGGCAGGTAGAGGTGACACCGAAACGTTTGAGCAGCGGCATGGCGCAATGCGTGCCAGCGCGGACGGCGATGCCGTAGCGGTCGAGAATGGTGGCAATGTCGTGGGCGTGGGCGCCGGCCATCTCGAACGAGAAGATACCGCCCTTGCCTGGCGCTGAGCCGATCAGGCGCAGCGAATTGATGCGGCTCAGCCGCTCATGGGCATAGGCTGCAACCTCGGCCTCATGCTCGGCAATGGCGTCGCGCCCAAGCTCGTTGATGTATTTGAGCGCCGCACCAAGGCCGATGGCCTGGACGATGGGCGGCGTGCCGGCTTCGAAGCGATGCGGCGGCTCGTTGTAGGTGACGGTGTCCATGGTCACCACGTCGATCATCTCACCGCCGCCCTGATAGGGCTGCATCTCGGCCAGCAGGTCGTATTTGCCATAGAGAACGCCGATGCCGGTGGGGCCGTAGAGCTTGTGGCCGGTCATGACGTAGAAGTCGGCGTCGAGGTCCTGCACATCGACTGTCGTGTGCACCGCGCCTTGGCTGCCGTCGATCAGCACCGGAATGCCGCGGGCATGGGCGATCTCGATAATCTGCTTAATTGGTGCCACAGTGCCCAAAACGTTGGACATATGCGTAACCGCAACGATACGGGTGCGATCACTCAGCGCAGCGGCAAAGGCGTCGAGATCGAAGCTGCCATCATCGCGCACATCGACCCATTTGATCACCGCGCCCTTGCGCTCGCGATGGAAGTGCCAGGGCACGATGTTGGAGTGGTGCTCCATGATGGAGAGCACGATCTCGTCGCCCTCCCCGATGCGCGGCCCGGCGAAGGACTGCGCGACCAGGTTGATGGCTTCGGTGGCCGAGCGGGTGAAGATGATCTCCTCGGGCTGCGCCGCATTGAGGAAGGCCTGAGCGGCGTGGCGGCCGCCCTCATAGGCTTCGGTGGCGCGGTTGGCGAGCGTGTGGAGGCCCCGGTGCACATTGGCGTATTCGTGCCGGAAAGCATAATCCATCCGGTCCAGCACCTGCACCGGCTTCTGCGCCGATGCGCCGCTATCGAGATAGACCAGCCTGTTCCCATGGATAACCTCGGAGAGGATCGGGAAATCGGCACGGACTTTGGCTAGGTCGAAGGTCATTGTTTCTCTTCCTGACCTCTCCCTTCGGGGGAGAGGTCGACCCTCTTGGGTCGGGTGAGGGGGCCCTCCCCCACACTGGATCTCGTACAGAGGCCCCCTCACCCGGCGCTGCGCGCCGACCTCTCCCCAAGGGAGAGGTTTAAGAGGCCTCGGCCCTACTTCCCCAGCAGCCACCCATCGATAACCCCGCGCAGGGCCTCGGCCAGCGCTTCGTCTTCGATCGGGTCGACGAGCTCTTCGAGGAAGCCGCGGACCAGCATGGTCTCGGCCTCTTCCTTGGCGATGCCGCGGCTCATCAGGTAGAACATGCTGTCTTCGTCGAGCTTGCCGCAAGTCGAACCGTGGCCGCAGACGACGTCGTCGGCGTAAATTTCCAGCTCCGGCTTGCTGAGGATTTCCGCCTCGTCCGACAGCATCAGGCCCTGATGCATGAATTTGGCATCGGTCTTCTGCGCGTCGCGCGCCACGACCAGCCGGCCCTGTACCACCGACTTGCCGCGCCCGCGGGCGATCGACTTGAACAGCGGCTGCGATGATGTCTGCGGCACGGCATGGCTCGCATCCATGGTGATGTCGGCGTGCTGGCCGTTCGATACGAGATTGAGGCCAGTGATATCGCCGTGAGCGCCAGCGCCTTCATAGCGCGGGAACAGCTGCGTACGGCTGAGTCCGGCGCCGGCGTTGATCACCAGCGTGCGCAGCTTGGCGCCCTCACCGACGTGGTACTCGTTGGTCGCGAAGTGGCTCGTCGCGCGAGACGACAGGTCGACCGTGATGTGGGTCACGACGGCATTCTTGCCGAGCGCGATATAGGTCGCGTGGTTGCCGACATGGGCAACATCGGAGCCCGAGAAGGTTTCGAGGATGACCGCCGAGGCGTTATCGGCCACGAAGATCTTCAGCGAATCCGCCACGTGGGCGGCCTCGCCCTCGGTACGCCGATCGATCTGGATCACCGGATCGACGCTGCTTTCGAGCGTCAGCGTCAGGCTTTCCTTGGCGAGGGCGCCGTTGAGATGCACCAGCACGTCGTCGCGGGACGAGAGCGCTCCGCCCTCGGCCTTACCGACGATGACGCCGGCCGGGGCCGTCGATGCGCCCTGGATGACGCCATTGGCGATCATCAACTGGTAGGCGCCGGCGACGCGCAGCGCCGGGGCGCTGGCTTCATTGGCGGCCTGTGCCAGCGGCGGCACGGCCCGCAACAGGGTCTTGAGGTCGGTATAGTGATAGCTCTCGACGCGGCGCGTCGGCAGGCCGGCGACGGTGATGCGTTCGGCCGTTGCGTCGGCGCCCACGCTCTTGAGCTGGTCGATCAGGGTATTCTCGGCTGCTCCGAGCCGAACGGGGATGGGAAGTGCCATGGGTCAGGCCGCCGCGTCGTCGAAGTCGGCATAGCCCTTGGCTTCGAGCTGGAGTGCCAGGTCCTTGTCGCCACTCTCGACGATCCGGCCATCGCTGAACACATGCACCACGTCAGGCACGATGTGGTTCAGCAGGCGCTGGTAGTGGGTGATGACCAGCATGGAGCGATTGTCCGAACGCAGGGCGTTCACGCCGCGCGACACCACCTGGAGCGCATCGATATCGAGGCCGGAATCGGTCTCGTCGAGCACGCAGAGGGCCGGCTTGAGCAGCGCCATCTGCAGGATTTCGGCGCGCTTCTTCTCACCGCCGGAAAAACCGACATTGAGCGGCCGCTTCAGCATATCGGTATCGATATTGAGCTGGGTGCCGGCTTCCTTGACGGCCCGCATGAAATCGGGCGTCGACATTTCGCCCTCACCGCGCGCCTTGCGCTGGGCGTTGATGGCGGCCTTGAGGAAGGTCATGGTGGCAACGCCGGGGATTTCGATCGGGTACTGGAAGGCGAGGAACACGCCGGCAACGGCACGTTCGGACGGCTCCATCTCGAGGATGTTTTCGCCGTTCAGCAGGATTTCGCCCTCGGTGACTTCATAGTCTTCCTTGCCGGCAAGCACATAGCTCAGCGTCGACTTGCCCGAACCGTTGCGGCCCATGATGGCATGGACCTGGCCGGCCGGAATGGTGAGGTTCACGCCCTTGAGGATTTCGCGCTCTTCGATGCGCGCATGCAGGTTGCGGATTTCAAGGATCGGGGTGGTCATCGTTCAGTCTCCAGTCATTCGGTTTAGACAGCGGCGGCGCCTCAGGCACCCGGCTCGCCGTCCCAGTAATTTTCAATGTGATGTTGGCCCGGGCGCCCCATATGGCGCATGCTGGGTTCGGTGCCGCCGGCGCGGCTCGATACCGCGAACTTCCCGGAGTCCGGATATTCGGTGACCTCGGTGGTCGATTTGTTCGAGATCGCCAGGTATTTCAGCGTAACGGCACCGGTGTTGATGATCTGGTGGGCGGTGTCCCGACCGCCGGCCGGCGCGACCAGCACATCACCCGCCTTGAAGGCATGGCGCGCATCGCCGAAGCGGTAGGTGCCCTCGCCTTCCAGCACCACGAACATCTCGTCCTCGACGTGATGGTTGTGGAATGGGCAGCTGCTCTTGCCCGGCGCGACTTCCGAATAGCCGAAACCCAGCGACTTCAACCCGGCACGGTCGCCGAGATAGCCCGCATCGTCCGATCCATAAAACGTGCCCTGCGTCCAGCTCTCCAGCGGCAGTTCGGAGAGGCGGACCACAGGCGAAAGCTCTTCGGTCATCCCACGCTGCCTTCGAGGCTGATGGCAATGAGCTTCTGCGTCTCGACCATGAATTCCATCGGCAGATGCTGCAGCACGTCGCGGACGAAGCCATTGACGATCAACGCCACGGCGTCTTCCTCGGAAAGGCCGCGCTGCTGGCAGTAGAACATCTGGTCATCGGAAATCTTGGACGTGGTGGCTTCGTGCTCGAAGACAGCCGTGCCGTTGCGGCTCTCGATATAGGGCACGGTATGGGCGCCGCACTTGTCGCCGATCAGCAGCGAGTCACACTGGGTGAAGTTGCGGGCGTTCTTGGCCTTAGCATGGGCCGAGACCTGGCCGCGGTAGGTATTGTCCGAGAAGCCGGCGGCGATACCCTTGGCGATGATGCGGCTGGACGTGTTCTTGCCCAGATGCAGCATCTTGGTGCCGCTATCCACCTGCTGGTGGCCGTTGGAAATGGCGATCGAGTAGAACTCGCCGCGCGAACCATCGCCGCGCAGGATGCAGCTCGGATACTTCCAGGTTATGGCCGAGCCGGTTTCGACCTGGGTCCAGGAGATCTTGGAATTGTCGCCACGGCAATCGCCACGCTTGGTGACGAAGTTGTAGATGCCGCCCTTGCCGTCCTTGTCGCCGGGGTACCAGTTCTGAACGGTGGAATACTTGATCTCGGCGTTTTCGAGAGCCACGAGCTCGACGACCGCTGCGTGCAACTGGTTCTCGTCGCGCATTGGGGCCGTGCAGCCTTCGAGGTAGCTCACATACGAGTCAGCTTCGGCGATGATCAGCGTGCGCTCGAACTGGCCGGTCTTCTTCTCGTTGATGCGGAAATAGGTCGACAGCTCCATCGGGCAGCGGACGCCCTTGGGGATATAGACGAAGGAGCCGTCGGTGAAGACAGCCGAATTCAGCGTGGCATAATAGTTGTCCGAGACCGGGACCACCGAAGCCAGGTACTTCTGCACCAGCTCGGAATGCTCGCGAATGGCTTCGGAGATCGAGCAGAAGATGATGCCGACCTTGGCCAGTTCCTCGCGGAACGTGGTGACCACGGAGACGGAGTCCATCACCGCATCGACGGCCACTTTCGGGCGCTCGACGCCGGCCAGGATCTCGCGTTCCTTCAGCGGCACGCCGAGCTTGTCGTACATGGCGATCAGCGCCGGATCGACCTCGTCGAGGCTCTTGGGCGCCGGCGACGACTTGGGCGCGGCGTAATAGTACATGTCCTGCAGATCGATCTGCGGATAATGCACCTTGGCCCAGGTCGGCTCGGTCATGGTCAGGAAGCGGTTATAGGCGTCCAGGCGCCAATCGAGCATCCACTGCGGCTCGTTCTTCTTGGCAGAGATGAAACGGACGGTATCCTCGCTCAGGCCCTTAGGGGCCATGTCGGATTCGATATCGGTCTCGAAACCGTACTTGTACTTGTCCACGTCGAGCGAACGCACCGAGTCAACGGTGGCGCGGTCGATGTTTTCCTTGAGCGTCGGGATATCGGCGTAATCGTCAGCCATCGTGGCTTCTCCTAATTGCCCGGTGGCGATTCAAGGTCGCCGCGAGCCGTCTAAAACTGTTGCTGGCGGTCAGGCCGCCTGCCTTGTCGCGCCCGATGACGCTCAAGGATGGATCGGTAACCAGCGACGAACGCGTCGACCTCGTCGGTCGTGGAATTCCAGCCTAAACTGACACGCAGCGCGCATTCAGCCAGCGCGTCGGCAATACCCATTGCCGCCAGGACATGGCTCGGTCCGACCTTGCCCGATGAACAGGCCGAACCCGACGAGACGGACAGGCCCAGCAGGTCCAACCCCATCATCGCCGTCGCATTCTTGATGCCGGGCACCGCGAAATTCGTCACATTGCCCAGCCGCTCGCCACCAAACACCACGGCATCTGGCGGCAAAGCCGCCTCAAGCCGCGCGGTCAGCGCTGGTACACCGGCCGCCGCATAGCGTCCCGCGATAGCAGCTGCCGCCGCACCAAATGCTGCGATCAATGCCGTCGCCTCAGTGCCGCCACGACGCCCCTGCTCCTGGCCACCGCCGGGAATAAGACGAACGACGTCGGCATGCGCCTTGACCAGCAGCGCGCCAATGCCCGCCGGCGCACCAATCTTGTGACCGCTCACCGCCATCATATCGGGAGCCGAGGCGGCGAAATCGAGGGGCAGCTTGCCGAAAGCCTGCACGGCATCGATGAACAGCGTATGCGGCGTCGGGCCGACCAGGGCGTTGATGCGGGCGATGTTCTGCACCACCCCGGTCTCGTTGTTCACCCAATGCAGGCAGACCAGCAGGTTGCCGGCAGCATGCTGCAAGACTTCTGCCAGTTGATCGAGATCAATGCTGCCGTCCCGCAGAAGCCCGATGGTGACGACAGGCAAGCCCGTCGCCTCGGCAGCCTTGGCGACCGCCGCATGCTCGCCCGCGCTGATAACGATGGTGCTTGCCGCAAAGGCCTTGGCGCCGCCGACGACGGCCTGGGTGATGGCCTCGGTTGCGGAACCGGTGAACACGACCTGCTTGCGTTCTGCGCCGGCTAGGGCAGCCACCTGCCCCCGCGCGGTGTCGAGCAGGTTGCGCAGGGCTCGGCCGTGGGCGTGAACCGACGATGGGTTGCCGACCAGATCGAGGGCGGCGACGAGCGCCGACCGCGCCTCCGGCAGAAGCGGGGACGCGGCATTATGATCAAGATAGATCGCCGGTCTCGTCATCGGTTTCCCAGGTGGCGCATGCGCGCCGGTCATACCATCCATGCCTAGGGCCGAGCGCCATAGCGCCCTCGACTCCAAACACTTCTTGAAATTTGACGCCCAACTTCATTACAAGGGGCGCTCTTGCTGGCCGCAGAGCGGCTGAAAACCGAGTTTCGAACAATTCTAAACTAGATTTTGCGACCCATGTTTTAGGCAGCGGCACGCCCATAGTCAAGCCGCAACGCCGTCGCATGGGGTCCCGCAGAACCGCACCAACAGAGCCGAACGGCCGGAAGAACAAGACCATGCCAGAAGTGATTTTCAACGGGCCGGAAGGCCGTCTGGAAGGCCGGTACCAGCCGGGTAGAGAGCCGAATGCGCCGATCGCGATCGTGCTTCATCCCCATCCGCAGTTCGGCGGGACGATGAATAATCAGATCGTCTACAACCTCTTCTACATGTTCGCCGAGCGCGGCTTTGCCGTGTTGCGTTTCAATTCGCGCGGCGTCGGCCGCAGCCAGGGCATGTTCGACCACGGTATCGGCGAGCTTTCCGACGCCGCCGCAGCGCTCGATTGGCTGCAGGTCATCAACCGCGAGTCGCGCGGCTGCTGGATCGCCGGCTTCTCGTTCGGCGCCTGGATCGGCATGCAGCTGCTAATGCGCCGCCCGGAAGTTGAAGGCTTCATTTCGGTGTCGCCGCCGGAAAATCTCTACGATTTCTCGTTCCTCGCCCCCTGCCCGTCTTCCGGCCTGATCATCCATGGCGACAAGGACCGTGTCGCGCCGCCGACTTCCGTGCAGAAGCTGGTCGACAAGCTCAAGACTCAGAAGGGCATCACCATCGAACAGCAGATCGTCGAAGGTGCGAACCACTTCTACGAAGGCAAGATCGACGAATTGACCACCCGCTGCGCTGACTATCTCGACCGTCGCCGGCAGGAGATCGCCGCCGGCGGCGGGCGCTAACTAGCAGCGCGAAAACTGCGATCTGTTGGAAGGGACCTCATCCTGAGCCTGTCGAAGGACGGGGTCCCGCATGCACCGACCTCGTGGTTCGACAAGCTCACCATGAGGTCTCCATAACCTCAGTGGTTTTCAGATGACCAAGTTCAAATCCGACTTCCTGCGCGTTCTCGACGAGCGCGGCTTCATCCACCAGATTTCCGATCCAGAGGGCCTGGATGCCCTCGCCCTCAAGGGGCCGATATCAGGCTATGTCGGCTACGATGCCACGGCCACCTCGATCCATATCGGCAACCTGATCACCGTCACCATGCTCTACTGGCTGCAGGAAACCGGCCACAAGGCGATCAGCCTGATGGGCGGCGGCACCTCCATGGTGGGCGATCCATCGTTCCGCGATGATCAGCGCAAGCTGCTGACGGTTGAGCAGATCGAGACCAACATCGAGAGCATCAAGCGCGTCTACGGCAACATCCTCAACTATGGCGGGTCCAACCCGGCCATGATGGTCAACAACGCCGATTGGCTGCTGAAGCTCAACTATGTTGAGTTCCTGCGCGATGTCGGCCGGCACTTCTCGGTCAACCGCATGCTGAGCTTCGACTCGGTCAAGCTGCGGCTCGATCGCGAGCAGTCGCTGAGCTTCCTCGAATTCAACTACATGATCATGCAGGGCTACGACTTCACCGAGCTCAACCGGCGCTACGGCACCGTGTTGCAGATGGGCGGATCGGACCAGTGGGGCAACATCATCAACGGTGTGGACCTCAACCATCGCATGGGCGGCGAGCAGCTTTATGCCCTCACCACGCCGCTGCTGACCAAGGCGTCGGGCGAGAAGATGGGCAAGTCTGCCTCCGGCGCCGTCTGGCTCAATGGCGACCTCTTCAGCCCCTATGATTTCTGGCAGTATTTCCGCAATACCGAAGACGCCGACGTCACCAAGTTCCTCAAGATCTTCACCCGCCTGCCGCTGAGCGAGATCGAAAAGCTCGGCGCTCTGGGCGGCAACGAGATCAACGAGGCCAAGAAGGTGCTGGCGACCGAGGTTACGGCGATTGTCCATGGCCGTGCGGCGGCCGAGCAGGCCGCCGAAACCGCTCGTGCCACGTTTGAGGCGGGATCGATCGACCTGTCGCTGCCCACGATCCACGTCGTCGGCGCCAGTCTGTCGGGTACGGGTGTTCTAGAAGCCTTGGTCAATGTCGGCCTTGCGGCATCGAAAGGCGAGGCCCGCCGACACGTCCAATCGGGCGCGGTACGGATAAACGACGCACTCGTGGAAGACGACAAACTGACGCTGAATGCCGACAATGTGCTCCCCGAAGGCGTGATCAAGCTCTCCGTCGGCAAAAAGCGGCATGCGCTGATCAAGCCAGTTTAGCATAGGGACCGATCCCATCCACAATCGCTTCCCGCGGACTTGATCCGCGGGTCGCTTTCAACACGGCGCCAGCTGCTGGAGACCCTCGGATCAAGCCCGAGGGAGGCGCCGGTGTTGGGGGGGAATTCCGTTCTCAGTACCCCGCACCCGAAGGGTCAAGAGGCCCTACTGTGCCGGTGGCTGTTCCTTGGCCCGGAACTCGAACAGTTCTCTGAACGCGCCCGGCAGTAACACGGACAGCGGATTGATCTTGAAGTCAGGCTTGTCGAGCGGGCCTTGGACCGCAAAGGTCACCCCGACCAGACCCTCGCCTTCCCGGCCACCAAGTAGCGGACCAAGGATCGGGATCTTCTGGAAGGCGCTGTTGAGGCCAAACAGCGGCACATAGGTGCCCGTGAGGTCGTACTGGCGCTGATCGGTGTAGATGAAACCGCGCATGGTGCCGCCCACGGAATCGCCGGTCAGCATGGCATTGGTGACTTCCACGCGGTCGGAGCGGCGCTGGAAATCGACCTGGGCGCGATCGAAATCCAGCCGGTTCTGGGCAGCGATGGCGGCGCGGGAATCGGAGTGATTGCCCAGGATCTGGGCCACGTTCGCCTCGTCGACAATGGCAAAGTCCCGCATCACCAATTGTCCCGCTTCCGCGTCAAGGTCGCGATCGGTGGTGAGCACTAGGCTGCCCGAGCCCCCGGCCAGTTGCGAATAGACGCCGAGCAGGCGCAGGATGGTGCCGGCATCGTTGAACGCTACCGAGAGCGTGCGGCCCTTCGGCGCTGGGTTGGTTGTGACCGAGATGCCATTGCCATCGCTGAACTGGGCGGTGAGGTTGGCCCGCCGCATATCGGTGCCGCGCAACAGCAGGCTGAGGTCGAGGTTGAAGGCCGTGGTGGCATAGTAGCCCAAGGCGCGATCGAGTTTGACGTCGAGCGAAATGGTCTGGTCAAACTGGGATGACTGCACGCCGCCGGCGCCCTGGCCAAGCCCGAAGAACTGCCGCAGCATCGGCTTGAGATCGAACTGAGCGCCGCGAACCTGAACGGCGTAGCCGCCATCGATCGGCGTCAGCGCCATCCGGGCGCTATCGCCCTCGCTCAGACCGAACTGACTGAACTCTGCCGATTGCAGACCCTTGGCGGCATCATACTTTATGGCCCCCAGCGCGCGTACGGTGCCGAACGACAGATCGATGCCACTCAGCTGCGTCAAATCGCCCTGTTGGCGGATGGTGGCGCTCAGCGTGCCCGACGCGCCGGCCGCCTTGGTGATGCCGATATCCTTGATGGTCAGCGCCGCGTCCTTTAGGTCGACCGCCATTTGCAGCGCGCCATCCGGCATGGGCTGCGCCACGAACCGCACCTTGCCGGTGAGAAATTCGGACGCGTCGAACCCCATCTTGGCGAGGTCGGCAACATCGATGGTGGATGCAAGGCGGAAGGTCGGGTCGGTGGTGGGCGTGCCCGCGATTTCGACTTCTGCCGCCATGCCGTCGATCTCGGCCGTGCCGCCCAACTGGTAGCCGTCCTGCGAGGCGCTGAACGCCAGTTGTCCATTGCCGATCTTACGCTCCTGGATGGGCGCGGTGCTGGCGAAGTCCTTGACCGTGCCATTGAGCACATAGTCAAGGTCCAACTCCCGGCCTGTCGCCTCATCAGGCAGGCGGATGGTCGTCACCAGGCCGACATCGACGGTGCCGGTCAGGGCGTCCAGATCGATGGGCAATTGAGCGTTAGCAACAAGGTCAGGCTGTTGCTCGCTGGCTAGCGCCAGCAGCGCGGGAATGGAGCCGGTGACATCGCCGGATATCTCCATGATGCTGTCAGACGGCGTCGAATTGTCCATGATCAGCGCCGGGTTGGCGACGGTAATCTCGCCCGCTGCGGTCTCAAGACGTCCGCCCCCCGCCGAGATGGTGACATTGGCGTCGTCCACCTGCAGGCGCGTTTCGCCTTCGATGGCGATGGGCGCCATTTCGGCAGTGGGCTTGATCGCGACCCCCATACCGATCATGTCGATCTGCATCGCCCCATCGGGGATCGGTTTGTCTTCGCCCTCAAGGCCCATCGAGCCGACCGGGAACTTGAAATCCATGCGCGAACGAGCCACCGTGCCCTGGGTGACGTTGGCAACGAACCAGTCGCGGCTCTCTCCCCCCATAACATAAGGCCACAGGCGCTTGAGATCGTCGGCGCTGACGCCTTGCCCGGCCACCGTCATGTCGATGCCGAGCCCGGCGCGCAACATATCGACCCGGCCGGTAGTCTCGACGGTGGCATTGCCCTTGCGCGCCAGGAGCCGATCGATGCCCAACGCGCCATAGAGCGGCGCCGACCAGCCGGAGAATTCCATGGTTTCGAACGGCGCCTCGGGCGCCGCCATGTCGTTGGGGTGCAGGAAGACATCCCTTGCCTTTAGCGAAATGCCCATGGTTGGCCCATAGATCGGGTCGAGCCCCATGGCGAAGATCCCGGAAATCCGGGCTGAGCTTTGCCCGATCTGCAGCGCCGCATCTTCGAGCACGAACTGCCCGTCCTTGGGCGACCAGGTGATGTCCATGATCGAGCTGGCTACGGGGAAGTAGGCGTCGGCAATGCGCAGATCGAGACCGGTGAGGTCGATCTTGAAGCGCCCGTCCACGAGCTTGCCGCCCGCCGGCTGGAAGTTGACGTCGATGGACAGCGCCCCGGCCCCACGCATGGCGGCGAGGCTCGTCGCGTCGTCGATGAATGGTAGGAAGGCGGCGAAGTCGATATTGGTGACGTCGGCCTCGAGCCGGGAATTGCCGGCATCGTCGACCGTCCGCGACAGGCTGCCCGTCATGGTGCGTCCGCCCAGCGTGGCCGAGAAGGTGCCGTTGGTGTTGCGGCGGTCCGGTGTCGGGCCAATCTCGAGATTGATGTCCTCGAAGCGCCGGAACAGGCCGTAGACCGAGTCGTTCATATCGATCGTGCCGTCGCGCACGACCAGTTTGGAGAACCGCCCCTGCGCTGCCTGCGCCACGATTTCGGCAATGCCCTGTTCGCTGGCCTCCAGGTTGTAGATCAGCCAGTCATTGTCGGAGCGCATGGCGATTGGAGCTGGGCTGCCGCGCAGATCGATACCGTTGGAGGAAATATCGACGGACGGAAACGCGTCGTCCCCTTCCTGCACTCGGACCGTCGGCTGGCCGCCCTCGGGGTCTTCGATGAGCTCGAAACTGGTGACGCGCGGCCCGAACAGGTCCTGCACGATCTGAATATGCGGTTTGACGATGGTGACGGTGGCACCGGGCTGCCCGAAGAGCGCGCGCGCGGGCGAAAAGCCGACTTCAAGGGCCTCCATGGCGACCTTGGCGCCGGTCTTGCTGTCGGTCAGCACCACTGGCGAAAACTGGATAACCGGCCAGACGCCCTTTTCGAGCGCCAGTGCCATATGCCCCAGCTGCAATTGGCTGGTGGATGGCAGTGCCGATCGGGCAATAGCCTGCGCCGCCTCGCTGCCGAAGGGCAGCCGGATCGGCGTAACCAGCAGAACCAGGTAGAGCAGCACGAGCAGAACGGCGGGAACACCGAGCACCCAAACGGCCAATTTGGCCGCATGCCGCGCAGGGGGGCGCTTCCGTTGCGCAGACGGCAAAACGGGCGTGTCTGCGGATAAGGTTGACGCGCTCACTTGCTTCCAGAACGAGGCTTTGCCGTAATCTGCTGACACCCCCGAGAATCAACCGCAGAATGCGGTCTCTTGCCCAATGATACCGGCTGGAATATGGCACCGACACCCCGGATTTTAGGGCATTGCAAGCAAGATGAGGAGCCGTCACATGACCGAACTTAGGGAAGGCGATATCGCCCCCGACTTCACGGTTCCGCTCGACGATGGAACATCGTTCAGTCTCGCGTCGGCCAAGGGACAGCCAGTCGTGCTGTATTTCTACCCGGAAGACGATTCTGGCGGCTGCGTCGACGAGAACAAGGAGTTCTCGGAGCGCGCCACGGCATTCCACAAGCTAGGGGCCAAGCTGGTTGGCGTTTCTCCCGATAGCATTGAAAGTCATATCAAATTTCGTAAGAAGTATGGCCTCGTCGTGCCGCTGGCGGCCGATCCTGAGCATGTCGCGATCGAGGCGTTCGGGCTGTGGAAGCTCAAAAAGCTCTATGGCCGCGAGTTCATGGGGCTGATCCGCACCTCGTTCATCATCGACGCCGACGGCAAGGTCAGCCGGATCATCCGCGCTACGCGTATCCTCGGCCATGCGCAGAAAATGCTGGAAGCGCTTGAGGCGCATGTGGCGCGAAAGTGACGAAACAGGCTTTGTTAACCATGCGCGGTCATAATCCGGACACCATGTTATTTGGCGTCGTGGAGTATGTTGCGTGCGTAACCAAGCCAGTTTTGGGCGGACCGACAAGGCGTTAGCCCAACAAGCGAGACGGCCGCGCCATCGTGTACATGCCGGCCTGTTCTACGGCATGTTCACCGTGCTGCTCTCGGGCAATGCTCTGCTCGGCACCGCCTTCCTGCTCTCCCCCGATATTGCAAAGCTGCTTAACGGACAAACCGAGCAGCTTGTTGAGGCCTATGAAGACCGGATCGCACAGCTCCGCGTCGAAGTGGACCGACTCCAGTCGCGCAGCTATGCACAAACTGGCGACATCAACCTGCAATTGCAGGAACTGGCCCAGCAGCAGGAAGTGCTGATCGAGCAGCATCAACTGGTGAAGGTGTTGGTCGACAAGGCCGGCGAGCTCGGCATCGAGGCAGCAGCCATCCCTGCCCCGGTAATCGACGACATGACCGTGTCGACGACCGCTACCGGCAACCCCGATATCGACGCGACGGCAGTCGCCGTGGCGCAGATGATGGGCGAAACTCAGTTCGCCATGACCTCGATCGCTGAAACCGCCGCGGCACGGACAGACAGCATCGTCACCGAACTGGCCGATCTCGGCATCCGTGTTGACCTGCCTCCGGACCTAGACGGCGTGGGGGGGCCCCTGCTCGCGGCCAGCGATGATATCGAGGCATCGCCGATGATCGACGACGCCAATGCGGTCATGGCTGCGCTGGTTCGCTACAAGGCGGCACGGGAGAGCTTTGACGGCGCACCGATCCACATGCCGATCACAGGCAATTTTCGCCAGAGCTCAGGCTTCGGCAATCGCACCGATCCATTCACCGGAGGCCGGGCATTCCACTCTGGCCTCGATTTCGCCGCGCCAAAGGGTACGACCGTCTTCAGCGCCGGCCGGGGCGTGGTGAGCTTTGTGGGCACCAAGTCAGGCTATGGCAATGTGGTGGAGGTCACCCATCCCAGCGGCCTCGTGACCCGCTATGCCCACCTGTCGGGCTTTCTGAGTGAAGAAGGCCAACCGGTGAACACCGGCACACCGATCGCCAAAGTCGGCTCAACCGGACGCTCCACCGGCCCGCATCTGCACTTCGAAGTGCGCAAGGGCGACGACGCCATTAATCCCAAGGCTTTCATCGAAGCCGGCAAGCGCCTGCTGGCGACGCTCGGCTGAGGACTAATCCTCAGCCGCGACGTCCGTTGCCACGCCGACGCGCTGCGCCAATGCGGCTTCCATGAACTCGTCGAGATCGCCATCCAGCACCACTGACGGCTGGCCGCTTTCGACGCCGGTGCGCAGGTCCTTGACCATCTGGTAAGGCTGCAGCACGTAGCTGCGGATCTGGTGACCCCAGCCGATATCGGTCTTGCTCGCGGCCTGGGCGTTGGCCGCCTCTTCGCGCTTCTGCAGCTCGGCCTCATAGAGGCGCGATTTCAGCATGGCCATGGCCGTCGCACGGTTCTTGTGCTGGCTGCGTTCCTGCTGACACGCCACGATAATGCCCGAAGGCACGTGGGTGATGCGGATGGCAGAGTCGGTCGTGTTCACGTGCTGCCCACCGGCACCCGAGGCGCGGTAGGTGTCGACCTTAAGGTCGGATTCGCGGATTTCGATGTCGATGGAGTCATCGACCACAGGGTAAACCCAGCAGCTCGAGAAGCTGGTGTGGCGGCGTGCTGCCGAATCGTAGGGGCTGATGCGGACGAGACGATGCACGCCGCTCTCGGTCTTGAGCCATCCATAGGCATTGTGCCCGGAAACCTGGATAGTCGCCGATTTGATGCCGGCTTCTTCGCCGTCATGCATTTCGAGCACCTGGACCTTCATCTTCCGGCGCTCGGCCCAGCGGGTATACATGCGCAAGAGCATGTTGGCCCAATCCTGGCTCTCGGTGCCGCCGGCGCCGGAGTGGATTTCGACATAGCAGTCGTTGGCGTCCACTTCACCCGAGAGCAGCGTCTCGATCTGGCGGCGGCGCGCGGTCTGCTTGAGCTCGATGAGCGTGCTCTCGGCGTCCTTAACCACCTCGGCGTCGCCTTCAGCGTCGCCCAGCTCGATCAGTTCGACATTATCGCGGATGCCGGCCTCGAGTTCGCGCACGGCTTTCACCGCCACATCGAGCTCATCGCGCTCGCGCATGGTGACGCGAGCCTTTTCGGGGTCGTTCCAGAAATCGGGGGATTCGGTTTGCGCCGTCAGCGCGTCGAGGCGGACTTCAGCAGTATCCCAGTCAAAGATGCCTCCTCAGCAGGGTCAGAACCTGCTCGATTTCGGCGACGGTCTTTTCGATTTCCGCACGCATTTGGTCAATTCCTTCAATAGCGGGCCTCATGTAGCGGAGGCAGTGGCCGGGATCAACCCTCCCGGCCCCATCGACCGCCCAAGGTCGCTATTGCAGGCGGCGCAGCGTTGCCGGATCGTAGAACTCCATCACCTGGCCGCCCTCTGGCTGGGTGACATAGGCGCGGATGCAGCCGTTCCAACGCTCGGTGGAGGTCGCGACCACGCCGACTTCGCGGAGCCGCTGCTTGTCGAGCCGGGCCTGGCCTTCGACGTCCTTCACCATGCGGCTTTTGCCGTTGTCCTCGACAACGATGTATCCGGCGCTCGGCCCTTCATTGGAACAGAACAGCGCCCATGCCGGCGTTGGCAGGGCTACCAGGGCGGCCATCGTCGCCATCATTGCCAATCGTGCTGGTTTCATCGTCATCGTCTCCAATTGATGTCTTTATTAAACGCGGAACGCGTGCCGGGTCGCGTTAACTTCTCGTAACAAGTCGCGGTCAGCGCCGCTGGCTCTTCTCAAATTTGCGGATCGCCGTGTCCCGCTTGAGGCGTGACACCCGCGTCAGGAAAAATACGCCGTTCACCTGGTCAATTTCATGTTGCGCCACCCGCGCCACGAAGCCCTCGAACCGCGCGGTTTCGCGAGCGCCGTCGGCATTGTCATACGCCACTTCCACCCAGATAGGGCGTTCGACGGGCACTTCAATGCCAGGAAGCGACACGGAACCCTCGGGGCCTGACAAAATTTCCTCAGCCGCGAGAACAATTTCGGGATTGTAGAGCAGCCGATAGTCCCGCTGGCCGATATCCGCTGCGACGCTGATGACCGCGATCGGCTCGTCGCTGCCCAGATGGGCAGCCGCCAAGCCATAGGCCTGCACGTCGCGCGCCGCATCGATCAGCGCTTCGCCAACCTGCAGCATTCGGGCATCGACGGGCCGCGAGACGGCCTTCCTGCCGAGCGCCGCGTCGGGATAGGTAACGAAGGCGGCCACCTAGAACAGCCCGCCTCGCGTGATCCACTGGTTGGTATCGGCATCGAAGACCCGCTGACCGGGGGCGGCTGTCGGTGCCGGCTGGTCGGCGAAGCCGCCGCCATACTGCTGCTGCATCTGCTGCTGGCGCTGGATCGCGTCAAAGGCATTGACGTCGACGCCGATGACCGAGGTCATCAGGTTTGGACCGGTACCAGGCTTGAACGCCTCTTCGATGCCCGCTTCGCCCTCGAACGCCTGCACGCCTGAATTGGGATTGATCCAGGCATTGGTCATGCCGGGCGGCTCGGTGAAGGGTGTCGCCGGCTTGCCTTCCAGCGCCTTCTGCATGAATTCGGTGAAGATCGGCACGGCAAAGGTGCCGCCGGTTATCGAGCTGCCCATCGAGCGCGGCTGGTCGTAGCCGACATAGACGCCAACAGCTAGTTCAGGCGTGAAGCCGACGAACCAGGCGTCCTTGTAGTCGTTGGTGGTGCCGGTCTTGCCGGCTACCGGGCGGTTGAGCACCTTGGCGGCCGTGCCGGTGCCGCGCTGCACCACGCCTTCCATCATCGACGTGATCTGATAGGCCGTCATCGGGTCGAGCACCTGCTCGCGGTTATCGACGATGACAGGTTCGCCCTGCCCGTGCCAATCGGCGGCCTCGCAGCCCTCGCACAGGCGCTGGTCGTGCCGGTAGACGGTGACGCCATAGCGATCCTGTACGCGGTCAATCAACGTGGGGACGATCTTGCGCCCGCCATTGGCGATGGTGGCATAGGCCGCCGTCATGCGCATATCAGTGGTTTCGCCAGCGCCTAGCGCCATGGCGAGAACCGGCTGCATCGAGTCGTAGACGCCGAACAGCCGCGCATATTCGGCGACCAGAGGCATGCCGATGTCCTTGGCGAGCCGCACCGTCATGACATTGCGGCTGCGCTCGATGCCGCGCCGCAGGGTCTGCGGGCCATAAAACTCCTGCGCGTAGTTCTCCGGCCGCCAGATCGAGCCGTCGCCATTGCGGATTTCCACGGGCGCATCGAGCACGACCGAGGCCGGCGTATAGCCATTGTCCAGGGCCGCGGCGTAGACGATCGGCTTGAACGAGGAGCCGGGTTGGCGCAGGGCTTGGGTGGCGCGGTTGAACTCGCTCGCCGAATAAGAGAAGCCGCCCACCATCGCCAGGACACGCCCGGTGCGGGGATCCATGGCAACCAGCGCGCCTTCAATCTCGGGGACCTGCTCCAGCGTGAAAACGCCGGCCTTGCCGGAAACCGGAGAGACGTAGACCACATCCCCTACTTTAAGGATGTCCTGCAAAGGCTTGGAGATCCACTTGATCTCGGGGCCAGACAGAATGCCCTCCTCGCGATCGGCAGCCACGCCGCCGTCAGCAATGGCGTCCGGACGCAATCCGATACGGGCCTCGTTGCCGTTCATTTCGAGCACGACCGCGAGCTGCCATTCCGGCACGTCGCTCAGGGGCAATATCTTGGCGACGTCGAGGCCCCAGTCCTCGCCAATTTCGATGCTGGCTACGGGCGTGCGGAAGCCTTTGGTGTGGTCGTAAGCGATCAGACCGTCCATCAAAGCCCTGCGGGCATATTCCTGCAGCTTGGGTTCGAGCGTCGTGCGTACCGACAAACCGCCGCCATAGAGCTGGTCTTCGCCATAGAGCTTGGCCAGCTCACGACGTACTTCCTCGGTGAAATACTCGGCCGAATAGAGCTGGCTACCGCCGGCACGTGGGATGACGTTGAGCGGCTCTTCCTTGGCCAACTCGGCCTCTTCGAGGCCCACATAGCCGTTCTCGACCATGCGATCGATCACCCAGTTGCGGCGCTCAATGGCCGCTTCGACCCGGCGGAACGGGTGATAGTTGTTTGGCCCCTTGGGCAAAGCGGCGATGTAGGCGGCCTCGCTCAGGGTGAGCTGGTACAGCGCCTTGTCGAAGTAGTTCAGTGCGGCAGCCGCGACGCCATAGGAGTTCAGCCCGAGGAAAATCTCGTTCAGATAGAGCTCGAGGATACGATCCTTGGAGAAGGTCGATTCAATGCGGATCGCCAGCAGCGCTTCCTGAATCTTGCGGTCCCAGGTCTGTTCGGAGCTCAAAAGGAAGTTCTTGGCGACCTGCTGGGTAATGGAGGAACCACCGCCCTGGATCGACGAATTGCCATCCATGCGGGCAACGAGGTTGTCGCGGACAGCGCGAAACACGCCGTCGATGGCGATGCCGCCATGGCTATAAAAATCCTTGTCCTCGGCAGAAAGAAACGCCTGCACCAGCAGCGGCGGCACGGTTTCGATGGGTTGGAACAGCCGGCGTTCGCGGGCGAACTCGGCAAGCAGCGTACCGTCAGCGGCATGCACGCGCGTCGTCACCGGCGGTTGGTAGTCTTTGAGAACGGTGTAGTCAGGCAGTGCGGCCGACACGCTGGTCAGGTAGATGGCGCCGGCGCCAATGGCGGCCAGGGCGATAAACATACCAAAACCAAACAGCCAGCCGATCAAACGCAGCATATAGACGAGTTCTCCGAGGGACGGCGTTCGTCATCCCTGATTTGCAGCCGGAATCATAGCAGACCGAGCCATGAAAGTGGATCATATCGGCGCCGGGTCACAGTCCGCCGCGCCCGTGTGGCGCAAATGCGACGGGATGCCACGATAGTGGCGCGGCTTACGCAGCGACTGCCCTATTCCTCCGGCGTGATGCTGTCGAAATAGGTCGAAATACCGCGTGCCAGGGCGTCGGCCGTCCGGTCCTGCCAGTCGCCCTGCATCAGATTGGCCATGTCGTCGGCATTCGACAGGAAGCCAAGCTCCACCAGCACCGATGGTACGTCGGGGGCCTGCAAGACGAAGAAATCGGCCTGCCGCACCGGAAAGCGCCGCAGCTCAACGCTGGGTTCGAGTTGGTGCACGATCGCTTGGGCCAGGGTGAACGACTGATGGCGCATCTCGCGGCGCATCAGATCGAGCAGGATATCGACGACTTCGGGCGCCATTTGCGGCATGGCGAAACCGGCAATGATGTCGGTCTTGTTCTCGCTGTCGGCCAGCACTTTGTCGAGGACGTCGGTGGCGTTCTCGTCGCGGGTATAGACGCTGGCGCCACGGATTTCCGGCTGCTGGAAGCTGTCGGCGTGGATGGAAATGAAGATGTCGGCCTTATTGGTACGCGCCAGCGCCACCCGCTCCTCAAGCCGCAGGAAGGTGTCGTCCTCACGCGTCAGCGCCACGTCGAACCGGCCGGATGCCACCAACAGCTCCTGGAGCCTTAGGGCAAAGGCGAGGACAATGTCTTTCTCCTTGATGCCGCCGGGGGTCTCTGCCCCGCTGTCTATGCCGCCATGGCCGGGGTCGATGACGACGAGCGGGCGCGTTGCGATTGGCAGCTCCGACCCGCCTGCCGGCGTCGAGCTTGCGGCAACCGGCGGCGCGGCAGTGCCGGACGCCGCTAGATCGCGGGCGACATTGGCCGCGAATTCCTCTGGCGTCGCCGGGATGATGTCGACCACGAGCCGCGCCGGCTGGTCCTCGAAGGCTTCCAGCATATAGGCCTGCTGCACCTGCGCGGCGCCGGACAGCGTCAGTGTGGTCCGCACACGGTCGGGCGCGGCTTGCTCGACCAGATAGTCGGAAACCATGCCCTCGCCCGAGGGTTTGCCAGAAGGTTCGGGCACCGAGAACGTGGCGGCGCGGACATCGATGGCGAGGCGGTTGGGCTCTGCCAGTGACACCAGGGCAAATTCGGTGCGGCCAGCCAGGTCGATGACCAGGCGCGCCCGCTCCGGCGTGGCGGACACGCGGACATCCATGACGTTGGGCAGCGCCACGGACACCGGTTCGGCTGGCGCTTCTTGCGCCTGCGCAGACGCAACCAGCAGGAGCACGGCCCCGAACATCGACAAGAAGAACGTGTGGAAGGATTTCAAGCGCAGACCGATCCCAAAACTCGCGTCCGCCGCGTTTGTCATCAGGTTCTGGCGATTCTGCGGCGCGAGCGCTCTTATGCGATGATTTGCGGGTTCGGCCAATAACGGCATGCTAAAAGCCTGTCAGTAGCGCTTTTCGACTTTCCTGTTGCCATTCGGACGCAACATCCCTACACGCTAGTGGTGAGGCGCAAGCTTCCTGCAGAACCAGTTTGCGTGGCCACAAGGCCAACTACAGCGGTGCAGGAAGTGGCCGGGTAAGGGGGTACGAAGAGACCCTCCGAACCCGGTTCAGAAGCGGCAATCCTGCGCTTCGCTACGAATTTCGGTCCCCCTTGGACCGGACGGCTGTCGGCAAATCTTCGGATGCGGACAGCTCAATAGGAAGAGGTCAGATGGCCCGCAGGCGGACAGAACGCGACGCGATCGAACATGACGATTGCCGTTTTGCCACGCTGCATCTTTCGGCCATGACCACCCATATCGGCGCGCTAAAGGCAGAGCTTGTGCGCGCAACCACCCCCAAACCATTCGCCTCGCACTGCGCTACCAGAAGGATTCCGGCTTTCCGGCGCCCTCTTGTCGGCGCGCGAGCGCGCGGAGTTAACTATGGCTACCAAGAGAATGCTGGTGGATGCCATCCACCCGGAAGAAACACGGATCGTCGTTACAGCAGGTAACAGGCTCGAGGAGTTCGATTTCGAATCGGCGACCCGTCGCCAGTTGCGCGGGAACATCTACCTCGCCAAGGTCACGCGCGTTGAGCCGTCCCTGCAGGCGGCGTTTGTGGAATATGGCGGCAACCGCCATGGCTTCCTCGCCTTCAGCGAAATCCACCCTGACTATTACCAGATCCCGGTTGCCGACCGCGAGGCCCTGCTGCGCGATGAGGAGGCCGAGGACCATCACGACGAGGCAGACGAGAACATCTCGCTGCCCGAAGGTGTAACCGAGCCCGACGCCGAGGCCGATCCGCAGGAAACCGAAGACGCCAGCCATATCGAGCAGGCGCCGGCCAATTCCGAGCCGGTCGAGTCAATCGGCGGCGCCGATGCGCTTGAGGAAGTGCCGGAGCGTCGCCGCTCGAGCAACAATCGTCGTCATTACAAGATTCAGGAAGTGATCAAGCGCCGGCAGGTCATGCTGGTGCAGGTGGTCAAGGAAGAGCGCGGCAACAAGGGCGCGGCTCTAACCACCTATCTGTCGCTGGCTGGTCGCTACTCCGTGCTGATGCCCAATACCGCCCGGGGGGGCGGCATTTCGCGCAAGATCACCAATGCTGCGGACCGCAAGCGTCTCAAGGAAATCACGTCCGACCTGGAAGTGCCTCAAGGCATGGGCGTCATCCTGCGCACGGCCGGTGCGTCCCGCACCAAGGCCGAAGTCAAGCGCGACTTCGAATACCTGATGCGGCTGTGGGAGAGCGTGCGTTCGCTCACCCTCAAGAGCCAGGCACCGTGCCTGGTCTATGAGGAAGGCTCGCTGATCAAGCGGACCATTCGCGATCTCTACAACAAGGACATCGATGAAGTGTTCGTGGCGGGCGACGACGCCTACCGCGAGGCCAAGGACTTCATGCGCATGATCATGCCGAGCCACGCCAAGAACGTGCAGCTCTACAAGGATGATCAGCCGCTGTTCTCCAAGTATGGCATCGAAGCCCAGCTCGACTCGATGTTCTCGCCGACGGTCACCCTGCCCTCCGGTGGCTATATCGTCATCAACCCGACCGAAGCGCTCGTATCCATCGACGTGAACTCGGGCCGCTCCACCAAGGAGCACAATATCGAGGACACCGCGCTCCAGACCAATCTGGAAGCCGCCGAGGAAGTCAGCCGCCAGCTCCGCCTGCGCGACCTGGCCGGCCTCATCGTCATCGACTTCATCGACATGATGGAGAACCGCTCCAACCGGGCCGTCGAGCGCAAGCTCAAGGATTGCCTCAAGGACGATCGTGCCCGCATCCAGGTCGGCCGCATCAGCCATTTCGGCCTGATGGAAATGAGCCGCCAGCGCATCCGCTTCGGCGTCGTCGAAAGTTCGACCCACAAGTGCCCGATCTGTGACGGCACGGGCCTGGTGCGTTCGGTCGAGTCGCTGGCGCTGATGATCATGCGCCATATCGAGGACCACGTGCTGCGCCGCCAGGGCCAGTCGATCAACGTCCGCGTGCCCGTGGAAGTCGCGCTCTATATCCTGAACTTCAAGCGCGAAACCCTGACGTCTCTCGAAATCCGCAACCGCCTGTCGATCACCATCACCGCCGATGGCAAGATGACCGGCCACCAGTTCGCGATCGAGAAGGGCGAAGCCCGTGTGATCGCCTATGCCGAGCAGCGCACGGCCGAGCATGTGCGCGTCGATAGCGCCGTTATCGAGGACGATGCCGACGAGGATATCGTCGATGAGGTCGAGGACGAGGAAGTCGAAGAGCGCCCGGCTGCGTCCGCCACCGAGGGTGGTGAGGGCGAAGGTGGTCGCCGTCGCCGTCGCCGCCGCCGTCGTGGCGGCGCCGATCGTGGCGACGAAGGCGGCCAGCGTCCGCAGCAGCAGCGCGCCGCGCAGCCGCCGCGTGTCGAGGCCGACGCAGACGCCAGCGATGAATCCGAAGATGGCGAGGATGCGGACGAGAACAGTGCTCGCCCGTCCGGCGAGGAAAGCCAGGCCGATGGCGAGGCCCGCAAGCGCCGCCGTCGTGGCCGTCGTGGTGGCCGCCGCAATCGTCGTGACGGCGAAGAGGGCGTCGAGAAGGCCCCCTCGCCCGCTGGTGAGGATGGGTTGAGCCCGGACGCCTCCGATGCGGTTGCCCAGGAATTGCTGGCGCAGGAGGCCGTTGCAGCGGCGCCCGAGCCGGTCGCCGAAGCTCCAGCCGAGAAGCCCAAGCGCTCGCGCCGCAAGAAGGTCGAGGAAACTGCTGAATCGGCTCCGCTCGAAGCGGCGCCCGTCGAGGCCGCTCCTGTGGCCGAAGCTGCCGAGCACGAAAAGCCAAAGCGCAAGCCGCGGACCCGCAAGCCCAAGGCAGAAGCGGCGGAAGCTGCTCCCGTAGCCGAAGTGAGCGCCCGTGCGCGCAAGCCGAAGGCAGCACCAAAGGCCGAACCCGCGCCGGAAGTCGTGCCAGCGCCAACGGCAGAAGCCGCTCCGGCCGAGGATGCGCCCAAGCCGCGCCGCGCCAAGAAGGAGCTACCGGCCGAAGGCATTGTCGTGTCATCGAGCGCGCCCAAGGCGGAAGCTGAAGGCGGTGAACCTGAGCCGAAGAAGAAAGCCGGTTGGTGGCAGCGCCGCCTCGGCCTCGGCTAGAACGACAAAAGGCGGCCTCCGGGCCGCCTTTTTCTTTGCTACACCCAGCGACGAGAGGGTCAGGCGAATATCTCCGTCGCACGCTTGGTCAGCTCGGCCATGGCCGTCCGGAACGGGCCGGGGCCGTGGCTGACGCGGGCAACGCCGAGCGCCGCAAGTTCCCCGACCGCCGGCACGCCGGCGAACATCATGATATTGATCGGCAGCGCGACCTCGGCGCAGACGCGGGCAATCAGGCCGGCATCGGCCAGACCCGGCACGAAGAAGCCGCTGGCGCCTGCAGCAGCATACGCCTTACCGCGCGCGATTGCCTCGTCCACCAACCCGCCATGCTGGTCGGCGGCCGCCTGCAAGAACAGGTCAGTTCGAGCATTGATGAAGAAGCCCGGCAGGCTTGCATCTGCGGTCCGGCGGATCGCGGCGATCCGCGCCTGCTGCTGCTCGATGCCGTAGATCGCGTCCCCCTTGCCGACGACCTGATCCTCGAAATTGATCCCGACCACGCCCAGCGATATCAACCGTCCGACATTGGCAGCGGCGGCATCCGGCGCTTCGGCATAGGCGCCTTCGAAATCGACGCTCACCGGCAGGTCGATGCTGGCCACGATGCGGCCGGCGATCAGCTCAAGGGTCGCCAGTGGCAACGCCTGACCATCCTCGTAGCCTTGGGCAGCGGCCACCGACCAGCTACCCGTGCCGATGGCCCTGGCGCCGCCAGCCGCAATGGCCGCCGCACTGCCGGCATCCCAGGCATTGTAGATAACCAGCGGATTGCCCGGGATATGGAGCGTGGCGAACTGGCTGGCCTTAGCGGTTTGCGACATCGGTTGTCCTCGTATGCGTGGTGATCGATGGCATCGCAAAGCACAGCGAGTCGCCACCCGGTTTTGACGCTCTTGGGGGCGCTGTCCAGCCGTGAGCTCAGGCCGTTCGTCTTCCGGTCAGCGCGTGTTTGGGCGCCTCGTGGTTCTGCTTGAGAAACAATTGCGTGCGCACGATTTGCGGGCCGCTGTCGACCTTGCGCAAGACCGTCAGGCGCTTGTGCTCAAAGCTGCCAGATCCCCGATTCGGATGGGTATGGCCGGGAAGCTCCATGCGGCGGCGATCGGGCCCCAGATAACTGCCGGTCTCGATGTAGATGTGCTCCTGATCCACTTGCGCCGCAAGTCTCGCAGCCAGAACGTGGCGCTTCTCGGGCAGGAAGATCACGTCGTCAAAGCCCATCTCGATATACTCGAGAAGGCGATCGTATGGCCCGTCCGGCGCGAAGAGAATGATCGGGGCAAGCTGCACCAGCGGCGATGCCGTCGCGCGGATTTGCTGGATCAGTTTTTCCTTTGCTGCCCGGCCAATACCGAAATGGACCAAAAAGAACATCAGTGGGTATAGCGGCTCCGACGCGGTCGTGACCTGACCGAAGCCAACCCGCTGTGCAAGACTCAGCAATGTTGTGCTTGTCGTTTCGTCATGGGCGACGATGATGGCAGTGCAATCACCAAGCGGCCCAGGTTCAAGCGACGGCATCGTCAGCGCTCCTCCGCCCTGAACGTGGTCCTACCTATAGGCCGAAACGATATCCGGTTCCTTAATCGGGCTCCGCTATTTGCTTAGGAACGTCCGCATCCGCTCCAGCGCAATCTCGATCGTCTCGCGCTTCCCAGCATACGAGAACCGGACGTAGCGATGCCCGCCGGTACGATCGAAGTCGATGCCCGGCGTAATCGCGACGCCGGCTTCGTCCAGCATCGTCTCGCAAAAGCTGGTTGCGTCGTTGGAGAAACTGCCGATCCCCGCATAGGCGTAGAAGGCCCCGTCTGACGGGTCGCCGATGTCGAAACCCAGCGCGTGGAGACCGTCGTTCAGCAGCGCCCGATTGGCGGCGTAGCTGTCCTTCTGCGCTTCGGAATAGTCGCGCTCGCCGAGCGCCACGGTCGCGGCGATCTGGCTCAGCGTGGGCGCTGAGATAAACAGGTTCTGCTGCAGGATTTCCGCCCGGCGGATCAGGTCCTCGGGGAGCGCCATCCAACCGATGCGCCAGCCGGTCATGCAATAGTATTTGGAAAAGCTGTTGATGACGATGGCATCCCGCGTCAGTTCAAGCGCACTGACCGACGGGCCGCGATAATCCAGTCCATGGTAGATCTCGTCCGAGATCAGCCGTACGCCCAGGCGCCGGCAGGCATCGATGATATCGGCCAGTTGCGCGCGATCGACGGCGGCCCCGGTGGGGTTCGCCGGACTGGCGAAAAGCAAGCCATCGAACGGATTGTCGGCGTGGGCCGCCTCGATATCAGCGCCGGTCAGCCGCCATCCATTGGCCGCCGTCAGCGGTATTTCGGCGATACCGAAACCCAGGCCGAGCAGCGTATTGACATAGGCCGGATAGCCCGGCCGCGTGATGGCGATACGGGCGCCCGGCCGGAACGCCGTGTGGAAGGCGATGATGAAGCCGGCCGACGAGCCCATGGTGCTGACGATGAGATCGGGATCGACCGCGACGCCGTGCTGGTCCGCGTAATATCCCGCCAAAGCCTCGCGCAGCTCGCTCATGCCCTTGGCATTGGTATAGCCCTGTGCCTGCGGCAGCGCTCGCGCGACGGCCTCGATGACCTTGGGCGCTGGCGGCGAACCCGGTTCGCCGACTTCAAGATGGCAAACCGTGCGGCCGCTCGCCTCGATGGCCTTTGCCCGTTTCAGAATCTCCATGGCATGGAAGGGCATCAATCCATCGGCGGGCTGTTCGGTCATTGGCGCTTTCCCTGGCTACACCCTCCGCCTAACCGGTTCGGCTGGGCCTCTCAACAACAATTGATATCAACGCGGAAGCGGGCGTTCACTACCGGCTGCTAATCTGCGTTTGGTCTGCTAGAAGCAGCTCTCGATTTCTGTTGGAGCCCGTTGCCCATGTCGCGCGTTACTCTCGCCCTTGTCGCCGTTACAGGCATCCTGGCCGGGGCCTTGGGCTATTCGGCCTTCAACAAACCCGCCCTGCAGACCGACAGTGTCGCCGTACAGGCGATGATCGACGAGGCCCTGACGGCCTATGATGCCAAGCGCCTTGCCGAGACCGCCGCCACGCCAGTTCAGGCTACAGCAGCCATCACGCCGGACACGATCAACCCGCTGATCGAATCCTACCTCATGAGCGACCCCAAGATCTTGCAGCGCATGTCCGTCGCCCTGGACGCGACGCTGCAGTCGGAAGAGCGCGACAAGGCGACGACGGCGATAGCCTCCATGCAGGACGCGATCTTCAACGATCCCGGTCAGGTCGTGCTCGGCAATCCGGATGGCGACGTCACCCTGGTCGAGTTCTTCGACTACAATTGCGGTTATTGCCGCTCGGCCCTGCCCGACATGGCGACCCTGCTGGCCGAGGATCCGAACCTGCGTGTGATCCTCAAGGAATTCCCCATCCTCTCCAACGAATCGATCGATGCGGCGCGCGTCGCCGTTCTGGTTGGCGATGCCGACGTGGACTATTGGGCGTTCCACGAAGCCCTCTTCACCAGCCGCGGCCAGGTGGACAAGAAGGTGGCGCTCGACGCTGCTGCCGCATTGGGCCTGAGCCCGGTTAGCCTCGAACTCGACATGGGTACGGAGGCCGTATCGCAGACTATCCAGACCTCCTACGAGATCGCCAAGGCGCTCAACATCACCGGCACGCCCACCTATATCATCGGCAACGAGATCATTCCCGGAGCCATCGGCCTCGATGAGTTGCGGACGCGGATCGCCAATATGCGCGAATGCGGTGAGACGCAATGCGAGGGCTAAGCCCCACTTTTGCCGCGTTCTTTGCCTTTTCGGTGCATTTCGTATAACCGGGCTTGCGCCGGTCCAAGGGGCCGGTGCACAAGGCAAAAATCATGGCAAAGCGCGTTCTCGTCCTCAACGGCCCGAACCTCAATCTGCTCGGCACCCGCGAGCCTGACATCTATGGCGCGCACACGCTCAAGGACGTGGAAGTCTTGTGCAAGACGTCCGGCGACGAGCTGGGCCTCCATGTCGATTTTCGCCAGTCCAACCACGAAGGTGAACTGGTGACCTGGATTCAGGACGCGCGGAAAACCGCCGACGCGATCCTCATCAATCCTGCTGCCTATTCGCACACCTCGGTCGCGATCCATGACGCTCTCAAGGCGGTTGGCTTGCCCGTGGCCGAAGTGCATCTCAGCAATATCCACCAGCGCGAACCGTTCCGGCACCATTCCTATGTGTCGTCGGTAGCGCTTGGTGTCATTTGCGGCTTTGGTATCACCGGGTATAGACTAGCCCTTGTGGCCTTGGCCGAAAAACTCAAATAACGATCAACGCGTAACGCGCGGGAGACCGACAAGAATGACCAAGTCATCGCAGGACGATCAGGACCTGATCCGAGCCATTGCCGAATTGCTCAATAAGGAAAATCTCGCCGAGATCGAGATCGAGAAGGAAGATTTCCGGGTCCGCGTCACGCGCTCCTACGCCAATGAAGGCGTAACCTACGCTGCGCCACCGCAATACATCCAGGCGCCGCAGCAGGCTGCCCCGGCCTCGATCGCTCCGGCCGGTTCGGTTCCCGCCGCTGCCCCGGTCGCCGCCGAAGACCTTGCTTCCAACCCAGGCACCCTCACCTCCCCCATGGTCGGCACGGCCTATCGGTCGCCCGAGCCCGGCAAGCCGGCTTTCGTCGATGTCGGCGCCAAGGTCAGTGAAGGCCAGACGCTGCTGATCATCGAAGCCATGAAGACGATGAACCAGATCCCGGCGCACCGCTCCGGCACCGTCACGCGCATCCTCGTCCAGGATGCCCAGCCGGTGGAATACGGCGAGCCGCTCGTCGTCATCGAGTAAGGGGGACTCCATGTTCCAGAAGGTCCTCATCGCCAACAGAGGCGAAATCGCCCTGCGCATCCTGCGTGCCTGCAAGGAACTCGGCATTCAGACCGTGGCGGTGCACTCCACCGCCGACGCCAACGCGATGCATGTGCGCCTCGCCGACGAAAGCGTTTGCATCGGGCCGAACGCCGCCAAGGACAGCTATCTCAATATCCCGTCCATCCTGGCTGCCTGTGAAATCACCGGCGCTGATGCGGTCCATCCCGGTTACGGGTTCCTGTCCGAGAACGCCCGCTTCGCCAAGATTTTGAGCGAGCACAAGGTGACGTTCATCGGCCCGTCGGCCCATCACATTGAGATCATGGGCGACAAGATCACGGCCAAGAAGACGGCCGTGGAGCTGGGCATTCCCGTGGTGCCCGGCTCGGCTGGCGCGGTGGAGAGCGACGAAGACGCACTGCGGACCGCCAAGGAAATCGGCTACCCGGTGCTGATCAAGGCGACTGCCGGTGGCGGTGGCCGCGGCATGAAGGTCGCCAAGACCGAGAAAGACGTTCTCGAAGCCTGGTCGACCGCTCGCACCGAGGCCAAGGCCGCTTTCGGCAACGACAGCGTCTATATGGAAAAGTACCTCGGCAAGCCGCGCCACATCGAAGTCCAGGTGATGGGCGACGGCCAGGGCAATGCGGTGCATCTTGGCGTGCGCGACTGCTCGCTACAGCGCCGCCACCAGAAGGTCTGGGAAGAGGCCGGCGGCCCGACCATCAAGCCGGAAGAGCGCGACAAGATCGGCGAGATTTGCGCCGCCGCCATGCGCAAGCTCAAATATTCGGGCGCCGGCACGATCGAGTTCCTGTACGAGAACGGCGAGTTCTATTTCATCGAAATGAACACGCGCCTGCAGGTGGAGCATCCGGTCACCGAGCGCATCACCGGCATAGACATCGTCTATGAGCAGATCCGCGTCGCCTCGGGCGAAAAGCTGTCGATGACGCAGGATCAGGTGCAGTTCTATGGCCATGCCATCGAAGTGCGCATCAACGCCGAGGATCCGCAGACCTTCGCACCCTCACCCGGTACGATCACCTTCTACCACCCGGCCGGTGGCGTTGGCGTGCGCGTCGATTCCGCAGTCTATCAAGGCTACAAGATCCCGCCCTATTATGACTCGCTGATCGGCAAGCTCATTGTCTACGGTCGCACCCGTGAAGAGTGCCTGCAGCGCCTGCGCCGTGCGATCGACGAATTCGTCGTCGATGGCATCAAGACGACGCTGCCACTGTTCCAGCGCCTGATCCGCGAACCCGATATCCTGGCCGGAAATTACGACATCCACTGGCTAGAAAAGTACCTAGCCGAGAACAAGGTCTGAGGCCCAGTTCCAACCACGCCCACCGCGCGGCTCCTCCCCTCGACGGGGGAGGTTGGGAGGGGGTGTTGAGAGCCCCGATATCGCGGCTAACCGCCCCCACCCTTGATCCCTCCCCGCAAGGGGGAGGGAGACGACTGAGGCATCTCACCTCGAAGGAAGGGAGCACGATGGCCCACCGGCAAGACCCCTTCGATATCGAAATCACCCCTGAACTGATCATCCGCGCCTATCGCGCCGGGATCTTCCCGATGTCGGAGGACGCCGAGGACGAGGACCTGTTCTGGGTCAGCCCGGAAATGCGGGGCATCATTCCGCTTGATGGCTTTCACCTCTCCACAAGCCTGCGCAAGGCCATCCGCAAGTCGGGTTTCGTGGTGAAGGTCGATACCGATTTCGAGGCCATCATCGAGGGCTGCGCCACCGTAGGCGATGATCGGGACTCGACCTGGATCAACAGCACCATCCGCAACGTCTATGGCGAACTGTTCCGCCGCGGCGTGGCGCATACGGTCGAGGTATGGGACGGCACCGAGCTGGTCGGCGGCCTCTATGGGCTCGCCATAGGGGGCGCGTTCTTTGGCGAATCCATGTTCCACCGCAAGACCAATGCCAGCAAGATGGCGATGGCTCACCTGGTCGAGCGACTCAAGGCCGGCGGCTTCGTTCTGCTCGATACGCAATTCGTTACGCCGCACCTGGCCTCACTTGGCGGGATAGAAATTCCGCGCGAGCTCTATGAGGAGCGCCTAGCCGAAGCGCTCCCCCTCAATGGCGACTGGTCCGCGTGGGACGCTACTGCGCGAGCCTGAATGCGATCTCGGTCACGGGGTGGCCGGACGGGTCTTCACCCGGGTCCTTGTGGTAGATTTCCATCCTGACAGCATTGATGAAGCGGTCACCGTCTTCGGTGCCGTCAAGCTTATGCCCCTGCGCCTTCGCCCAGGTGTCGAGCTTCATGTTGGCATCGTGCAGCTCGTGATAGGGAGCGGTGGCGGTGAGCGACGCATACCTGCCGCCCGGCAGCGTGCCGGTGGCGAAACGCCCATCGGCCTTGAGCACGCTTTTGGTCGGCATGCCGACCTGCATTTCCATCGTGCCGCCGGGAAAGAAGTTGACGTAGTTGAAGAATGGCGCCCCGGCGAGCGCCCCGCCCTGCGCCTTTACCCAGGTGATAACATCCTCGACCAGCGGCGGGGCTTGCTGGGCGATTTCCGGCTGACGCAGGGTCAGCAGGATGGCGGCATAGGGTTGGGGAGCCTTTTCGACGATTTTTGGTTCGGTCAGCATGTGATCCTCCTTGTGATGCCTCCACGCTATCGGCTTGCGGGAGCCGCGCTTGATCGGGCTTGCTAATCGACCTGCGCGCCGCCGGTGGCATTGGCCAATGTCGCCGTCATGCCCGCCGCCAGGTCGCTCGACAGCAGCACAGCCGCATCGGCTACCTGGGCGAGAGCCGTCACCCGGCGCAGTGGCGTATCCTTGGCGAATTCGCGATGCACCTCCTCGAAGGTCACCCCGAGCTCATTGGCGCGTAGCTGCCACGCTTCGCGGACGCCCGGCGCGTCGGGCGAGCCCGGCGAGCGCACCCAGCAGACGCGTACGCCCTGGGGCCCGTTCTCCATCCCGAGTTGCCGCAGATAGTTCTCGACCGCCGCACAGGCCACGCCAAAGCCGCCGACATAGGGCACCGGCCAGCGGGCCACATTCGCGGTGATGCCGACAATGACGCCGCCGCCATTCTCGCCCATGTGGCGGGCCACAGCCGTGCCGGTGTGGAACCAGGTGGTCAAGGCATGGGTGACCGGCGTCAGCATGCGATCGAAGCGCATATTGGTCAGCAGTTCGCCCTGGGTGTCGTCCCAGGAGACGCCGTTGAACATCACCTTGATCGGCCCAGCCTTGGCGACCACGTCAGCCAGGTGCGCGTCGACAGCAGCTTTGTCCTTGGCGTCAACCGGCAGCACCTCGGCATGCCCGCCCGCGGCCCGAATTTCTTCGGCGACCGCATTGAGGCCGGCCATGCCGCGAGCCGCCAGAAATACCCGGGCGCCTTCACGCGCATAGGCCTTGGCCACAGCCCCGCCCACCGCGCCGCTCGCCCCATAAACGATCGCGGCCTTATCCCTCAGCAACATCGAAACCTCCCGGGTCATGCCCCACATCCTCCGGCTGCGTCGCAGCAGGGTCAAGGACGGTCCGGCATTGGAGATTCCGACAGCGGCCGGGCTTTATTCCCGCTCGTCGGGCGGCGGGACATCCGAGCTGGTTTTGCACTCGACGAGCCACACGTCGTAAACGGCGTGGTCCACGGCATTGAGCGCCGGGCTATCGGCAAACATCCAGCCGGTGAAGATGCGCTTGCTGGTGCCCGTCAGGCTGCGCTGGTCGACTTCGAGAAAAGCGGACGTGCGCTGCGCTTCCGAGGGTGGCCGGTCGTAACAAGCGCGGGGCGTGATTTCGAGCGCGCCGAACAGCACGGTCTCATCGATATACACATCGAAGCGCGTGATGCGTCCGGTAATCTTGTCGAGCCCGGCAAAGGTGGCCACCGGGTTGGCAATGGGCTGCGCCATTGCCGGAACCGCCAAGCCAAAAAACGCCAGCACCATCAGCGGCGCCAGCGTCTCGATCATTTTGCGACGTGTGTGGACGTTCCGGCGCAATGCGCCAGCCTTATTCAGGCGACCAGGCGTCGTAGTCGCCGGTCACGCGGGGGCGCTCGCCCTTGCCAAGCAAGCTGCCATCCGGACGGTAAGCCGCGGCCGTACCGGTGAGATTGGCCTCGTGCGGCTTTTCCCATGAGTGCGCGACATACTTGGCTTGGCTCGGGGCAACGTCCGTCCGGTAGTGCATCCAGCCGTGCCAGCCGGCGCCGATCGACGACGCGTCGGCGTAACCGTTGTAGGTCACGTAGCGGCGGTTCGCCTTCTTGTCCTGGTAGTAGCGGTTACCCGCTTCGTCGCTGCCGACATACTCGCCGAACCGCCAGATCCACAGGCGCGTTCCCCAGGTCTGGCCGCTCCACCAGGAGAAGATTTCAGTGAGGAACTGCTTGATACCGGATTTGGCCAATTGTCGATTCCGCCGTCGAGATATGCGAGTTGGCCGGGTGTAACATGGGTATGGGCGTGAGCCTAGCCCTTGCCGGTGGCTGTGATACAGCATTTCGCCACACCAAGCGGAGAACGCCGATGCCCACCACGCTCCCGTCCGAAAGCCTCGCGCGCGACGTGGCCCGCGCGGTATTGGGATGGCCCGAAGCGGACGCCAGCCGCTTCACCACCGGCATGGCGTTTTTCGTCTACGACGTCAGCCACGGCAGCGATCGTGCCGTGGTGCGCATGGGCCGGCCGGAACAGTCCGGCGCCTTGCGGCAGGGCCAGGAGCTCATGGAAACGCTCCGGCCCCTTGGCGTCCCCCTGCCCGCGATTTTCGCCACCGGCGAGCAGCAGGGCGTGCCCTATATCGTCATGGAGCGGCTGGCGGGCACCGATCTCGGCCATGTCCTTCACGAGCTCTCACCGGCCGGCAACCGCCGCGTGGCGGAAGCGGTCGCCGATGCCCAGCTTGCGACCGCCCGCTCGGGACAGTCCACTCGCTTCGGCTATGCGGCGACGCCGGAACAGGCGCCGCATGATGGTTGGGCTGGCGTCATCGCGGCCCATATCGATCGTTCGCGCCGCCTAATCACCGCCAATGGCTTGTTTCCTCTGGAGGTCATCACGGACACGGAGCGCCTGTTTGCCGGCCATCGCGCCGCCATTGACGCCGTCGCGCCCACGCCCTTCCTGCATGACACGACGACGAAAAACGTCATCGTGTCGCCAGCGGGGACGCTTTCCGGCATCGTCGATGTCGATGACCTCTGCTACGGCGACCCGCGCTACGCGGCGGCGCTTACGGCCACGGCCATGTTGGGTTGGGACGGAGCGGAGGATTATGTCGCGGCCTGGTTGGCCCGCATCGGGCTGACACGTGACGCGCTCTTCGAATTCTACGTCGCGACATTCCTGCTCGACTTCATGGCCGAGCACGGCACACGCTTCAACGGCAACGAGGTGGCATCGACGCCCGAGGCGCGCGAGCGGCTATCACGACTCTACCAGGAGGCACTGCGGCGCGCCGCAGTCTAGGCGACGCCCGTCCGCAGGCCAGCCATCACTGCGCTGATCACCCGATCCTTCTGGGCGTCACTGGTGCCCGCGAGTCCCTGGATATGCAGGCCCTGGTCCAGTGTCTGCAGCATCTTACCCAGCCCGGCGACATTGCTGCCGCTGGCGATCTGGCCGCGCGCCATGGCGCTGACCAGGTTGCCGAAATACAGCGCCTCGATTTCGTCGGCGCCGGCAAGCGCCTTGGCGTAGGCGCCCTCCGGCACGGTGTCCCGCTGGGTGAGCGTGTTGATCATAAAGCAGCCGTAGTATTCGCTGCCATATTGGAGCGAGCGCAACACTGCCTCGATATTCTCCAGGCCCAGCGGCTGCACCGTCAGAATGTCCCGATACTGCCCCAGCAGGTAGCCGAGAAACTTCTCGAGCGCCGCCTCGTAAAGTCCCGCCTTGCCACCGAATTCCTTGTAGAGGCTGAAGCGATTGAGGCCGGTATGGGTAACCAGCGCGCTCAGATGGGCGCCCTCGTAGCCCAGCCGCCAGAACAGGCTCATCGCCTTGTCGAGCACCGTGTCACGATCATAGGTTCTGGGGCGCGCCATTTCTAACCGATCGTTCTGTAACGCATTGACCTACCGACCCTGCGGGGTTATCCACCTATCGTTCTGAAACAGGAATCGTGCGTAATGTCCACCTCTTTCCCCCAAAACCTTCCACCGCAGTTCGCCGCTTTTGGCGATCGGGAATGGACCGAGGTGACGTTGGGCGAGTCGGGCGCCGGGGTCTGGCGGATCCATGGCGGTGGCGAGACGCTGTTCCTCAAACATGCGCCGGTTCATCCCCTGAGTGAGATGCCGGGCGAGGTGGCGCGCCTCAACTGGCTTGCTTCGACCCCGGTTCCGGCGCCCCGGGTTCGCGAATATGTCGAGATCGACGACACTTCCTGGCTATTGATGACCGCCCTGCCCGGCCGTGATCTCACTGAGCTCACCGACGACCCTGCCAGGCTTTGCCAGGTCCTCGCCTCCGGCCTGCGCGCCGTGCACGCGCTCGATCCGGGCAACTGCGCCTTCGATCAGCGGCTGACCGCCAAGCTACGCGAGGGCTCGGCCAATGTTGCAGCCGGACTGGTCGACGAGACTGACTTTGACGATGCCTATGACGGCTGGACCGCCTCGGCCGTGCTGGATTGGCTGTTGGCCCATCAGCCAAGCAACGAGGACCTGGTTGTCGCCCATGGCGATGCCAGCCTGCCCAACATCATGGCCGAGAATGGCAATTTCTCCGGCATCATCGACTGCGGCCGCCTCGGCGTCGCCGATCCCTGGCAGGATCTGGCCATTGCGTGCCGCAGCATCATCTTCAATTGCGGCGAGGCGCACGTGCCGACATTTCTGGCCGCCTACGGTGCCGATTGGGACGAAGAGCGCTTCCGCTACTACTGCGCGCTCGACGAACTCTTCTGATGGGCGGCCTGCGGCGGTTCCTGCGCGCCTACTATGCCTATGTCTTCCTGTTCGACTTCATGCTGGCCTATGCCATCTATACGGCCCTGTTTGAGCTGGAGGGCATAGCCGTTGGCGAGATCGGCGTGCTGCTGGCATTCTGGTCGGCCTCGGCCATCGTGCTCGAAATGCCCTCAGGCGCGCTGTCGGACCATTTCGACCGGCGGGTATTGCTGGTGCTGGCGCCGCTGCTCAAAGCGCTGACCTTCGTGTGTTGGGGCGTCGCCAACGGCAATTTCTGGCTCTACGGGCTTGGCTTCCTGTTCTGGAGCGCCGGCCAGGCGCTGCAATCGGGTACGCGTGAGGCCCTGCTCTATGAGCGACTTGCCGCCGAGGGCCGTAGCGACGATTTCGATAAAGTCCTGGGTCGCGACGCCGCCGCAGAGGGCCTTGGCATCGGAGCCGGTGCGCTGGTTGGCGGGTTCGTCGCGCAGCTCAACATGGATTGGGCCGTCTGGCTGTCGATCCCGCCGCTGTTGGTCGGGGCCGTGCTGGCTCTGGCGTTGCGCGACAACCGCCCGATGCGTGGCGGCGAGGGTGACGAAACGCCGGCCACCTACCTCTCGCATTTTGCCGATGCCTTCGGCGAATTTCGCCGCCACGCCGACCTGCGCTTCGTCACGGTCTATATGGCGGTGGGTCTGATCACCTTCGAACTGCTGGAAGAGTTCGACCAGCTCTATTACCTCGCCGTTTCGGTGCCGATCTGGGCCTGGGGCGTCCTGGCTGGCACTGTCGAGCTGTTCTACGCCTATGCCAGCGTCGCCGCCCACCGGCTGTCCGGCCGCCCCTGGCTGGCTTGGGCACTGCCTTTGCTTGGCGGCGCCCTGCTCATCGCGGCCTCGTTCGGCAACAATCAGTGGTATGTGCTGCTGCTCGAGCTGGCCTATGTCGCCATCGCACCGGTCGCCGTGCTTGCCGAAGCCCGATTCCACCGCATCATGGATGGCCGCAGCCGTGCCACCACGACTTCGGCCCTTGTAGCGGCTGAGAACGTCGCCGGCATTGCCGCCACCCTGCTGTTTGGTTTCATCGCGCAATGGCTGGGCATTCTGCCCGCCTATGGCTGGGCCGGCGTGGTAATGATCCCGGTCGCCATCTGGGTCTTTGTCGGCCAACGCCGTGGCATGCGCGCGATCGACTGACCACTACTACTGGTGGTCAAAGCCACATTGGCCACTATCTCGCCAAAATTTCTGCGCTTGACAGCTTTTGGCCCAACCGATTCTACCGAGCTCCGGCATGGTTAGCGCGCGGTTAACGCGCGCTGGCGAGGCACGATCATCAAGGAATCCCGTGGCTTTAGCGGCACTTCCTCGGCTCACGTTTCGGGTCTTCGTGTAACGGTTCAGGGCACATAAATCTTGCGGCGCAACACCGCGTTTTCCTTGCAGTTTGTCCCCGCAATCCACATATTACCCCTACTAGTGGTTGTCTTTCTGCCCACCCCAACCACTAGCGCTTGTGATTTCTGACGTTGACGCGTCATCTGAATCGGCAGAGTGTTTTCGACGGCCCCAAGCACTCCCGCTGCGGGCAAGTCCTCGGTAGCGAGCGCTGGCACAAGACCGGCGCCGAGCCTTGGCACAGGCAAGATTTCGGGTCCGCCAGAACGGGCCCGGTTGGTGAAGCGTCAACACAGATTTGGATGAGAAGCCGGGTTTCGGCTCGCGGGCACCTGTGTGCCTGTCACATTGGGGAATACGACGACTATGCGCATTGAACGCCGGTTCACGACCGCCAACCAAGACCGTTATGGGTCAATCGAATTCCGCTCGGCCACGAGCGAGATTCGTAACCCCGACGGTTCGGTGGTCTTCAAACTCGAAGACATCGCCATCCCCTCGACCTGGAGCCAGGTCGCGGCCGATATCATCGCGCAGAAATACTTCCGCAAGGCCGGCGTCGCCAAGGTCCTCAAGAAGGTCGAAGAAAACTCCGTACCGTCCTGGCTGTGGCGCTCCGTCCCCGACGAAGCGGCGCTCGCCAAGCTGCCGGAAGGCGAGCGGTATGGTTCGGAAATGGATAGTCGCCAGGTGTTCGACCGCTTGGCCGGCACCTGGACCTATTGGGGCTGGAAGGGCGGCTATTTTGCCTCCGAAGAAGACGCCCTCGCCTTCCGCGATGAGCTTGCCTACATGCTCGCCACCCAGCGCGTTGCCCCCAACAGCCCGCAATGGTTCAACACCGGCCTGCACTGGGCCTATGGCATTGACGGCCCCGGCCAGGGCCACTTCTATGTCGACCCCTTCACTCACAAGCTGGTTTCGTCCAAGAGCTCGTACGAGCATCCGCAGCCGCATGCCTGCTTCATTCAGTCGGTCAATGACGACCTGGTCAACGAAAACGGCATTATGGACCTCTGGGTTCGCGAAGCGCGCCTGTTCAAGTATGGCTCCGGCACCGGCACCAACTTTTCCGCACTTCGCGGCTCGGGCGAAAAACTCTCGGGCGGCGGTAAGTCCAGCGGCCTGATGAGCTTCCTCAAGATCGGCGACCGGGCTGCCGGCGCCATCAAGTCGGGCGGCACCACCCGCCGCGCCGCCAAGATGGTCGTGCTCGATATCGATCACCCCGACGTGGAAGAATACATCAACTGGAAGGTCAAGGAGGAGCAGAAGGTCGCCGCGCTCGTGACCGGCTCAAAGGTCGTCAGCAAGCACCTCAAGGCCATCATGAAGGCCGCCGTGAACTGCGAAGGTTCGGGCGACGATTGCTTCGACGTGGCCAAGAACCCCGCCCTCAAGCGCGAAGTCCGCGCTGCCAAGAAGGCGCTGGTGCCGGAGAACTACATTTTCCGCGTCATCCAGTTCGCCAAGCAGGGCTATACCGATATCGAATTCCCGGTCTACGACACCGATTGGGACAGCGAAGCCTACCTCACCGTGTCCGGCCAGAATTCCAACAATTCCGTCCGCGTCACCGATGACTTCCTGCGCGCCGTCGAAGGTGACGGCGATTGGCAGCTCAAGGCGCGTCAGTCCGGCAAGGTCACCAAGACCCTCAAGGCTCGTGATTTGTGGGAACAGGTCGGTTATGCCGCCTGGGCCTCGGCCGATCCCGGCATCCAGTACCACACCACGATCAACGAGTGGCACACCAGCCCCGAGGCCGGTCCGATCAACGCATCGAACCCCTGCTCGGAATACATGTTCCTCGACGACACCGCCTGCAACCTGGCTTCGGTCAACCTGCTGCCCTATCGCAATGCCGACGGCTCGTTCAACACCGCTGCCTATGAGCACACCGTCCGCCTCTGGACCATTGTGCTCGAAATCTCGGTGATGATGGCGCAGTTCCCGTCCAAGGCGATTGCCGAGCGTTCGTTCGAATACCGCACCCTCGGCATCGGCTATGCCAATATCGGCGGGTTCCTCATGACCTCGGGCATTCCCTACGACTCGGCCGAAGGCCGCGCCATTGCCGGTGCCGTCACCGCCATCATGACCGGCGTCAGCTACGCCACCTCGGCCGAAATGGCCAAGGAGCTCGGCGCGTTCAAGGATTACAAGCGCAACGCCAAGCACATGCTGCGCGTCATCCGCAACCATCGCAACGCCGCCCATGGCAATGCGACCGGCTACGAAGCCCTCAGCATCACCCCAGTGCCGCTCGACCACGGCTCGCTGATCGATGCCAACCTCTCCGAACGCGCCAAGGTGGCGTGGGACAATGCCCTCGCCCTCGGCGAGAAGCATGGCTACCGCAATGCCCAGGTTTCGGTGATCGCCCCGACCGGCACGATCGGCCTGGTCATGGATTGCGACACCACCGGCATCGAGCCCGATTTCGCCCTGGTCAAGTTCAAGAAGCTCGCCGGTGGCGGTTACTTCAAGATCATCAACCGCGCCGTGCCCCCGGCTCTGCGCACCCTGGGCTATTCGGAATCTGACATTGCCGAAATGGAGGCCTATGCCGTCGGCCATGGCAACCTGAACCAGGCCCCTGGCGTCAATCCCTCGACCCTCAAGGCCAAGGGCTTTACCGACGACAAGATCGCTGCGCTCAATGCCGCGACCGCCTCGGCCTTCGACATCAAGTTCATCTTCAACCAGTGGACACTGGGCGTCGATTTCCTCAAGTCGCTGGGCGTCACCGACGAGCAGATGAACGACTTCTCCTTCGAGCTGCTGCCGTTCCTCGGCTTCTCCAAGAAGGACATCGAGGCCGCCAACCTGCACGTCGTCGGTGCCATGACGCTGGAAGGCGCCCCGCACCTGAAGGATGAGCATCTGCCGGTGTTCGATTGCGCCACCCCCTGCGGCAAGATCGGCAAGCGTTACCTGTCGGTTGAATCGCACATCCTGATGATGGCTGCCGCGCAGCCCTTCATCTCGGGCGCGATCTCCAAGACCATCAACATGCCCAACGACGCCACCGTCGAAGAGGCCAAGGAGGCCTACATGCTGTCCTGGCGCCTGGCCCTCAAGGCCAATGCGCTTTATCGCGACGGCTCCAAGCTGTCCCAGCCGCTGAATTCTTCTGTCCTCGCCGCTGCTGACGAAGACGACGAAGAGGACCACGTCGAAGAGTTGATGAGCATGAACGCCGCCGCCCGCGTTCCCGCCATTGCCGAAAAGATCGTCGAGCGCATCATCGAGCGCGAAGTGGAAGTCCGCAGCCGCGAAAAGATGCCGCATCGCCGCAAGGGCTATACCCAGAAGGCCGTCGTCGGCGGTCACAAGGTCTATGTCCGCACCGGCGAATATGACGATGGTCGCCTCGGCGAGATCTTCATCGACATGCACAAGGAAGGCGCTGCCTTCCGCGCGATGATGAACAATTTCGCCATCGCCATCTCGCTTGGCCTGCAATATGGCGTGCCGCTGGACGAGTATGTGGAGGCCTTCACCTTCACCCGCTTCGAGCCCGCAGGCATGGTCATGGGCAATGATCGCATCAAGTCCGCCACGTCGATCCTCGACTACGTGTTCCGCGAACTGGCCGTTTCCTACCTCGACCGGGATGACCTCGCCCATGTCAATCCCGATAGCCCGACTTCGCTCGGCAAGGGCGTTGCCGAGGAGCAAGGCGCGCGCGGCTCTGCTGCGTCCGCCCCTGCCCCGGTGCCCGCCGAGCGCTTTGTCTCCCGCGGCATGACCCGCGGCCGCGTCGCCAACAAGAACCTGATGATCGTCTCGGGCGATACCCATCTGGTCAACCCGGTCCAGGCGATGCAGACCTCCACCGTGACAGCCCTCCGCTCCGCCACGGCCCTCAAGCAGGAAACCCAACTCGCCCCGGCCGCTTTTGCTCCCGCCGAACTGAACCCGATCCCAAGCCCGCCGCCGTCAAAGGACGCGGGATTGCTGCGGGCCGAGGCGCAGATGAAGGGTTACACGGGCGACCAGTGCACCGAGTGCCACAACTTCACCATGGTGCGGAATGGCACGTGCCTGAAGTGCGATACGTGCGGGACGACGACTGGGTGTAGCTGAAGTAAGCCGCCGTCGTAGTAGTAACAACAGTAGTTGCAGGGCGGCGTCACGGAGTTGCGCGAGGAGTTCAAGGTGGTCGCTCAGGGTAGCGACCACCTTTTAGTTGTTGGAGGGAACGGTGGACCGATCATTGTTAGGCTTACCCCCGCGCGAAGATTACTATCCCGCTACGGTAGCCGTTATCAGGGCGAATGGCGGCGCAGCCAGTATAGTAGAAATTGAAGAAGGCGTAGCCACGGCTCTCGGACTGACGGAAGAAGCACTCGCGGTTCCCCATGGTGACGACAGGAGAACCAAGTTTCAATACGACTTGGCTTGGGTGAGAACCTACCTAAAATGGGGAGGAGTTGTCACGAACCCGGAGCGCGGGGTTTGGGAACTTACTGAGACCGGCCGCTTCATGTCCGATGAGGAATTGCGAACCCTATGGCGCAGACTGATAAAAGAGCGAAGGTCTGCAACAAAGGGTCCAGGAAAGCTACCCAATCAAGTTCCGGGACCCCAGTTCACCCTAGAAGAAGGCCAACTAACGTTCTCTTCGACTAGCACTGCTAAAGCAGACAACACGAAACGCCTGGTGGCGTTGAAACCCGCTCTCATAGATGCATGCATGCAACTTGAAAGGTCCCTAGCGCGAGAAGATGGCGTTTGGCCGCATCTTCAACTCGCCATAGCAAACTATCTAGGTCTGATAGACAAAGATGTGCGAGACATCGACTTCGGCAGGTTGTTTGGGCAGGGGCTGATCCTGTCGTCGCTTGTTGATCGCGCCCGCAATCCTCGGCAAAGCGACAGCAATTTGTTCCCGCTCACTACCGAACCGGACTCCATCGCGGATGCCGTTCTGGGACTACATGGTGCCTTCCTCATGTGCTCAGAGGATGGTCAATCCCTGCTAACGGACGCACATGAGTTCGATGCGACAGGGAAGGAAATCCAGGAGCTGCGCGATCACGAGCAGGCGTTAGCTTATGCTCTCCTAGACCCTACCGCTCCAGTATCCTCCCAAGTCCAGTCGCACGTAGAAGAAATAGTTGCTCTTCGCGATTCATCCCGCCCTGACAAGTATCACGCCTATGTAGGGGGCCTAGTTCGCAACGCGGCGATCGTGCTTGCAGGAGGAGCGGTTCTAGTCACGCTCGCCGGTCTGACCATTCCTGGTGCTACAATACCGGCAGCCTCAGCATACCTAGCGGTCTTGTTTGGCGGGGAAGCACTGAAAAAGTCCAAGGCGGGTCAAGGAGTCACTCAGGGAATGATCGGCCTCATTGACAGGACTACCGTCGATTTTGTCCTAGGCAACAAAAAGCCGCTTGAGGGCATTGCCAAGCTTGCAGAGTTGAAATGGCTCAGAGACGCGATGGCATGGCTTCCAACCTATGCCAAGACAGATCAAGACGAGTTTGAGAGGCTAGAGCCGAGGATTGACGGTTCGCAAGTTGATCAGAGAGCGCAGGCTTGGTCGAAGGTAGAGTACGCGCTGAATATTCACGCAATTGAATCGGGATACCTTCTCAAAAGCTTTGAAACGCCGATGGACGTACTATCAGCCATTCAGCTATCTAAACGGGCCCTACCTGTCGCGCTGGAAAACGATATACGGGAGCTCTATGTCGAAGCTCAGGCAGCGGGTGTCGTAGAGGTAAATGCCATCTCTAGTAACGCTGAAGCGTATATAGCAACGTCACAAAGCGTGGTTTCCGCATTCAACGAGCTCAACAGGCGTAGAGCCTAAATTGAAGCTGCAAGTTCATGACGGGAGCGGGCCTCAGGATGGATCCCGGCCTGCGAGAAGATGACGTAGTGATTGTAATGAGGTAGAGGGCGGCAACAGCCACACCAAGCACCGTCCAACGCGCCCTACCGCAGAAACCCGTCCCGCTCAAACTCCGCCCAGCCCACCAGTTCCACGCGCTCGCCGTCACCCTCCGGTGCCGCCTTGCCCGCTTTCGCCAGCTTCCGTTGCCACGCCGCCCGGCGGCGGTTTTCCCGTGCCGTTTCGGCATCCTGTTCGCGCCAGTCGTCGATCACGCCGCTGTCGAGCAGGTCTTCCACATGGCGTGGGTCGAACACATGGAAGGTGATTTTGCGCGCCCGGCCGCGCAGCTTGATCGTGCGCGTGCCGGCGCTGATCAGCCGCCCGTCCTTCAGCCACCGATGCCTCTCGGCGGTCTTGATGCCAAGAATATCCTCGATCTCGCGCGGGATGACCTTCTGGTCCTCGGCGCCAGCGAGCACAGTCTCCACGATGCTAGCCGCATTGGCGAACTCCGCTGCGGCGCTTTCGGGCATGCTGAGCACAATCGCCCCGGCCCGGACGTCGACCGCCTTGCGCAGCGCCAGCGGCATTTTTGCGCGGGTCTCCAGCATGATGCCCTTGGCCCGCACCGACGAGCCCAGCGTCGCAGCCGCTGGCAGCAGCCACTCCCGGGTCAGCCTGGGTTCGTTATCGTCCTTTTTCGCGCGCGCCATGCAGCGGAGATAGGTGAGTTGCGCCCGCGCAGCAATGCACCGGCAACCGGATCGCGCCGGTTTGATGCCGGTTGATGCCACCGGCAAACGCCGCTAGGAGCAAAACATGGCCATCAAAAACTACCTCATCGAAGGCAGCTCCGGCGCTGGGAAGACCACCATCGCCACCGAGCTGGAGCGCCGTGGCCATCACGTCGTGCATGGCGATCGCGTGCTGGCCTATCAGGGCGATCCGGAGACCGGGGCGCGTCTCACGCCGCCGCCTGGCGATCTCGATTTCATCAGCGATCACCACATCTGGGACCTCGACCAGGTCCTCGCCATCATTGCCGACAAGACCCACGAGAAGACCTTCTTCTGCGGCGGCTCGCGCAACTGGCACAAGTTCATCCACCGGATGGACGCCGTCTTCCTGCTCCGACTGGACCGGGAAACGCTGGAGCGCCGCATCGATACGCGCGTCAACGAATGGGGCTCCGAGCCGGCAGAACGCGCCCTGATCATCGCCCTGCATGAAAGCGGCAAGAACCAGCCCAAAGACGGCATTCGCATAGACGCCACCAGGCCCCTCGCCGAGGTCGTCGACACCATCCTCGGCCATTGCCGCTAGGACACGACGGGCCCAGCGCGGGCTGAAGCCAGGCTTGGTCCACCGAACCTTTCCGCCCTGAGGCGCCGCGCAGACCGGAACCATCTCCGCGCCCATCGACCTCACCCAGCTTGAGGGCCTGCCTGCGCCGGGATCACGCGCGTCCGGCCAGCCTCGGGTGTTTATCCCCGCCCCTATCCCTCGCGTCTATGCTTGGCGGTTTCACTGGGGAACCTCAGCATGCAAGCCAAACCCAAGCTCGGCCCTCGCGCCATCGCTGCCTATAATCGCTTCTCGAAAGACCTGGCGGCACTCAATTATGTGCTGCGGGTTGCCAAGCCGTCCGGCATGGTCGGCGACCTGTCGCTGCGCAGCCTCAATCGCATCATCCACACCGCCAATCGTCTGTTCCGTCGCGCGCCCGATATTCCGCATTTCGTCTGGCTCGATCTGGAGCGGCCGCTGACCGTGGCCGATTTCGCCATCCTGGTGACGCGGCTGACGGCGGCCGCGCTCGCCTTCGAGGAGCGCTATGCTCACCTCACCGAAGCGGGGCTGCGCCGCTCGCGCACCGATACTCTGCCGCCGCCATCGGATTGAGCCTGCAGGCCACAAACTTATCCCCGCCCCCAAACCCCGTGCCATCATGCCCCCATTCCTGCCAGTCACAGGCTTCACGCAAAGCCGGGTGGGGAGACCGTGGGATGGGGGCGCCCGTCCAGTGGGGGGAAACTCGGCAGCCGGACCTGCAATAATGGTGCCGCCTGAACCCGGACCCTGCCCAAAGAGCGGTTCGTGACGGGCGGCCTTTGCCTCCCATTTGTCTACAAGGTCGAGTCAAAGGCCGCCCGTTACCGTGAAACCGCGACGCCTCCGGGCCGGGCGGCGTTTCGGCACAACCAGATGTCCAAATCGTCCTAGCTGGCCGCGCGCAGGCTGCCGGTACCGCCGGAGGCCTGGACCGAGCTGGTGCCGGCTTCGATGGCGGCGGCAAGGGCGGTTCCGGCGCCGGCGCCGTTGAGCCAGGTGTGGAGGAACCCGGCATTGAAGGCGTCGCCGGCCCCGGTCGTGTCGATAACGTCGACACGCGGGCTGGGCCGGCGCAGGGTTTCGCCGCCGGCGCTGACCATGGCGCCGTCACCACCCAGCTTGAGTGCGACGAGCGGGAAATGCCGCGCCAGAATGGACATGGCGGCGGCCGGGTCGGTTTCGCCGGTCAGGGCCTGCGCTTCCTCGGCATTGGGCAGGAAGATATCGACGCCCGCAGCCCGCTCGAAAAAAGCGGGATCGCGGATCAGGTCGTCGTCCCAGCTCGGGTCGAGCGACACGGTGAGCCCGTGCCGTTTGGCAGCCGCGATGGCGTCGGTCATTTCGTGCAGCGTGGCATATTCGGCGATGTGCAGATGCGCGGCCTGCGGCCAGGCGATCGCCGCTTCGAAACTCGCCGGCCTGGCGTGCCCGGCACGGCGCGAGAGGAAGGCGCGGTCGTTGTTGTTGACCATCACCACGGTCAATTGCGGACCGGCCAATTCGTCGCGATCGAGGAATTGCAGATCGAGGCCCAGGGCGTCGATCTGGCCAGCCATGGCGGTTGAGAGCAGATCGGTGCCGAACCGGGCCAGCAGCGCCGAGGGCCGTCCTAGCGCCGCCACATGCGCCGCGGTGATCAGCGCGCCGCCGCCCGGCGTGATGGCAAAATCGCGGGCAAACAGCTCGCGACCGAGCTGGGGCATGTCGTCGAGCCCGCGAAACACCATGTCGCAATAGATGCGTCCGAGGCTCAGTACCGCCCCTGCCCTGTTTGGCGAAGAAGTCATGCGCGCCCCAGGGCCTTTTCGCTCGCTGCGTCAAACAGATAAAGCGCGCCGGTATCGGCATGAACCGAAACGGTGCTGCCGATGGCGGGCACGACGCGGCCCGGCGCGGTCGCCGTCACCAGCGTCTTGCCGATCTGCGCGTGCACCAGCGTCTCGGATCCCAGCGGTTCAACGGCCTCCACAATCCCCGAAGCCGACAGGCCCGCGCCAGTCGCGTCGCCGACCTTCAGATCATGTGGGCGCAGTCCGACCAGTACCCTACCCTCATGGGCCGGCAGCTTGAGGCCCGAGGCCGTGACGCCCTCAACACCAAGCAGGCCGCCAGCAATATTGCCCTCGAGCATGTTCATCGACGGGCTGCCGATGAAGCGCGCCGTGAACACATCGACCGGGTTTTCGTAGAGGTCTGTGGGCGATCCCACTTGCAGGATATTGCCGTCGCGCATCACCACGATTTTGTCGGCCATGGTCATGGCTTCAACCTGGTCATGCGTCACATAGACGATCGTGGTGCCCAGGCGCCGGTGCAGGCCCTTGATCTCCATGCGCATCTGCGAGCGCAACTGGGCATCGAGGTTGGACAGCGGCTCGTCGAAGAGGAACGCCACGGGGTCGCGCACCATGGCGCGGCCGATGGCGACGCGCTGGCGCTGGCCACCCGACAGGGCTGCCGGACGGCGGCCGAGCAGCTTTTCGAGACCGAGGATCTTGCCTGTCTCCTCGATGCGCTTTTGCTTTTCGGCCTTGGAGAGCTTGGAGGTGTAGAGCCCGAAGCCGATATTCTGACCCACGGTCATATGCGGATAGATGGCGTAGTTCTGGAAGACCATGGCGATGTTGCGCTGCTTGGGTTCGCGCTGGTTGACCACCTCGTCGCCGATCAGCAGCTTGCCGCCCGAAATATCCTCGAGGCCGGCAATCATGCGCAGCGTCGTGGATTTGCCGCAGCCGGATGGACCGACGAAGACGACGAACTCGCCATCCTCGATGGTCAGGTCGATGCCATGCACGGCGCGGGTATTGCCATAGGCCTTTTCGAGGCCCTGCAGTTCGATCTTGGCCATCAGGCTTTATCCTTCAATGCGTCGAAGCGGGTTTTGAGCATGCGCGCGGCATCAGCCTGGCGGCGCAGCAGGTTTTCGTATTGTTCGGCGAGGCGTGAAGCCTCCTGCCGGTAGCTGGCAATGGCGGCCGCCAGTGGTTCGGGCGCCGGACCGCCGAAACGGGTCCGCACCGAGACAAAATATTCGGGCGACACCAGTTCGGCGAAGGTCGTCGCATCCAGCGTGGACGCCCGGCCGGTCGCCTTAGCAAAGGCCTCGGTGAACGGGCCGTAGCCGTCGCTGACGAGGTCTCCACCCTTGGCGACGACCGACTTTGCCACGGCGGCGGCGATCTCGTGCCCCTCGCGGAATGACAGGCCCTCGCGGCGAACCAGGCTATCGGCCAGTTCGGTGATGGTAATGCAGGAGCGGCGGATGTTCTGCATAACTCGCGCCGGATCGATGCGAATCTGGCTGACCAAAGCCGCAAGCAGGTCGAGCACGCGGTAGGCGCTCTCGAAAGCCTGGTAGCCCATAGACTGCGTTTCGCCTTCGCTGTCGTTCATATCGGTGAAGGGGGTATTGTGCATCACCGTGAGCATCGCCTGGGCGCGGCCATAGGTTTGGCTGGCCAAGTGGCGCAGGTGTTCGATCGGCACCGGGTTGCGCTTCTGCGGCATGATGGAGGAAATCTGCACCAGGCTATTGGGCACGTAAATCTGTCCCACTTCGAAACTGGTCCAAACCTGGAAATCCTGGATGGAGCGACCGAGATGGAGGAACATCAGTTCGATGGCGCTATAGGTGGCGGTGATGTAATCGACGCCCGCGATGCAGGAGTAGGAATTCTGCAGCGGCGCGGCGAAGCCCAGCAGTTCGGCGACCCGGGCCCGGTCGGTGGGGAAGCCGGTGGTGGTGATCGCGGCCGCGCCCATGGGCGACAGATCGACGATGCGATAGGCCTCGAGCAGGCGCTCGATATCGCGGCCGACGAACTCGATGATCGCCGCGAGATAATGCCCGAAAGTGGTCGGCTGGGCCGGCTGGCCATGGGTGTAAGCGACGATCAGCGTTGCTTTTTCGCGCTCGGCGGCATCGGTCAGCGTCCGATGCAGCGTCAGGGCTTTGCCGATCAGCATGTTCAGCCGCTCGCGCAGGCCGAGCTTGAACAGCGTGTGGTCGATGTCGTTGCGCGACCGTGCCGTGTGAAGACGGCCGCCCAGATCGGGGCCAACCCGCTTTTTCAATTCCTTCTCGATGAGAAAGAAGAAGTCCTCCACCTCGCCCGTATAGACGAGCTTGGTTGGGTCGACTTCGGCGTCGATGCTGTCGAGGGCCTGAGCAATGTCCCTGCCCTGCTCAGCATTCAGAATGCCGGTCTCGACCAGCATGACGAGGTGGGCCCGGTCGATGGCGCGGAAACCGGCGACGTGGTGGTCCTTGGCGCCGTCAAACAGCGGCGCCAGCACGGTCTGCTTGTAGACCGGGTCGGGGAAGACCGAATTATCGGAAAGGCGAGGATCGGTCATGACTATCCCTTGAGGCCGGCCAGCATCACGCCGCGCACGATGAAGCGCTGCAGGGCCAGGAAAACGAGAAGCGTGGGAATGGTGCCGATGGCGGCCCCGGTCATGATCAGCTCCCATTGGATGGAAGATTCCGCCGAGAAGCTCGATATGCCGACGGGCAGCGTATAGAGCTCCTTGGAGGTCGTGACGATCAGCGGCCAGAAGAAGGCTGTCCAATTCCCCAGGAAGGTGAAGATGGCGAGGGCCGAGATGGCCGGCACGACCATGGGCATGGCGATCTTCCACCAGATCGTGAACTCGTTGAGTCCATCGACGCGTGCGGCTTCCAGAAAGTCGTTCGGGACGCCTTCGAAGAACTGCTTCATCAGGAAAGTGCCGAAGGCCGTCATCATGCCGGGGAACATGATGCCCCAGTAGGAATTGATCCAGCCGAGCTGGCTCGACATCAGATACCACGGGATGACCAGCATTTCGGTGGGGATCATCAGGGTCGAGAGAATGGCAAGGAAGATGAAATAGCGGCCGCGGAACTCGAACTTGGCCAGCGTGTAACCTACGAGGCTGTCGAAGAATACGTTGGAGAGCGTCACCGTCAGCGCGATGAAGGTCGAGTTGAAGAACCACTGCATGAAGCGGCCATCGCCCAGAACCTTGATGTAGTTGTCGAAGGTCGGCGCAGCCGGGATCAGGCGCAGGTCATAGACCTGCCCGGAGGTCTTGAGCGAGGTCGAAAACATGTAGAGCAGCGGCGTGATCATGATCAGCCCGCCGATCAGCAGCAGGGTCCAGGTGATGATGCGGCCGGGGCGGATATCGCGGCGATTGGCCGCCAGCTCGGTGGTCGAAGTCATTTCTTTTCCCTCAACACATAGAGCTGCAGCAGGGACACAATGAGCAGGATGGTGAAGAGCACCACGGTCTGCGCGGCGGCGTAGCCCATCTGGTAGGACGAGAACGCAGTCTGATAGATCATGAGCACGAGGGGCTTGGTCGAATTGAGCGGCCCGCCGGGATCGTTCGAGGTCATGTTGTAGACCTGATCGAAAATGCGGAGGAAGCCGATAGATGAGAACACGACCAGGAAGACGGTTGTGGGCTTGAGCAGCGGAATGGTGATCTTGCGCAGGATGGCCCACTCACCCAGCCCGTCGATGCGGGCGGCTTCGTAGAACGTGTTCGGAATAGCGCGCAGGCCGGCCATGAAGATGATGATCTGGAAGCCCAGACCCGCCCAGATCGCCGGGATCAGGATGGAAAACAGTGCCTGATCGACCGAGCGCAGGAAGGGCTGCTGGGCGATGCCTATCGTGCCGAGAAAGCCGTTGATGACGCCGATCGGAACGGGCTGATAGAACCAGCGCCAGACCCAGCCCATGGCGGCGGCCGTGGTCAGGAACGGCAGGAAATACAGCGCACGGATGAAGCCGTGCATCAGCTTAACGCGATCGAGATAGTAGGCGATGACGAAGGAGATCGCCAGGCTGAGCGGCGTGCCGATGATGAGATAGAGGAAGGTGTTGTTGAAGACCTTCCAGAACGTGGGATCGGCGAACATCTTCTGATAGTTCGCAAAACCGATGAACTGGGCCGGTCGCAGCAGATCCCAATTGGTCAGCGACAACCAGAATGCCTGGAAGGTCGGATAGAAGCGGATGGCTGCATAGAAAATGATTGGCAGGGCGAGAAAGGCCCAGGCCCAGATGACACGCTTCGTGCCGATATTCAGGCGGTTCCAGAGGCGGACCCGGCCCGATTGTGGAATTGCGTTCACCGACGCCATGGCTCACCCCCGCGTTCAAGACGGCCGGCAGCGAGGGTTCGCTGCCGGCCGCATTTCAGTCCAACCAGATGTTACTGGCGACCCTGGTCGATAATCGCCTGCTCGGCTTCAGCGGCCTGCTTCAGCGAGTCTTCGATCGGCTGGTTTTCCAGCAACACGCGATTGACCATGTCGATCGCGGTCTGGCGCTGGGCGGCCTCGTCGTAGAACTTGGTCGTGTGGGCGTATTCAAGGCCCTTGAGAAACGGCCCAAGGATCGGGTCGGCCAGGTTGGTCTCGGTCAGAGCCACGTCGCGGCGGGCGGGGAGTTCACCCACAACGTCCAGCCAGATCTGCATCGCTTCGGGCGAGGAGATGTACTGGAGGAACTTCTGGGCTGCGACGAGTTCTTCACCCTCGGCAGTTGCGCCGATGGCATTGGCGAAATAGCTCGAATAGTTCGAGCGCAGGCCATTGGCATCGGCCGGCAGTTCAACCACGCCCCACTCGAAGGGGTTGGCTTCGAAGGCGCCGAGACGGAAGGTGCCGTCGATGGTCATTGCCGCCATGCCGGCACGGAAGGCCGCCTGGCCTTCGTCCATGAAGCCGACGAGGCCGACGTTCTTCTCGGTCTGCAGGTCGGTATAAAACTTCAGCGCGGCCGCACCGGCTTCGCTGTCATAGGCCACATTGCCTTCGGCATCGTAGGGCTCGCCGCCATTCTGACGGATCAGAACTTCGCGCCACCAGTGATGGTCCTGGCCCGCCATGTCCATGGTGATGCCGGCGGTGGTGATGTTGCCGGCGCCGTCACGCTTGGTGGTGGCTTCAGCGGCCGCGAGGAATTCCTCGAGGTTGGTCGGCGGCTGCAGGCCGGCTTCGTCGAACAGGGCCTTGTTGTAGAACAGAGCCAGCGAACGCACGGCGGTCGGCAGGCCATAATAGTCTTCGCCGCGCTTCATCGCCGAGACGATGGGGAAGAAGTCGGACTCGATTTCCGCATGCGGGAACACAGCCGGATCGAGCGGCTTGATCAGCCCGCCATTCACAAACTGGTCGGTCCAGCCGTAGAACAGCTGCACGACATCGGGACCCTGCCCAGCCACTTTCGCGGCGACGACGCGGGTCTGATAGTCCGCATAGGGGAAAGTCGTGTGCTTGACCGTAATGTCCGGATTGGCTTCCTGGAACTTGGCGATCAGCTGGTCCATTGCCTGGACACGGCTATCAAAAACATACTGCCAGTATTCGATCTCGACTGCCTGGGCGGCGTTGACAGCCATCACGCTGACGCCGGCTGCAAGCCCGGCGAAAATTGCCTTGCGCATCATTCGTAGTCCTCCGTTGGAGCGTCGATCCCCGACAGCTCCTCTCCTTGTGGTGAAGGCGAAAAGGCGCCTCACTGGGTGCTAACGTCGAACATGTGACGGATCGTTGTCAATAAAATAATCTACTTGAGTTATTTTGTTCACCGGCTAGTTTTGGCGCAAAGGGGAGATCAGGATTGAACGGTCGTACCAACAAGGACCTTCGCCAGCGTGTTACCATCGGGTCCAACCCCGAGCGCAACCGTGCCCACAATCGTCGCGTGGTGCTGGAAGTCATCCGCATGCACGAGCATCTGGGGCGCACCGAGATCGCACGCCGCGCCCAGCTGACGCCCCAGGCTGTGGCCAACATCGTCGATGAGCTGCTTGAAGAGGGACTGCTCATCGAGCTGGGGCGCTTGCGCTCTGGGCGCGGCCAGCCGCCGATCCAGTTCGCCGTCAACCCGAATGGCCCGTTGACCGCCGGCGTCGAAATTGCCGCCGATCACATGGTCACGGCCCTGCTCGACCTTTCAGGCGGCGTACGGGCCCAGTCAATCCAGCCGCTCGGCGAAACCGGGCCTGACTCGGTACCCGGCAAGGTTGCCGCCGAAGTCCGCAAGCTGGAGGCTTCGCTCGGCGCGGATCGCACCAAGCTCTTGGGGATCGGCGTGGTGATGCCTGGTCCGTTCGAGATCGAGGGCATGAGTTCGGTGGGTCCGGCCACCCTGCCCGGCTGGACCGGCGTCGATGCCGCCGCCTTGTTCGCTAAGGCCACCGGGCAGCATGTGGTGGTCGAGAACGACGCCACCGCCGCGGTGGTGGGCGAACGCCTTTATGGCGCCGGACGGCAGCTCGGCAGTTTCTGCTACCTCTATTTTGGCGTCGGCCTCGGCCTTGGCGTCATCCAGGATGGGCGACCGATGCGCGGCGCCTTCGGCAATGCCGGCGAAATCGGCCATGTCGGCCTCGTGCCGCGCGCTGGTAGGGTCAGCCACGGACCGGCCGGCGCATTGGAACGCTTCGTCTCCGTTTTCGCCCTGCGCGAACGGCTGGCCCTGGCCGGCACGTACGTCGCGACTGTGGAGGACATTAAGAAGCTGCACGACGCGGCCGATCCTACCTTGCGCGACTGGATCATCATGGCTGCCGACTATCTCGCACCCACCGTCGCCATGCTCGAAAACATCTTCGATCCAGAGACGGTGATCTTCGGCGGTGGCCTTCCCGACTCGGTCCTCGAGGCGGTTATCGCGGCGCTCGATCCGCTGCCGGTTTCGGTGGCGACGCGCGACAAGCGCCCGCTGCCGCGCGTCATCCGCGGGCAGACCGGGCAATTGACTGCCGCTCTCGGCGCCGCTGCCCTGCCGCTGCTCGATACCGTTTCTCCCCATCTCAGCGTCTCCGACCCCGTCGCCTGACGCGTTCAAACTGCTGGACCTTGCCATGCTTACCGATCGCGAACGCCTGCGCCGCCGCGCAGCCCAGCCCCGACTCGTTAGCCTCTATCGTGCCTTGAGCCGACTGCGCTCCACCGTCACGGTAATGAATGCGGGGGCGCATCCCGACGACGAACAAAGCGGCATGCTGGCCGTTATGCGCCATCAGATGGGCATGAGGGTCGTCGTCGCATGCTCAACGCGCGGCGAAGGCGGGCAGAACACTCTGGGGCCAGAACGCGGCGGTGCGCTGGGCGTGTTGCGCTCGCGCGAGATGGAGGAAGCGGCGCGTACGCTCGACGCCGATATCGCCTGGCTCGGCTATGGTCCGGATGATTCGGTGCATGATTTCGGCTTCTCCAAGTCCGGCCCCGACACGCTGGCGCGTTGGGACGAGGCGCGGACGATTGACCGCCTTGTTCGCGCCTACCGGCAGTTCCGGCCCGATATCGTCATTCCGACCTTCCTCGATGTGCCCGGTCAGCATGGTCACCACCGTGCCATGACACAGGCAGCCGAGCGGGCCCTGAACCTGGCCGCGGATCCCCTTTACGTCACCGATGGCTTAGCACCGTGGCGCGTCGCCAAATTCTATCTGCCGGCCTGGTCCGGCGGCGGCGACACCTATGACGACGAAGTTCCGCCACCGCCCGCGACCACCTATGTCGAGGCGGCGGGTTTCGATATCGCCACTGGCATGTCCTATGATCGACTGGGGGAGACTTCCCGTACCTTCCACGCCAGCCAGAATATGGGCCATTGGCGTGACCCTGCGCAGAGCCGTTGGGCATTGCATCATGTCGGAGGCTCTGACGAAGCCAGCATCGGCGACGGCCTGCCCGCTGGCCTCGCCGACCTCGGTCCATCGGCACACCTCGCTGCGGCCGATGTCGCGATTGCCGAGGCTCTGGCGGCTTTCCCCGATAGCGATGCCATCCGTAGGGCGTTGAGCGGAGCGCGGCGCTCTATTCGCGCCGCCGCGCACGAAATGGGCGCGGACGCGCGCGATCTGCACGGGCACCGTCTGACTCGCAAACTGGCCGAAATCGACGTTGCCATCGCCCAGGCCGGGGGCATTGAGGTTCTGGCATCCATCTCTGCGGCCACTGTTGCCCCCGGTGGCACGATCGACCTGATCGTCGAAGCCGAGCGTGGCCCGGCGGACAACCTGAGCATCACTCCGATAATCAATGCCGAGATTCTCGACGCCGCCGACACCCTCCGGCTGACTGAGGATCGCACCACGATTCCGCTCACCACCCGTGTCGGCGCGCCGATCAGAAACGCTTACCGCGATGATTGGCAGAGCCTCGGCGGAAATGGCGATCTGTCGTTACTTGTCGAAGCCACTATTGACGATGAAACGATTCGGTTCCTTCTCGACACCGAGGAAGACCTGCAACTGGCGCCGCCCTATCAGGTCACGATCAGCCCCGACGCTATCATCCTGCCACTGTCCGCAACCGGTAGCCGGACCGTTACGGTAAAAGCCGATATTGACCTAGGCCGGATCGCGGTCGGCCCAGCCGCGGGCCTGGCGATCGAGCAGACGGATGGCGCCCTGACACTCACTCCAAATGCCGGGCTGCTTCCTGGCAAATACACCCTGCCCGTACAGGTCGATGGCGCGAACGCCTATGCTGCCGACCCGATCGCCTACCGCCATATCGGCCGCACGCGGTTCATTCGTCCGCTCGCTCTTAGCCTTCTGGCACTCGATCTCGTCGTTCCCGACGCCCGTGTCGGTTATATCGGCGGCGGCTCGGATAGAGTCGGGCTGTGGCTCGAGCGCATGGGTGCCAAGGTTACCGAGCTGGACGCGGCGGCACTTTCGGGCGACCTGTCGGGCTTCGATACGATCGTGGTCGGCATTTTTGCCTTCGGCACCCGTCCCGACCTGGCGGCCGCGACGCGCAAGCTGCACGCCTGGGTCGAGACTGGCGGCCATCTGGTGACGCTCTATCACCGCCCCGGCGATGGCTGGACGCCAACGAGTACCCCGCCCCGCCCGATCACCATTGGCAGCCCGTCGCTGCGCTGGCGTGTCACCAATCCCGGGGCTCCCGTGACTTTCCTCCGGCCCGACCACCCGCTGTTTGCCGGCCCGAACCGGATCACGGCGGACGACTTCGCGGCCTGGGACAAGGAACGGGGGCTCTACTTTGCATCGGCGTGGGATCAGGCCTACGAGCCCCTGCTCGCGATGAGCGATGCAGGCGAAGCGCCGCTCAACGGCTCGCTATTGTCGGGCCGTATCGGCAAGGGCCGACATACGCATACCAGTCTCGTACTGCACCATCAGCTCGACAAGCTGGCCCCCGGCGCCTTCCGCCTGATGGCCAACCTGCTGCAATCGGCCTGAAATGCCGGCCACCTCATCGCGAGCCGGGTACGCCTGGCTCGCGGGCGATATGGTGCTCGTCACCCTGATGACGGTGTTGGTCAAGCTCGGCGGAGCCAGTTATCCCGCCGTGCAGATGGTCTTCATCCGCTCGCTGATCGGCCTCGTCAGCGTCCTCCCCCTCGCCTGGCGCCACCGCCGGGCGCTGCGGGAAACCAAGCAATGGGGCGGCCACACCTTCCGAGTGCTCTGCAACACCCTGGCCCTCAACACCAATTTCGCTGCGCTCACCGCCCTGCCTTTGGCCCTCGCCAATGCTATCGGCTTCATGCGCCCGCTGGTCGTCCTGGCGCTTGCCACCATTCTCCTCGGTGAACGCTCCGGCCCCTGGCGCTGGATCGGCGCCGCCGTCGGTTTTCTCGGCGTCCTCGTCATGGTCGCACCCGGCGAGATTTCGTGGAACATGGGCATCCTCGCCGCCCTCGGCTCGGTTCTCTTCGGCTCGCTCGCCACGGTCCAGACCCGCGCCCTGGCAAAAGAAAACACCACCGTCCTGATGGTCTTTTACACAGTCGGCCTCACCATCTTCACGGCCCTTCCCGCCGCCTTCTCCTGGCAGCCGGTCGCGGCTTCCGACTGGCCCCTGCTCCTCGCCATCGGCGTTCTCGCCCAGATTGGCCAATACTGCTTCCTCAGAGCGTATCAATCGACCCCGGCCAATCTCCTCGCGCCGATTGGCTATCTTTCCATCGTTCTCGCCAGCCTCGCCGGTTTCCTGGCCTTTGGCGAAATACCCGCTCCGACGACGATCATCGGCACCGCTATCATCATCGGCGCCCTTCTCCTCACCACCCGTCTCGACCGACCGAAGCGCTAGCGACCATCGCCATTGCGCGGGGCCTGTCCCGGCAGTCCTTCGCGCCCCCGCGTGGACCACCGGGACAAGCCCTGTGGTGACGACACATTGGAAATCTGCGTACCCCAAAAAAGCAAAACCCCCGGCCTGGGAATGGCCGGGGGCGTAGCCACCGCAACGAGGGGCGGTGACGGCTCGCGCTGGGAGGTCGCGCGAGCCGGATGGTCTCGGGCCTAGCGTTTCGCGGGCTGGATCAGGTTAGCCATGATGCGGAAGGCACCAGGCGTCAGCTTGTCGAGCTGATGATGCAGCACGAGGCTAGTGTGGGTGTGCCGGCCCTCGCCGATTTGCGCCGAGAGCAGCGAACCGGTCAGCGGCTCTTCCCCGGCATCGCTCATGGCCAGCAGGGGCACATAGGCCTCGTCCCATTCGGACGCGAAGTAGAGCCCACGCTCCTTGTCCCAATTTGCCCAATCATCCTCAGAAATGGTGTTGGGGTAGTTGAGTAGCGGGTGGTCGGGCGCGAGCACGTTCACCGCCGATTTGGCATCAGTCACGCGATAGCGGATCGAAGGCGAGCCGATCTTGAGGAAGGCCAGCGGCACGGTCTCCGGGTCCCAGCCGTCCGACGGACGGTGGTAGAGCGTCACGAGATGGCCGCCCTTCTTGACCCATTCATGCACGCCCGGCAGCGCGGCCACGAGATCAGGCCGGCGACCGAAGGAGAAGATGCCTACGACCAGGGTATCGAGATCGCGATAGGCACCCGCTTCCATATCGCCCGGCGTCAGCTCGGTGAGCGCAACACCCAGGCGCTTGAGCCATGTGGCGACGTTGTCGTTGCCACCACCGATATAGCCGATCTTGCCTTCCGGAATGATCGCACCGACCGACTGCACCGGTACCGCCACCTCAGTCGGCACCACTGATCGCCCGATATGGGGATAAGTGAAGACGTTGATGGCGTAGGCCTCTTTGCCGAGAAGCTTGGGCGCAATGGTGATGCGTTCCGTGCCGAGCTCAGCCGGCGGCGTCAGGTCGAACTCGCCTGCTTCGGCGCCCGTTTCGCCCTTGGCGGCCATCAACCAGCCTTCGGGCAGGTTGAAGTCGAGGTCAGCCGTCGTGCCGCCCGAAACCACGGCGGTAAACGCCACCGGCGAGATTTCGCTCTCAGTATTGAACACCACCGCATCCGGCTTCAGTTCGAGCGAGGCTTCCGGCAACACGCGCAGTGCGTCCTCGAGGTCCACGTCGAGCACGGCCTTGTGGCCCGCAATCGTCGCCGTCAGACGCACAAAGGCATCGCCATTGCCGCCGAGCGGGTCGAACTGCTCGGTCAGCGGGTTGGTCAGCGCTGCATCATCGGCCACGCTTACCTTGACGCCATCTTCGGCCGTTTCGCCGGTGATGCCAGCGCGGGCGATCACCTCGACAGAGTCCACGGTAATGCTATCGGGCGCATCGACCAGCGCCTTGACGATGATGTCTTCGCCAGGACGCAGATCAGCACCATCGGTAAAGGCACGCACGCGCATACCAGCCGCAGTCGCCAGCGCCAGGTCTACTTCCTTGATCTTGCGATCGAGGCGGTGAGCCACCTGGTCTTCCAGCTCAGCCGGCAGGGTCGAGCGGGCTTCCGAAACAGCCTTGCCGATTTCGACCAGTCGGCTCAACACTTCGACCGGATCGCCATAGTCGGCGAGGGCTTCATCGATCAGCCCCTGCGCATTGCGCAGCGCATCGGCCGCAGCCGCAGGCATGCCGTCGAGTTCGGCAATGTGGCCGACCGTGGCAATGAGACCATCGCGGATGTCGTCTTCGGCCTTGCCGGCTTCGCCATTGGCGGCCCAGGACAGGTTGATCGGCCATTCCGTCTGCGGATCGGGCTGCCAGCGGCCCATGCCCTGCGTCAGGTGGCAGGAACGGGACCATTCGCCCATCTGTGGGAAGGTCGCGCCGGAAATCGGATCGCGCTCGGGTGCACGCACCACCAGCGTCGTCGGCGGGGGCGGAGTTTCGTCGTCATAGACGCCGCCACCACCACCCCATGCCGGCTGGTAGATCTTGGGCACGGTCCAGGTCTTCAGTCCGCCAGCGATCTGGTCCGGGAATTCTTCGGCATTGCCGGAAATGCCGGCAACGATGAAGGTCGCCACGTTCGCGGCACGATGGTGACCATGCTGCCCGCCCACGTCGAGGAAGCAGTTCATGATCACGTCAGGCCGGTACTGACGTACGGCCCAGGTCATGCGCTCGATCACGCGGTCACGGCCCCAGCGGTCGATCGTCTGGTTGGGGTCCTTGGAGAAACCGAAGTCGTGCATGTTGTCGTGGTGGCCCTGGCTACCAAAGGCCAGCGATGCATCGAGGGAGCGCGACGCCTCAGTGATTTCGCGGGTACGCAGCACGCCCAGCACCGAACCGCGTTCCGGCCCGATGGCGTTCTGGCCGCCTTCACCGCGCGTGATGCAATAGAGCACGGGACAAATGCCGTAGACATGGCGCAGGGCCGCCAGCATGCCGCTGGGCTCGTCGTCCGGATGCGCGCCCGTCGTCATCAGCGTCACGGTCGAAGTCAGGCGCTCCAACTGACGATAGAGTTTGACGATAGCCGGCTCGCCCTTCTGTGCGGCGATCAAATCCAGGTCCGATGCGGGCGCAGCCCAAGCGGGAATCTGCGTCGCCGCCAGCAGTGGCGGAACGGATGCAATAAAGGTGCGTCGAGTAAGACGAGTCATGAAATTTCCTCTCCTAGACTGCCCAGGACCCACCCTATCCGGCTCGGCCATGTGACAGCTTCACGACGAACTATGAGAGGCCGAATAACTTAACTCAAGTGTGTTAATCAGGAAAAATACGCATATCGTCGTGATGTGCAGATCGCCCAAAATTTGCCCCGCCGGAACTTGCAGCGAAGGTTGCGATGAAGCGTCGCGCATCCAGGCGCCAAAAGTGATCGTTCAGCAAAATCGTGATCACTCAATAGGAAGGGGTCTTTGCGAGCGCTGGATATGGTCGAAAGTGCGTGGACCCTTCGCATTGGCTCGCGTATCGTTGAGTCTATGGATTGCCTGGTAAACCTCTACTCTCAGCGGATGGCCGCGCTGGCGGCGCAGGTCGAGACTGTCGAGGCAACGATTCGCGTTGCTCTCCCGCCAGAACTGCACATCATCCAGGCGTGGGTGCGGAAGAATTTCAGCGAGTATTGGGTCAGCGAGGTGACGGTCGCGATGTCGCACCAGCCGCCCGGCTGCCTCGTTGCTGTCGTGGACGGCCAGCTCGTCGGCTTCGCCTGCTACGACGCCACGGCGCGGGGCTTTTTCGGACCGACTGGGGTCGCCGAAGACCAGCGTGGCCGCAAGATCGGCCTGGCACTGTTCTATCGCACGCTGACCGCGATGAAGGCGCAGGGCTACGCCTATGCGATCATCGGTTCGGCCGGCCCGGTGGAATTTTACGTCAAGGCAGCAGGGGCCATGCCTATCCAGGCGGACAAGGAAGACATCTATCAGGGGCTGCTGCGCGTCCCACCCAGTTCTCAGGCGGGCCAGTAATGCCGTCGTCAACGCCACTTGCGCTATTCGTCGGTATGCCGGGCTTGGAGCTCTCGGCCGACGAGATTGCCTTCTTCCGCGAGGCCAATCCGTTCGGGCTGTTCCTGTTCCGGCGCAATCTGGACAATAGCGAGCAGGTGCGACACCTCTGCGCCCAGTTCCGTGAGGCCGTGGGCCGCCCCGATGCGCCCGTCTTCATTGATCAGGAAGGCGGACGAGTCCAGCGTCTCAACAATGGCAATTGGCCGAGCTTTCGCAGCCTGGGCGAATTCGGCGCGCTGGCGCGCAAAGACCTGGAGCTGGGCAAGCGCGCCATGCGGCTATCGAGCCAGGCGATGGCGACGTTGATGGCCGAACTGACCATCGACAGCGGCACGACGCCGGTCCTCGACCTTGCCCGCAAGGGCACGCATGACGTGATCGGCCAACGGTCCTTCGGTGATGACCCGGACCTGGTCATCACCATGGCACGGGAAGTCGTCGCGGCCATGCTGGAAGCTGGAGAACTGCCGGTCATCAAACACATTCCGGGCTATGGGCGGGTCACCGTCGATCCGCATTTCGACCTTCCCGTTGTCGATGCTGCGCCTGAGGACTTGCGCGACACCGACTTCCGTCCATTCGTCGCCCTTAGGGACGCGCCATGGGCCATGGTGGCCCATCTCGTCTTCACACGGATCGACCCCGAGCGCGCCGCGTCGGTTTCCCCTGTCGTCTGCGATCTCATCCGCCGTAACATCGGTTATGATGGCGTGATCATCACCGATTGTCTCACCATGGACGCGCTCAAGGGCAGTTGGGCCGAGCGCGTTACCGCGGCGCTCGACGCGGGCTACGATATTGCGCTCCATAGCCAGGGCGATCTGGCAGCCAGCCAGGCTGCGGCAGGAGCAGCGCGTCCGCTCAGCGAGCAAAGTCTCGCGCGGATTGCCCGCGCCCAAGCCAAACGCGGTGCCACGCGCAGCGATGTTGCCGCCCTACACGCCGAAGTCGAGCAGATCTTCAAGGAGAATGGCATCGCCTGAGCGATGCTCAGATGCAGAGGAGAAAAGTAGTGCTGAAGAATAATGTGATCCTGGCGGCTTCCGCCATGGCTCTGGCAATGGCCACCGCGCCGGCCAGCGCCCAGGCGGTACTGACCGTCAGCTCCGAGCAGACCACGACCTGGGTTCGCAACTTCAATCCGTTCAACCAGACCTCTGCCCGCGCCACGACCAAGGACTTCATCTACGAGCCGCTGGCGATCTTCAACCGCTTGGCGGGCAACAAGTGGGAATACCGCCTAGCCGAGAGCTTCGAGCTGGCGGACGACCTCAAGTCGATCAGTTTCACGCTCCGCGACGGGCTCAAATGGTCTGATGGCGAGCCCATCACCGTCGACGACGTGGTGTTCACCTACGACTTCCTCAAGAAGTTCCCTGCCCTCGATTTCAACTCGGTGTCGGCCCTGATGGAGTCGGTGGAAAAGGTCGACGACAGGACCGTCCGCTTCAACCTCATCACGCCCAACTCCTTGATCGCGACCACTATCGTTGCCATGCCGATCGTGCCCGAGCATGTCTGGAAGGACATTGCCGATCCGGTGGCGTTCGCCAACGAAACCCCCGTCGGCTCGGGGCCGCTGACCGAGATCACCCGCTTTACGCCACAGGTCTACGAGCAATGCCGCAACCCCAACTATTGGGACGCGGATAGCCTCAAGGTCGATTGCATCCGCCTGCCGCAGCTTGCCGATAACCCACAGGTTCTGGCAGCGCTGGCCGATGGGACGTTGGACTGGGCGACCAGCTTCGTCCCCGATATCGACAATACTTTCGTGGCCAAGGATCCCGAACACAACAAGTACTGGTTCCTGCCCTCGAGCCTCGTTGCGTTCACGCTGAATTTCGAAGCGCCCGATGAGAACAACAAGAAGGCCTTCACCGACGTGAACTTCCGCCGTGCGGTCAGCATGCTGATCGACCGACAGTCCATCATCGACATTGCCGGCTATGGCTACCCTGTCATCAACGAGGACCCGTCTATGCTGGGCGAGTTCTACAAGGCCTTCGGTAACCCGGAAGTGGCAACCCAGTTCGGCCAATACGGCAAGTTCGACCTCGAAGCCGGCACTGCCCTGCTCGATAGCTCGGGCTATGTCGATGCGGACGGCGATGGCTTCCGCGATAATCCGGACGGGACACCGATCGCCATCGACATCGAGATCCCCAACGGCTGGACCGACTGGATCGATGCGGTGCAGATCGCCATGGAAACCCTCAAGGAAGCCGGACTCAACGTCAAGATGAGCACGCCGGAGGAATCGGTGTGGGCATCCGACCTGATCGACGCCAAGTACTCGATGTCGCTTAACGCGATCGGATCGGCGGCTAACCCCTACTTCCCTTACATTCGCTCGTTCAATCCGGCGGATTTCGGCAAGAGCCGGACCTCGGCACAGCGCTGGACCGATCCTGAAGTGGTTGAGATGCTCAACAAATACACTCAGGTGAAGGACCCGGCCGAACAGAAGTCGATCATGGATGCAATCCAGCTCAAGGTGGCGGAGGCCATGCCGGTGATCCCGGTCTACAATAGCCCCTCGTTCTATCAGTACAGCACGAAGCGCTTTACTGGCTGGGCCAATGCCGACAACCCCATCACCTCGCCGGTGGTTTCCAATGCCAATCCGGGTCGCCTGATCCAGTTGCTGGCGCTGGAACCGGTTGCCCAATAGGCCCGACTGAACTCACGTGAGGACGCGCCCCGGCGCGCCCTCACCCCTCGGCAACCGGATGCCGACCTCGGAGGAACACGTATCCAATGGCCTTTCTGCTCCGGCGACTGGTGTTTTACCTGGCGGCATTCGTCGCTGCGGCGACCATCAATTTCTTCCTGCCACGGCTCATGCCGGGCGATCCGATCCAGATCATGTTTTCCGGCGCAGGCTCCAACCTGACGATGGAAAATCTCAACGCCCTCAAGCTGACTTTTGGCTTCGTCGACGCACCGATGGGCCAGCAATATCTCACCTACATGCAGAGCGTTTTCACCGGCGATCTCGGGCGCTCGGTCAAGTATTTCCCGCTGCCGGTCACTGAATTGCTGGCGCGGGCGCTGATCTGGACCATCGGCCTCGTCGGCAGCGCCACGATAGTCAGTTTCACCCTGGGCACGCTGGTCGGCGTGATGGCGGCCTGGCGCCGCGGCACCGTCTTCGATGCAGTGGTATCGCTGCTCGCGATCTTTTCCAGTTCGGTTCCGGCCGTGGTCATCTCGCTGACCATGCTGTTCGTCTTCGGCTACAGCCTGGGCTGGTTTCCCAACGGCTACGCCGCCGATCCCATGCTCGATCCGGCCTTTAGCTGGGGCTACATTTCGAGCGTGCTTCATCATGGCGCGCTCCCCATGTTCACCATGGTCATCGTGCTCACCGGCGGCTTCGCGGTGACCATGCGCAACAACATGATCAACCTGCTGGGCGAAGACTATATCGTCATGGGCCGCGCCAAGGGGCTCAGCGAAAACCGCGTCATGCTCTGGTACGCAGCCCGCAATGCCCTGCTGCCCACGGTGTCGAGCCTGGCCATTTCCATCGGCACGATACTGGGTGGCTCGCTAGTGACCGAGGTCGTGTTCAACTATCCGGGCCTCGGCAATACGCTTTACCAGGCCATCCTCGCCCGCGACTACCCGGTCATCCAGGGGCAGTTGCTGATCATGACCGCGGCCATGCTCGTGTCCAACTTTGTCGTCGATCTGAGCTATGTGCTGCTCGATCCGCGCCTGAAGAAGGCCTGACCGATGCAGCTCTTCTCTCAATTTCTGCAGAACAAGAAGGCCCTGGTGGGCGTGATCATCCTGGCCCTCATCATTCTTGTCGCCATCTTCGCGCCGTTCCTGAGCGAGCACAGTCCCACTCAACGGGTCGGTCGTCCGCATCAGCCGCCGTCACCAGAGCACTGGCTTGGCACCACGCGCCTCGGCCATGACGTCTTCACCCGCCTGATCCACGGCGCGCGCATCTCGCTCGCAGTCGGCTTTGGCGCAGGATTGATGATCACGCTGATCGGTACGGTTCTGGGCATCATTGCCGGCTACAAGGGCGGCGTGATCGACGAAGTCATCAACTTCTTCACCAACCTGGTGCTCGTCATTCCCAACCTGCCGCTGCTGCTGGTGATCGCGGCCTTCGTGGGTCAGGCAAGCCCGCTGATCATTGCGGTGATCCTGGGTCTGACGTCCTGGGCATGGGGCGTGCGCGTCACCCGCTCGGAGACGCTATCAATCCGCCAGCGTGACTATGTCAAATCGGCGGAGATGCTGGGCGAGCCAAGTTGGCGGATCATGGCTTTCGAGATTTTCCCGAACCTCATTTCCATTGTCGGCATCAATTTCATCGGCAGCGTGATCTTTGCCGTCATCACCGAGGCCACGCTCGAATTCCTCGGCTTGGGCGACCCCAATACGGTCTCCTGGGGCATCATGCTCTACAATGCGCAGAACGCGTCGGCGCTGTCGGTCGGCGCCTGGTGGGATCTGCTATCGCCCTGCTTCGCACTGGCTTTGTTGGGCCTCGGTCTCGCCCTGATCAACTTCGCCATCGACGAGGTCGCCAATCCGCGGCTGCGCACCGGCGGCATGCTCGGTCGCTGGGTTGGCCTGGTCCGCGCTGGGGAGGGCAAGCTGTGAACGTTCTCTCGGTCAGCAATCTCTCCATCGACTATGTCGGCGCACGAACCACGTTCCACGCGGTCAAGAACGTGAGCTTCGATATCGCCCCGGGCGAGTTCTTCGGCCTGGCCGGGGAATCGGGCTGTGGCAAGAGCACCATCGCCTTTGCGATCAGCCGCCTGCATCGCCCGCCGGCGCTGATCCGTTCAGGCAGCAAAATCCTGCTCGACGGGCGCGATGTGCTTGAGCTCGACGATGCCGAACTCCGCAGCTTCCGCTGGCGCGAAGTGGCCATGGTGTTCCAGAGCGCGATGAATTCGCTCAATCCGGTGCTGACCATCGAAGACCAGTTCTACGACGTGCTCAACACCCATACCGGCATGTCGCGATCGGCGGCGAGAGAACGCGCTGCCGAACTGCTAGGACTGGTGGACATTCCGACCGACCGCCTGTCGGCCTACCCGCATCAGCTATCGGGCGGCATGCGCCAGCGCATCGTCATCGCCATTTGCCTGGCGCTCAGTCCCAAGCTCATCATCATGGATGAGCCGACCACGGCACTGGACGTCGTGGTGCAGCGCGAAATTCTGCAGCGTATCCACAAGTTGCGCCAGACGCTGGGTTTCTCGGTGCTGTTCATCACCCACGACCTGGCGCTGATGGTCCAGGTCAGCGACCGCATCGGCATCATGCTTGAGGGCGAACTGGTCGAGGTCAACGCCGCCAAGGAGATCTACCGCTCGCCACGGCACGACTATACGCGAAAACTCTGGGCCTCGATGCCGCGCCTCACCGGCCAGCAGATCGCGCAGGAGGGCGTGCGATGAGCGAGAGCGCACCCGTCATCGCCCTCGACAATGTCTCGAAATTCTTCGGTCGTGCCGAGGCGCGGGTCTATGCGGCGCGCTCGGTGTCGTTTGCCCTCCATCCCGGCCGCACCCTGGCGCTGGTCGGAGAATCCGGCTCAGGCAAAACCACGGCCGCCCGCCTGATCATGCGCGAATACCAACCCGACGAGGGTCGCCTGCTGTTCCGCGGCTCACCGGTCGAGGGCAGTTTGAGAGACTATCGACGCGCGGTCCAGATGGTGTTTCAGGACCCGTTTTCGTCGCTCAATCCAGCCCATACCATCCGCTATCACCTGGAGCGGCCGCTGCGACTGCATCAACCCGCGCTCAGCGGGGCGGAGCGGCGGGCGGCTATCGGCGAACTGCTCACGCGGGTAAACCTCGACCCTGTCTTGATCGTCCCGAAATATCCTCATGAACTGTCCGGCGGACAGCGCCAACGCATCAGCATTGCGCGCGCCCTGGCAGTCAATCCAGAGGTCATCATCGCCGACGAACCGACTTCCATGCTCGATGTCTCGGTGCGCCTGGGCATCCTCAACCTGCTGAACGACATGAAGCGCCAGCTCAAGCTGGCCGTGCTCTACATCACTCACGATATCGCCACCGCCCGCTATGTGGCCGAGGACATCATGGTCATGTATGCCGGGCAGATCGTCGAATGGGGCGAGACGGACAGCGTGCTCGGCAATCCGCAGCACCCGTACACGCGCCTGCTGCTGTCGGCGGTTCCCGACCCAGACCGGCCCTTCACGGATACGCGATTCAACGATGAACTCAGCCGCATCGACGTGATCCGTCGCCAGTCCGCGATCGGTCAGCCTGAAACGCGCGAGGTTGGAAAGAACCACTTCATCCGCCCGATGCCGGCGTAGTCAACGGCGCAATCAGATGCGGCGAAAGGCCGTGGGTTCGCCGCCGCCCCGGCTGATCGTGCGCGCGACGGCCTCCGCAAGCGGCTCGACGACTACGGCCATGTAGTAGGCATTGGCGTGGATGATGTCGGTCTCGCTGGTCATCATCGCCACGTGACCGCGCCAAAATACCAGGTCGCCGCGTCGCAGAGTCTCGACCGGTTCTCCCATCGCGGCCTGCTGGTCACTATCGCGCGGACAGGTCCGGCCGCTGGCATAGAGCGCCTGCTGCACCAACCCAGAACAATCGAGCCCCAGACTCTCGCGCCCGCCCCATTGATACGGCGTGCCGACGAACCGCTCGGCAACCGCCACATAATCCGGTTCAGCCTGCCCGATCGGAGCAAGATGCTCCTCGACAAACCAGCCGCCGGCCGTCTTCACAAAGCGCCCTTCCTGCCCCTCGGCGGCGACCAGGGCGTTCATAGAATAAAGCCCGGTCGGCGGTGCCTTGATGCTGGGCGTGCTGAACGCATAGGTGCGGAGCGCGCGAACCGTATGGGTCGGCGTCGTCGGCGAGCCACCCAACGCGGCGGCGTCAACATAGCCGACATACCCGTCGCGCACGGCCTGACCGAAGGCCCATCCATCGGCCTCGTCCAGCACCTCGAAGCGCTCACCAAACAGCAGTTGATCCAGCTGTTCGCCGCTCGACGAGGGTTCTCGGCGCACCGCGGTGGAAGCGACCACCGTCTGGCGGGGCCAAGTGTCCTGATAGCGATCCGCGGGGATAATCCCCTCCAGGGACCGGGCTGCAAGGCCGTCGCGTATCAGGGTAAGCCGCGGGTCAAACAAGATAGGCCTTCGGAATGGTGCTGCACATGCAGCGACGCTAGCCCATCAGCCGGACTCTGTCACCCAACGGCAGGCCGCCAGGCGCGTGCTAATCTTCGTGCCGTCCCGAGCCGTTGCGCGCCCGCTCGAAGCGCGTCATCCCCGGAAATTCCGGCAACCAGCCCTCTCGTCGCACAGTCCAGCCTTCGTAACGCGGCGTGAACTGGTCGGGCGCATCGAGCGAGCCCAGATGCACCTCGACCTCGTCGTCGCTGCGGGCAAAGACCGACGAGCCGCAGCGGGGGCAGAAGTGACGGCCTTGGTAATTATGCGTCTCGCCCGTTATCTCCACCGCGTCCTGCGGGAAGATGGCTGCGGCGTAGAAGAGTGCGCCATGATGCTTGCGGCAGTCCAGGCAGTGACAAATCCCGACGCGGTATGGGCGTCCGGTTGCCACGACACGCACATCGCCGCAAAGGCATCCGCCAGTGACTTGCTCCATGCCGTACCTCCCAAAACCAGCAACGGCTGGGAGATTACAGCTTGGCCGACGCAGTGCACAGCACACTTGATGACATCATTCACTCTCTTGCTTCGCGTCGGTACTGCCATTACGGCGAACCTGCGCCCTCAACTCGACGACACAACGGCCTCTACACGAGAAGTTGACTTTCTCACCGGTCAATGACAGCCTCCGCCTGAGCGGAGTGTGCCGAAAAATCTTGCCGCTCATTGTCTTGCGTCGAGTCTGTTCCTGCACTGAGTCACCAAAGGGGTGATGCGAGGAGCGTGGCCGTGCGAACGACCCTACTACGGCATGACGGCCGCAAGGGCCGGCTGGGACATCACCTGATCGGGCTGGTCCCAGCGCCTCAAGCTCCCCTACCGGATGGGAGGTGAGAGCGCGATGGTCGTTGCTGTCATGTTGGTCCTGATTGTCGTTGGATCCATCGTGTTTCATTTCGTCAGCCCGTGGTGGTTCTCGCCGCTGGCATCGAATTGGGGCTATATCGACGACACTACCGTGCTTACCTTCTGGATCACCAGCCTGGTATTTTCAGCGGTGCTGCTGTTTGTCGCCTACTGCCTGTTCCGATTCCGCCATAAGCCGGGCCGCAAGGCTGCCTATGAACCGGAGAACAAGCGGCTTGAGGGGTGGCTGACCGCCCTCACCGCGGGCGGCGTCATCGCGATGCTGACGCCCGGGCTGTTCGTCTGGGCCCAGTTCGTCGAGGTCCCCGAAGAAGCGACGGATGTGGAGGTAATCGGCCAGCAATGGCTGTGGAGCTTCCGGCTGCCGGGCGCCGATGGCAAGCTCGGTGCTGCCGACAACCGCCTTGTGAACTTCGAGAACACCCTGGGCGTGAGCCCAGACGATCCCAATGGTCAGGACGATGTGCTGATCGAGGGTGGCGAGCTCATCATTCCCGTCGATCGCCCGGTCCGTTTCCTGCTGCGCTCGATCGATGTGCTGCACGACTTCTATGTCCCGGAATTCCGGGCGAAGATGGACATGATCCCGGGCTCGGTCACCTATTTCTGGGTGACGCCGACCCAGACCGGAACCTACGAAATCCTTTGCGCGGAACTATGCGGGGTCGGGCATTCCTATATGCGCGGCGTCGTGACCGTTGTCACCGACGAGGAATATCAGGAATGGCTGACGTCGCAGGTGACGTTTGCCGGCCTTTCGTCCTGAGCGCACGCGGAGGAGCTTGAATACCAGGCCGCATCAAGACGGCCACGAAGAGGAGTATTGAGGAGGAGCGCATGGCCGACATCCCGCATGACGCGAGCGACACCGTCCCGCCCGCCGAAATCGAGGATATGGAGCTCTACCACCCGCACAGCTGGTGGACGAAGTATGTCTTCTCGCAAGATGCCAAGGTCATCGCCGTGCAATACTCGGCGACGGCACTGGCCATCGGCGCTGTGGCGCTGGTCCTCTCCTGGCTGATCCGCCTGCAGCTCGGTTTTCCTGGTGTGTTCGAATTCATCGACGCCGAGCGCTACTACCAGATCATCACCATGCACGGCATGATCATGGTGGTGTACTTGCTGACTGCGCTGTTCCTGGGCGGTTTCGGCAATTACCTCATTCCGCTGATGGTGGGCGCCCGGGACATGGTCTTCCCCTACGCCAACATGCTCAGCTACTGGCTATACCTGCTTGCCGTGTTGCTGCTGGTGGTCAGCTTCTTCGTGCCGGGCGGTCCGACGGGCGCCGGCTGGACGCTCTATCCGCCGCAGGCGATCCTCTCCAATACGCCCGGGCAGCAATGGGGCATCATGCTGATGCTGGTGTCGCTGATCCTCTTCATCATCGGCTTCACCATGGGTGGGCTCAACTACACGGTGACGGTGCTGCAGGCCCGCACGCGCGGCATGACGCTGATGCGGTTGCCGCTGACGATCTGGGGTATCTTCGTTGCCACCATCATGGCGCTGCTCGCCTTTCCGGCGCTATTCGTGGCCTCGGTGATGATGTTGTTCGACAAGTATCTGGGCACCAGCTTCTTCATGCCGACGCTGGTCGAGATGGGCGAACAGCTGAGCTATGGCGGTGGCAGCCCGATCCTGTTTCAGCATCTGTTCTGGTTCTTCGGTCACCCCGAAGTCTACATCGTCGCCCTGCCCGCCTTCGGCATCGTGTCCGATCTCATCAGCACCCATGCCCGGCGCAACATCTTCGGTTATCGCATGATGGTGTGGGCCATTGTCGGCATCGGGGCGCTGAGTTTCATCGTGTGGGCGCACCACATGTATGTGAGCGGCATGAACCCCTATTTCGGGTTCTTCTTTGCCACGACGACGTTGATCATCGCGGTGCCAACGGCGATCAAGGTCTACAATTGGGTGCTGACGCTGTGGCGCGGCGACATCCATTTCAACCCGCCCATGCTGTTCGCCCTCGGCTTCATCGTCACCTTTGTCAATGGTGGGCTGTCGGGCCTGTTCCTGGGCAATGTGGTGGTCGACGTGCCGCTATCGGACACGATGTTCGTGGTGGCGCACTTTCACATGGTGATGGGTGTGGCGCCGATCCTGGTCATCTTCGGCGCCATCTACCATTGGTACCCCAAGGTCACCGGCCGGATGCTTGGCGACGCTATGGCCAAGTTCCACTTCTGGGTCACGTTCCTCGGCGCCTATCTCATCTTCTTCCCCATGCATTATCTGGGGCTGATGGGGGCGCCGCGGCGTTACTTCGAGTCTTCAGACATCCTGATCATGCCGCCCTCGGCCGCAACGCTGAACGCCTTTATCTCGGTCATGGCGTTCATCGTGGGCTTCGCGCAAATCGTCTTCGTGTTCAACCTCATCTGGAGCCTGCGCCACGGCAAGGAATCCGGACCCAATCCCTGGCGCGCCACGACGCTGGAATGGCAGACCCCGCAGACCCCGCCGGTGCACGGCAATTGGGGCGACACGCTGCCGATGGTCTATCGCTGGGCTTATGACTACAGCGTGCCTGGCGCCAAGGAGGATTTCATCCCCCAGAACGAGCCTGGCACCCTCACCAAGGGGGGCGCGGCATGAGCGCTATCCTGGGTTTCATTGCGGTCCTGACGCTTATCGCCGGCTGGTGGCTGTCGCGGCAGGGCCTGTTCGCCAAGCCGTGGCTGCAGGGCGATCAGGCCGGCGACGTGGTCCATTCCGGTGCCCCGCCCCACTCGTCGGCGCAGGTAGGTCTCGGCGTGTTCCTGGCGGTCGTTGGCTCGCTGTTCGCGCTGCTGATCACCGGCTATCTGCTGCGCGCGGAGGGGACGGATTGGCGAGCGATGCCCCTGCCCTGGATCGTCTGGCCCAATACCCTGACATTGCTGGGCACCAGCCTAGCGCTCGAATGGTCTCTGAGAGCGGCCAATCGCGGTGACCGCGCAACGGTGCAGACCGGCGTCCTAATCGCCAGCGGCGGCGCGCTATTGTTTCTGGCGGGCCAGTTCGCCGCCTGGCGCATGCTGGCCGCGAGCGGCAACTTCGTCAATTCCGGCCCGGCGGACAGCTTCTTTTATCTAATGACCGCGGCGCATGGTCTGCACGTCATCGGCGGCATGTTCGCACTCGCCCGTAGCTTCGAGCGGATCCGACGCGGCGAACACCGCGAGCGGATACGGGTCAGCGTCGAGCTGGCCGCTACCTACTGGCTGTTCATGCTGTTCGTCTGGGCGGTACTGCTGGCGGTCCTTTCGGGATCGGCCGCCGAGTTCCTCACCCTGTGCAGCCAGATTCTGACCCAGGGAGGCCTGCCATGAGCGATCCCGCAGTTCCGCAACGGGCGTCCGGCTGGAGCGGCATTGTTGCCGATTGGTCGTCCGACCAACGCTCGTTCAAGACGGCGTCCTGGGGCAAGGTGATGATGTGGGTGTTCCTGCTCAGCGACACCTTCATCTTCGGCTGCTTCCTGCTCTCTTACATGACGGCCCGAATGTCGACGACAGTGCCGTGGCCCAATGCCAGCGAGGTCTTCTCGCTGGAAATCGCCGGCAACCACATGCCGCTCCTGCTCATCGCCATCATGACTTTTGTGCTCATCACCTCGAGTGGCACCATGGCGATGGCAGTCAATTTCGGCTACCGCCGCGACCGCGCCAAGACCGCTATCCTGATGCTGCTGACCGCAGCGTTCGGGCTAATGTTCGTGGGCATGCAGGCCTTCGAGTGGAGCAAGTTGATCTCGGAGGGCGTGCGCCCGTGGGAAAATCCATGGGGCGCCCAGCAGTTCGGCGCTATCTTCTTCATGATCACCGGCTTTCACGGCACCCATGTCAGCATCGGCGTCATCTTCCTGCTGATCGTGGCCCGCAAGGTCTGGCGCGGCGACTTCGATACCGGGCGCCCTGGCTTCTTCACCTCCCGCAAGGGCCGCTACGAGATCGTCGAGATCATGGGCCTCTATTGGCACTTCGTCGATCTGGTGTGGGTCTTCATTTTCGCCTTGTTCTACCTGTGGTGAGCCAGATGAATCATACCGTGACAGACGCCGTACCGGTCGCAACGCATGACGAGAGCCAGCAGCATCCTATTCGCCTCTATCTGGTGGTCTGGGTGTGGCTGTTCGTCCTCAGCGTCGGCTCCTACATGGTGGATATCCTGCAATTCCAGGGCTTCCTGCGCTGGGGGCTGATCCTGGTGCTGATGGCGCTCAAGGCCGGACTGATCGTCTCGATCTTCATGCATATGCGCTGGGAGCGGCTGGCGCTGAGCTACGCCATCCTGGTGCCACCTGTGGTGATCCTGGTCTTCGTGGCGATGATGGCGCTGGAGGCCAACTACACTCAACTCACCCGAGTCTTGTTCCTCAACGCGGGGACGTGAGGCTCCGGGCCACGAGGTACCGGAGCCCCACAAATCACGTGGCCCTGCGCGAGCGCATGGCCCGCGCCGGGTTGGTACTGGGCGCGCGGCTGCGCACCTGCCGACCCGTCTGCGGCACGATGAGCTTGCGATAGAGATGCCAAGTGGCATGCCCAAGCACCGGCATGACGATGACAAGGCCGACGAAAAACGTTGCTATGCCCGCCGCCAGCAAGACCGCTACGATCAGGCCCCATAGCGCCACCGGCACGGGATTGGCCAGGGTCGCCTTGATCGAGGCTGCGATGGCGACACTGGGGCTGACGTGCCGATCAAGCATCAGTGGAAACGACACAACCGAGATAGAGAGAACCTCGATGGCGAACAGGAAGCCAATGAGGTTGCCGGCGACGATCAGCAGCCAGCCATTTGACGTGGTGAAGACCTCAGTGAACAACGCTGGCAACGAGGTTGGCGCAACGCCGCCAAACAGGCCCACGAACAAAACCTGTGCGGCAATGAGCCAAGTCACGAACAGAACGCCCAGAACCACGCCCACCGTCGCGATGGCGAGAAGGCCGGGCGATCGCAGGACCTCGAAACCATGGCTCCATGACGTGTCCAGCCCCAGCTCCTGGCGTCGGCTGATCTCGTAGAAGAACAGGGCCACGAAGGGGCCGAGCAGAGCGAAACCTGTCGCGAGCGGATAGAGCAGCGGCAATACGTTCTCACCCGACACCCAGAATGCCAGCACGGTCATCACGATCGGGTAGATGAACCCGGCCAAGACATAGTGCGACGGATGCGCCCAAAAATCCTCTAAGCCATGCCTTAGGGCATCTAACACATCGCTCGTACTGATCTTGCGAATTTCGGGGATTGCCATTTGCCCGGCGGCAGCGCCGGTATGCACGCGAGTTTGCAGCATGTCGTCCTCCCAAACACGCCATCAACTGGCGCCGGCTGCGTCTGTCGCAAGGACGAAGTGCTTGGCCACGCACTCGCGACCCACTGCCGGCACAATACTCCCAATCGGCGCCCCTGTCGCGAGTCGCATTCTCCAGGACGGCGCCACGGAAATAATTCGCGCACACACGTCGACCCAGCCTCACGCCGATCGTCTATAGTTTGAAACCTCAGGAGGAGAGCTGAGACATGGAACGACACTATGGCTGGGTCATCGTCGCCACCGGCGCGGTGATCACCTGCGTGGCGGCAGGCTCGATGTTCGCGCTGCCGGTCTACCTGCAGCCGATATCTGACGATACCGGCTGGTCGCGCGCCGGCATTTCGATGGCCATGACGGTCGGCTTCATCGTCATGGGCATTGGCGGATTCTTCTGGGGCACGCTCAGCGATCGTATCGGCGCCCGCCCCGTGGTGCTGATCGCCTCAGTGATGCTGGGGCTGGGCCTTGCCATCGCCAGCCGCGCGCCAAACCTGCTGGTCTTCCAGATCGCCTATGGCGGGCTGGTGGGTGGAGCCGGTGGCGCCTTCTTTGCCCCGCTGATGGCCACAACAATCGGCTGGTTCAACAAGCACCGCAGCCTGGCCGTATCGCTGGTCTCGATCGGCGGTGGCGTAGCGCCCATGGTAGTCACCCCATTCGCCAGCGTGCTCATCAGCATGTATGGCTGGCGGCCGGCCATGCTGATGATCGCCGCTGGCGCGACGCTTATCATCATTCCGATCACCTTCCTCATCCGCCGGGCTCCGGCCGCTTTGGCGGCTGCCGGGCCAAGCGACCAGCAGGTGGAGATGCCCTCACGGGCAAAATCGTCCGTTGGCGCCGTAATGCGCAAACCGCAGTTCATCGTCCTCGCGGCCGTGTTCTTCCTCTGCTGCGCCGCCCATTCCGGCCCGATCTTCCACACGGTGAGCTATGCCATGCTCTGCGGCGCCTCGGCGCTCGCGGCCGCCAGCATCTACAGCGTCGAGGGCGTCGCCGGCCTGTTCGGTCGCGTGATCTTCGGCGTTCTCGCCGATCGCTTAGGCGTCAAGCGCGTCATTATCGGCGGCCTGTTACTGCAGGCTGCCGGCATTTACACCTACATCTATGTTGGCGAACTGACCCAGTTCTACATGCTCGCCGCCGTGCTGGGCCTCGCCTATGGCGGTGTCATGCCACTCTATGCCGTGCTGGCGCGCGATTACTTCCCGGCCCACGTGATGGGTACGGTGCTGGGCGGCATCACCATGACCTCGGCCATCGGCATGGCCTTCGGCCCGGTCGGTGGCGGCTTTATCTTCGATACGTTTGGCGACTACCACTGGCTCTATGTCAGCTCTGCTGGCATCGGTATCGCCGCGGCCCTGGTCGCGCTGACATTCCCCAAGCCCGGTCAGTCGAGCGACGCCAAGCTGCAGCCGGCCTGACCAGACCAGCCGCAATAACCTCAGGTGGCGGCCGGGCTCGTCTCGGCCGCTTCGTCAGGCTCCGGGTCCGGTGCCTTGGCATAGGCGGCCGAGAGGTCCCGATACTGCCGCGAGTTGAGCGCCAGGATCGTCACGAGTACGCCAATCACCCCGGCAATCGTGAATACCAGTGCGATGCCGCGAGCTGGACCGGTGCCGAACCAGCTGCCAATCGTCATCGCTCCAGCGCCGTCGGTCATGAACGGAATGACGATGAACTGCGTCAGTGGGCCGATCAGGAAGGCCGTCAACGGCGACGCGGACTGTTCGATCGATTGAGCAAAGCCGAAGACGCGCCCCTGGCGTTCCATCGGCACAACCTTTTGCAGGGTCGTGTGCTCGGCGGCCTCGGCATAGGGCCCCAGCAGCATCCAGATGAAACATCCCCCCGCCAGCAGCCAGAACGAGGGCTGGATGGTGAAAATGCAGCATACCGACCAGGTGATGAGGTTGACGAGCAACAGCGTGCGCAGCGGGTTCTTGCCGAGCCCCGTCTTGGCGATGACCAGGCCGCTCAGAATGAAGGCCGTCGACAATATGCCGAATGTCAGGCCCCAGACCTGCACCGAGACCAGCGACAGGCCATAGGCGTCGAGCAGCGCCATGAAGACGCCGCCGAGGAAATTGTTGAAGGTGGCAAAGAAGATCAGCGCGAACAGCCCAGGCACCGCTGCGATGACGCGGATCGTGCCCTTGATGTCGACGGTCTTGGGTGCGGCCGGTTCGCCGGGCTCGGCCACGGCACGCTTCTCGTCGATCTGGACGAAGGTCAGGTGGGCGAAGACCAGCAGCGTCAGGATCAGAGCCATGATAAGCGTCGCCAGCATGCCGCCCCAGGCGACCAGGAAGCCGCTGATCACCGACGTGGTCAGAAACCCGATGCCGCCAACCATGCCAACCAGACCGTTCGCCTTGTCGCGGCGGTCCTCGGGAATGAGAATGGTCACCAGCGTCGGCAGGGCGATGGATCGGATATTGCCAGCGATAACGCCGAGCATGATCAGAAACACGAAAGTCCACAGATAAGGCCCGTACGGGTCGGTGAACGCCCCTTCCGGCTCCAGCCAGACCATGGCCAGCGACAGCGTGTAGAACACGACCGACGTGGCGCTCGAGCCGAGCATCGCCAGTTTCTTGGGGTTGTGGTCGACGATGCTACCGAACCAGAAGCCGAATGCCGCCGTGAATATCAGGTACACGCCGGCGATCATTCCCGTCGCGAACACAGATTGCGTCTCGATATAGACCCAGAAGGTCAGCGCGAACCAGACAGTGTAGTTCGTGATGTTGGCGACGAGATTGTTGCCAAGGATCTGATAGAACGGGTTTGTCATCGCGTCACCTGAGTGGTTCGCCGGCATGGAGACCATGCCCGCTATGGCAAGGGCGGAGTGGACTAGATCGTGGGCAGTCTTGGTCTGCTATGAGCGCCGCGCCGGCATCTTCTTGCCGCACAGGCAATTTCCAAGGACTGACTTTGAAAACCTCTGTAGGGGATATGTCAAGCTAGAACTTGGAATATTCCGATACCCGGAATAGATCCGAAAGCACTCCGCCCCTAGCGCTTCCGGGGCGGCGAGGCTAGCGGGGTATTGCCGAATGCTCAACCCGTCACGAGGGTCTCATCCGATCTCTTGCGGATAGGAATGGTGCTCATGGGCGATACGCCATTGTCCGTTCTGCTTGCGCAAGCCGACCGTCAAACGCAATCGCGTCTGCTCGATACCCAGTATGCCATGGGCGAATGCGACATCGTCTCCCGCGCTTATCTCGATCTCGATGAGATTGAACGAGTCCGGACCGCCCTTGCTATACTTAAAGAACAAGTCCCAGGTCTTGCGGTACGCGTCCATGCCACGACTTTGCAGCGGTACCGGTACATCGAACATCACCATGTCTTCGGTATGGTTGGCGAGGATACCATCCATGTCGATATCGCGCACCGCCTGCGCCCATGCCTCCAGCATCGATCGTATCTGGGTTTCATCGATCTGGCTCATTTCCATCTCCCGCGTCCATTTGGGCCAGGACGCGCGCGCCGGAGCCAAGCCGACATTTCGCGGTGAAATTATCGCGTTGGTGTCTCGGCGGTGATTGGGACCGATCAAGCCAGCGGCTTGCCGAAGCTCAGTCGGAACCTTCGCGCACGGTTTCCACCACGAGCGTCCCAGCTGGCAGTGGCGCCAGCAATTCGGCCTCGGGGCGGGTGAGAAACAGCCAATGCGCCCAATCCCTTGGATGCAGCACACAGACTTGTCGATCATGGATCGGCGCAATATCCGGTCCTGGTGCCGTTGTCAGCATGGTGAAGCTTAGTGCGCCGTCCTTGTCCTCGCTCCACAGCCCGGCAATGCCCATGACCGGCGAGTCCTTCAACACAAAGCGATGCTTGGTCTTGGGGTATTTGGTGCCAGTGAACTCGAAAAAGCCCGACAGCACGATCACGCAGCGGCGCGAGTCCGCAAAGTTGCGACCATCCGATTTGAAGTTGAAGATCGGTCCGGCCTTTGGCCGGGGCGGTGGAAAGCCGAAGCGCATCGCGATTAGTTCAACGCCGTTGCCGGCCGCGCGCAGTACCGGCCCGCTATCGCCAATACGAATATCGTCAGCGGCAATCAGGGCCGACGCATCAGCGTCAGAACCCGACAGCTCCAACGCCCGTATAGCCTTGGAATACTCGGCATGGCTGACATGCTGCTCGTAGTCGTTGCACATGCGCCGATGCAACCAGTTCAGCGACCGGCGGGCAAGTCCTCAATCGCGCGGACGGATCACAGACCCCAGAGGCGGGGCCAGTAGACATCGCTGTCGAAATCTTCGGGAATGGGAGACAGCCGGGAAATCGCCTGTGCGGCGAACTCGACCTGCAAGGCAAAGTGCCTGACATCGGCGGGCATGGGGTTGCCTGTGATGAATTCGCGCGTGCGCCACTCATCGAGCTTGATCGCGCGCAGACGGCGGCGGGCCTCAGCTTCGACATCCTCGACGAGCACCGTAACTGGCACAACATGGGGGGAGCGCCGTCCTGGCTCCGTCCACTCCCTGCTTTCCTCAATCACCGCGAAACGCACTTTGGTCCCCTGAACTGGCGCGCCGGCCATTCCGGCGCCGCCGATGTTCATCAGATTGTCATGTTCTCATTACCGAACCCGTAACGACGTCTCTTGGCAAGCAGTCGGGCCATGCTAGCTTTGCGGGCATGACCATCCTTTATGTCATGGCCGCTGAGGCCGAATACGGCCCGCACCTGCGCCGGCGCATCGATCCGCTGATGACCGGCGTCGGGCCGGTCGAAGCAGCCGTGGCGGTTACGCGCTCGCTGGCCGGCGCAAGCACCCTGCCCCGGCTGGTGGTGTCGCTGGGGTCCGCTGGCTCGCGCAGTCTTGAGCAATGCGGCGTCCACCAGGCCAGCGCTGTGTCCTATCGCGACATGGATGCCTCGGCTCTTGGTTTTGCGAAAGGACAGACACCCTTCCTCAACATGCCGCCAGTACTGCCGCTGACGACGATCGCCGGACTACCGACAGCGACCCTGTCGACCGGCGCCAATATCGTATCGGGCCGCGCCTATGACGGCATCGCGGCGGACATGGTCGATATGGAGACCTACGCTGTGCTGCGCGCCTGCCAGGCCTTTGGCGTGCCCTTGTTGGCATTGCGGGGCATTTCGGATGGGGCGTCGGAGCTCGGCCACGTCGACGACTGGACGCAGTACCTGCACATCATCGACGAAAAGCTTGCGGCCGCGGTCGATTTGGTGGAGGCAGCGGTAGCCGAAGGTCGGCTTTAGCGCTGCTGAGCAGCTTTCTTGTCGCGGCGCGCCCGGCTCCAGGTGCTCCACTTGCGCGTGCCGCGAACGATGGCGTTGTTCACCGGGCCCTGCAGGAATACGAGGTCCAGCGCCAGTAGCAGCAGGCCGAGCGGCAGCATCCAGATGCCGAGCACCGGCAAGAAGCTGAAAATACCGCCCAGGATCAGCAGAAAACCGAGCGGAATCCGTACCCAGCGCGCCTCCGGGCGGCGCAGCCGCTCGAGCATCCGAGCGGCAAAATTCGGGATGCGGCTCTGAAGGCGGTCGAACTGGCGGTTAAGTCGGGCGTGGCTCTTTGCCATGGCGGTCCCCTCGGATCGCGTGAACGTCAAAGCTGCATTTAGTGATGCGAGGTCGCCGGGCCAAGGTCTGCGGTGGTCACAATTGCGCGGGGCCCGCCCTTGAACTGGTGGCTGCCGCGTTGCAAGGAACTTTCTGGGGCAAAGCCGAGTTCACCAACGACAACAGTGAACGGAGCGTCGCCATGGCAACATCAGCAAGACGAGTTATCAAGCAGGTCGAGGATAGCGGCGAGGAGCTTTCGGGCAATATCGCGCAGCAGATTGCTTCCCTGCGCAAGGAGATTGCGGCGATCGCCGATGCCGTCAGCGACTATGGCGGGAGCAGCCTCGGCGACGTGCAGCACAACGCGCTGGCTCTTGCGAAGGAAGTTCGCCACCAAGGCACGGTCGTGGCGCGCCAGGTCGGCCGGCAGGCCAATGCGGCCAGCAAGGTCGTGCAGGAAAACCCGGTGCCGGTCATCGTCGCGCTTGGCACGATTGCCCTCATTTCCGCGCTAATCTTCAGCCGCGACTAGCATGTTGCGAAGGTTAGCGATTTGCTAACCTTCCGGGTCAGACTTTCCTTAAGTCTGTTGGGTCATTTTCGGTCTCAATTGCACAATTGCAACAGACCGGAGATGGCCCAATGCGTTTTTCGACCAAAGCGATGCTGCGCGCAGCCGCCCTTGTCGTTGCCGCCTCAAGCCTGGGTGGCTGCAGCTTCATGGGCCTCAACTTCGGCATGGCTCAGCTCAGCGAAAAAGAATGCCTGATGCGGGCCATGTATTTTGAGTCCAATCGCTCAAGCGCCGAAGGCATGCTGGCCGTTGGTACTGTGGTCATGAACCGGGTTGCCGACTCTCGCTATCCCAAATCGGTCTGCGGCGTGGTCGGTCAGAAGAACCAGTTCGCGCAGGGCGTGCTGACCAAGAAGATGACCGATAGCGGTGCCGTTCTCGCAGCGCAGGTTGCCGACCAGGTTTTGCGCGGCGCGCGGCATCCCGGCGTGCAGAATGCCCAGCATTTCCACACGGCCGGCCTGCGCTTCCCCTACAACAACATGTATTACGTGCTCGAAGCGGGCGGCAACGAGTTCTACGAGAAGCGGACTCCAGGAACGTTCTGAGCGCTACTTCGCCTGAACCAGCGCGCGGCTCAGGAAGAAGCCGTGCCCATCCTCGCGTGCGCAGGTCAGCCCGTTGCGGGCCGACAGGCACTGGAACGGTCCAAGCTCGACGATGTGATCGTATTGGAATGTCTGGCCGAGCGAACAGCAGCTCGGGTCGCCCACATCTTCGACCACATAGCCTTCGCCCGCCCCGCCTAGAATGGCGCGGACATAATCGGGCTCGACGCGGTCGCATTGGATTTCGGCCAGACCATTGTAGCTCTCATAGACCGATGTGCCGCCCTCAGGCGTGTAGATGCAGCCGATATTGCCCGAGGGCATGACGAACTCTACCTGCCCCTCGTCATTGCCGTAGAGCTGCTGGATCTCATAGGCCCTGGCGGGCACGCCGAAGAGCACGACAAGTGCGGCAACGCCGGCGATGAACACCGACCTCTGGATTGCGATACGACGATGACGAGCAGTGGTGAGCATGGCCAACCCTCAATGGCATTGCGATGAGGATTGCTTATCGGCCGTGCGCTGAACGGGCTCTGGGAGGCCCGTTCAGAATGCGTTTAGAAACCGTTCAGAAATCGCCGCCTATATCGAAGTCACCGCCGCCAAAATCGCCGCCGTCACCACCTGCATCGTAGTCGTCCGCGCCCTGATCGGCGCTGCTATCGGGCGAAGCTTCTTGGGCTTGGGCGCCACCCGTCAGCATGCCGGCGATAGCGCTACCGAGTAGCACGCCACCGGTAACGCCAAGCGCGGTCTGAGCTGCGCCGGCAAGAAAGCCGCCGCCCTGCCCGCGGCGATCTTCAAAATCCTGCTGACGATCCCATGGGCCGCGACTGCGTGCCGGCCGCCTTTGCGGTTCGTCATCGCCAAACAGGCCGCCGAGAAAACCACCACGCGGCTGCGCCTGGGCCTCGAGCTGCTCGATGCGCTCCTGCGCCTGCCGCAACGCCTGCTCCTGGATCAGGATGGTTTGTGCCATGTAGTAGGGCGCTGGCGGAAACTCGCGCAGCCGCTGCTGGATCAACGCCTCGGCATCGCGATCTCGCGAGGCGCTGTTGCGGGCGACATCTTCGATGCGGTCGAACAGGCCATCGATAGCCTCGCGGTCTTGTTGGTTCGGCATGGCTCCACTCCGTGCGCATTAGTCACCCAGTTGAAATGGTGGTGTGCGACAGGTGTTGCAATCCCGTTCGGCCAATTTGCTGGGCCTTAGGCATTTGTGCCGCGAAAAAGCCGTAAACTGGCCAAAACTTTGCCGGATGTCCCGGTGTAACGAAGTAGTGATCGGTAACTAAATCACCGCCGCCACAGGAAAAATCAAGATGAACACCAAGCTCCTCCTGCCACTCGTCGCCGTCTCGATGCTGGCCCTTGCTGCCTGCAGCAATCCGGAAACTCCGGCTGAGCCCGCAGCGACCACCGAGACCACGGCCCCGGCCGCTGAGACCCCGGCTGCTCCTGCTGCTGAGACCGCTCCGGCCGCCGCTGCCCCGGCTGCTGCCGCTCCGGGCGCTGCCGTGACGCCCGAGCAAGCGATGCAGGCTGTGCAAGCCCAGGCCGCCAACATGACCGAAGCGCAGAAGACCGAGACCATCGCCGCCGCCCGTAAGGCCGCTGAAGATGCCGGCAAGGCCCAAGGCCTCACCGCCGACCAGATCAAGCAGGCTGGCGACCTCGCCGAGCAGGCTGCCAAGCAGATGCTCGGCGTTCAGTAATCCTGGCGTCACGCCGGAACGACTTCAGTCCCGCAGCCCACAAGCTGCGGGACTATCTATTTGTACTGACCTTCAGCACGTAGCCGATGACGATGGCGACCGCTTCGTAGAGTTCAATAGGAATCGTCTCGTCGATCTCAATGCCGCTCAACGCTTCTGCCAGCACCGGGTTGGCCTCGATCACCACACCACTCTCCTCGGCTAGCGCAACGATCTGTTCGGCGACGAGCCCCCGCCCCTTAGCAACAACGCGTGGCGCGTCGCGGCTGCCCTTCTCGTACTGAAGGGCAACGGCTAGCGCGCGTTCTTTCGGCGAATCTGTCATGTGCGCGCATCCAGGAAATGACCGGAAGGCGCAGCCGCCGACACCGGGGGCTCCCCGCGACGCACGATGACGGCACCCGGCTTCAATCCCGCGCTCACAAGCGCCTCGCGCAGTTCACCAAGCCCGGCCTCCAACGCCTCGGACGTCGCGCTTTCCGTTGCCCAAAGCATGATGCCGGTGGCAGTGCCGCGCAGCGACACTTGCGCCCCGACCTCGCCCAGGTCGGGCAGGTTTAGTGCGAATCGCATCTGCCAGCCCCGCTCGCCGCTGTCGTCCGAGCTGCCCTGCTGGTCGCGGTGGATCTGAATTTGTAGAAGCGTCTGGTGCTGGCCCACCAGCATCGGCAGGTCCATGCTCCAGTCTCCACCAGTTCTGGCAGCGGCGTCCGGCAGCGAGGCATGCTGGTGCAAGCGCAGCCGGGAGAGTGCGGACTCCGTGCGTTCCAGCAATTGTTTGCCCACCTCGTCGGGCGCTGTCGCAGGGTCGATTGGCGGCGCATCCGCTGTCTTGGCGCGGGGCGCACTGCCGCGCATGGGCGGCGCAACATGGGTGGGCGGCGCGATGGGGGCCTGAGGGCCAAGCCAGGTCGTCAGTGTCTGTCGCAGTACCAGCAAGGCCGACTTCATGTCCGACTGCGCGGGGGAACTACCTCCTTGCGCCAGCGTGGCCTCCTGAAATACGCCGGATGTCTGCACCGCCCGCTGCAGCGTCGTCGCCTCGATCTTCCCATTCGGAGCGGCGAGCTGCCCCGCGAGTACCTGCTGGGCGGCGCGAGCCACCGGCTCTGGCAGCGCAACCTTGCCGGCAATGCTGGTCAGCGCGCTGGTCAGGCTGGTGATCGGCCCCTGCCGCGGGACCGAGGCTTGCACCATCTGTGCCAGCGCAGCCTGCGGGGTCGTCGGTAACGGCGCGGTATGCTGCCCGACCGGCGCGGGCTGAGCCAAGGGCGCAGCGGACTGCGGCGCCTGACCTATGAGGAGCGGCGAAGGCACTGTGCCGCCTGGCGCAGGCAAAACCTGGGCGGTCTGGGAATAGACCTGCGGCGTAGCCTGCGGTGCCCAGCCGGTCGGCGCAGGTTGCACGGGCATCGGCTGTGGCGAACCGGCTGCCAGCGTGCTTGGCGATACCGTGGCGGTAGGTGGCGACTGAGGCATCACCGCCATCTGTGGCTGTGGAGACGAGCTAGCCGGAAGCGGCAAGGGAGCAGTCGTGGCGCCTGGCAATTGCTGCGTCACTGGCACCGGGGGCGCCGATGAAGTAGCAGGCGATGGCGTTGCAAGTGCAGCTGGCGGTGGCGGCACTGATACCGAGGTCGTCAGCGGTGGCGGTGCGTTCGACAACGGTACCTGCGCAGGCGCCTGGGTGTGCGGCAATGGCAGGGTTACGGATTGTGCCGGAGCGGGCTGCGCAGCGGGCAGGCCAGTTGTGGTGGGCACTACAGCCGGGTGCAGGGCCAGGCGCAGTTGAGCGCCAGTGCCTTGCACTTCCATCTTCAGCGTCTCCCCCGCCTTGGCTAGTGTGGGCAGGATGAGGTTCAGCATCTGCCCGGCGATCTTCACCTGGGTGCCGCCATTGGGCGCGGGACCGATCACGGTCGCTTCGAGCGTTTGCCCGGCCTGCAAGGCGAGCGCTTGCAGAGCTCCCGAGCGGCCGGCGGTGACGATCTGGGGGAGCTGCGACGAAATCGACATGCCTAATCGGCCCTGGCCGCACCATGCGGCAGACTAGTCTAGCGCGTTCACAGCATCCGATGATTCTCGACCCTTTGGGAAACTTAACGTCAGCTAACCAAAGGGCAGCGTAATCCCAAGAAGATTGCTGAGCACATAGATGGCGCCCCAGAGCAGCGCCAGCATGACGCCCCAGACGATGACCACTGCGGCCAGCGCGCTGGCAAGGCCCAGCGCGATCCAGACCCCGTCCCGTTCCAGCACGCCGAGCGCCAGCACGCAGATGGTGAAGGCTGGCAGCATGTTGCCCAGGGGAATCGGCAGAAAGAGGATGATCGACAGCAGCAGACAGACGGCCCCGACGAGATACTCAGCCGGTGGTTTGGCGAGAAATTCGAAACGCGGACGCATCAGCCGCTCGGCCTTCGCCAGCCACGGCGCGGCCAGGTCCACGACCTTTTCGAAATCCACGCGCGACAGGGAACGATCGGTGATGATCTTGGGCAGCCAAGGCCGCCGGCCGATCATGAGCTGGAACGACAGGAAAATCAGCGGCGCGCCAAGCACAGCCGATACGCCAGGCGGCACTGGAATGGCATTGGGCACGGCAAAAATGAACATCAATGCCCCGATGGCACGGTGTTCGAGGGCGTGCAGCAAATCGGCGATCGATATGCGCTCGCGATGCTGCCCCTTGGCGATTGCGGTCAATATCTCGGATAGGCGATCTGCGCCTTCAGACGGCGGCACGTGGCCTAGGCTGATGGTCGGTTCTTCTTCGGCCATGCATTCGGTCCCGTTCTGTCGTTATGCTTTCCCTAGATAGGGCGACTAAGGCTCCGAGGCTACGCAAAGGAAAGTTATCAAAACCGATACGCGGCCGGTCACAGATTAGTCAGGACGGATATCGGTATAGTCCTTGGTGGCCGGCTTGCCCCGGAATGTTACCCAGAAAAAGTTGAGCGTGTAGGTCCCGGCGGTGCGGAAGACACCCTCCTTCTCAAGACGGCGCCCGGAGGTCTTCATCTTCAGGGCAAACGTCCATTTGACGCCGCCGACCTTGGACAAACGCACGGCAACGTCGGTGTCTTCACCAAAGAATTGGATTGAGCGATCGTAGCCGCCGACCTGCTGCCAGGCCGCCCGCTTGAAGACGAAATTGCCCCCCTGCACCACCGAGCCGACGCGCAGCACGAAGCGGTTCACGACATAGATCAGGTAGGTGAGGCCATAGAACATGCTCACCAGAAACCGGCTCCAGGCGCTCATGTCATAGTACACATAAGGGCCGCTCAGGCAGACCAGCTTGGGGTCACGCCCGAATTCGGAGAAGACCGTGTCGAGCCAGCCGGGCGGAACGATGGTGTCGCTGTCGATATTGGCGATCAGCTCAAAACCCTCGCTCGCGGCAAAGCCGGCATCGCGCGCATTGACCAGGCCCTTCTTGGGCTCGTCCACCACCCGCACTGTGGGAAAGCTGCGGGCGATTTCGCCGGTGCGATCGGTGGAGGCGTTATTGACCACGATGATCTCGGCATCGGCACCCGAGCGGGCGATTTCCGCCACCACAGATTCAAGGCACTTCCCGATTAGCGCCTCTTCGTTGTACGCCGGGATAACGAAAGCCAGTTTCATAGATGCCTCTTGCTGGGCCGGGGCATTTGCTCCCGTGTGCTGCAAATAGCGTCAACCCACCACGACGGCAACAGAGGCCATGGCTTTATTGTGTGTTTGCTGCGGCGTTTCCGCGCCCGCCGGCCTATACACGCAGCTTCTTGTTTGCCTTGATGTCTGCTAGATTTCGACAACTGCCAATTTGGTTCATCTCGCGTTCAAACAGTTATTGTCAAAAGCAGGGCATGATGAAAAACCACCTCTTCGCCCCCTTACTTGCTCTTGGACTGACCTGCTTTGTGCCCGCGGCCTTCGCGGCGGGTGAAGGGACTGCCGTCGGCGTCAAGCCGGACGCGCTGGCTCGCATCAACTCGCAGGATCGCATGCTCGTCGCAGGCACCGACGTTTCGGTGGGCGAGTTGATCGTCACCGGGCCGGCCGGCCAGGTGCAGGTGGTGTTTCAGGACAATACGCGACTGGTGGTCGGCCCGGGCAGTTCGCTGCTGATCGAAACCTATTTGATGGCCAGCAACAACACCGCTCAAAAGCTGGCGATCAATGCGCTGGGCGGCTCGTTCCGCTTCATCACCGGCAATAGCCCCAAGCCGGCCTATTCGATCACCACGCCCACCGCTGCGATCGCCGTGCGCGGAACGGAGTTTGACCTCATCGTCTCGAGAAGCGGCACTTATGTCATGCTCTATGAAGGCGCGCTCCAGATCTGCAACAGCGCCGGTGATTGCCAGCAGGTTGTTGATCGGTGCGATATCGGCGTGGCCTCGCCGCGAGATGCGATTCTGTATCAACGCAGTAATCCTGACCGGGCGGCGCTGAGCGAGGAATTCCGCTACGCCCGCGTCCAGGCACAATTGCTGCCGCCTTTCCGCGTCAGCGGCGTCAGCAACTGTGTGGGGGCACCCGTCGATCCCGGCCCGGCCCAATCGCTAAATTCGATGACCGGAGGCGGCCCGAACCAAACGTTCACCACCACCGGCAATGGAACGCCAACGACTGGCAACCAGCCACCTACGACCGGTGGGCCGACCGTTCCCTGACGTCAGCCGATATAGTCGCGCTTGCCGATCGGTACCCCGCTGTGGCGGAGGATCGCGTATGCGGTCGTCACGTGGAAGAAGAAGTTCGGCAGTGCCCGCTGCGTTAGATAGTCGAGGCCGGTCATCGGCACGTCCTTGCCGCCAAGTTGCAGCACGATCTCGCGCGTGTCGCCGCCTTCGAGATCTTCCGGTTTGATCGTGGCAAGCAGGTCGAGGGCCTTGTTGATGCGAGCACGCAGCTCGTCAAAGGTCTGTTCGGTGTCGGGCCACGCCGGAACCGGCTGACCAGCCAGTCGCGAAACGCAACCTTTGACGTGGTCGGTGGCGATCATGATCTGGCCGCGAAACGGGATCATGTCCGGTGACAGTCGGGCATTCGACAGCACCAGCGTGTCGAATTTGCGCGCCTCGGCATCGGCCTCGGCCTTGTCCATGATGGCGAGCAGGTTGGTGAGCATGCGCTTGAAGATCGGCACAGTCATGCCGTAAACGGAGATGGTCATCGCAATGGTACCTTGATTGTCGTGTCCCGAACGGGAACAGTCTTCTTGCGCCGGCAATTATATGCTGACAAGCGGGTTGAGTATGGACAGCGAACACGACAAGCCAAAGGGCGCCGCCGAAACAGAGACGGGATTCCAGCGGCTTCGTTCAAAGCTGCGGCTGCTCTACCACAGCCAGTCACCCAAGGCGCAGCGCTTCCAGTTTTCGGTTTTGGTCGTCGATCTGGCCATCATCGCCTTCTTCATCGCCACACCTCTTTTGCGCGGCAACGCCACTTTTCTCTGGATAGACTACTCGATCGCGGCGTTGTTGGCCGTCGACCTTCTCGCGCGGGCGCTGGCTTCGACCGACATCGTGCGCTGGCTCAAACAGCTGCCCGTCATCATCGACATCTTCATCCTGGCGACGCTCCTGGCTCCGACGATTTTCTTCAACCTGGGTTTCCTGCGCATCCTGCGCCTCTGGACTCTGACGCGCAGCAGCACATTCTGGCGGCCGCTGCGCAAGCGTGGTCTCGGCGGCTACCAGGAGACGGTTCAGTCGGTCATTAACCTTCTGGTCTTCCTCTTTGTTGTCACCGGCTTCGTCTACACAGCCTTCGCCAATCGCGGCGACGACGGCATAGCGGGCTACGTCGATGCGCTCTACTTCACAGTAGCGACCGTCACGACCACCGGGTTCGGCGACATTACGCTGCCCGGCACAGGCGGCAAACTCGCCTCCATCGTCATCATGATCATCGGCATTTCACTGTTCGTGCGGCTGGCGCAATCAATCTTCCGGCCCAACAAAGTGCAGTTCCCCTGCCCGCAATGCGGTCTGCAAAAGCATGACCCCGATGCCGTGCATTGCAAAGCCTGCGGTCACATCCTCAACATTCCCGATCACGGCCACGACTAGCGCTTCACCGCCAGGCGCACGCGGAAGCACGCGCCCGGGAGCGGGCCCTGCACCAGTTCGAGTGATCCATTCATCCGCGCTACAATCTGGCGCGAGATGGCCAGCCCCAAGCCAGCACCGCTCTGCTCGGCGGCGCCGCGTTGGCCGCGCGAGAACTTTTCGAAGATCAGCTTGCGCTCGCCCTTGGGAATTCCCGGCCCATTGTCGGCAATTTCGACCACATACATGCCCGCCTTGACTGCGGAGGTCACCCGCATCACCGGGCGCCCCGTGTCGTTGTATTTCACAGCGTTCGAAATGAGGTTGATGAACACCTGGCAGAGCCGGTCGGCGTCGCCTTCCACCATGGTCGGCCGCGCCCGCTCGCCAAGCTCAACCCGCATGCCGCGCTGACGTAGCAACGCATCGCAAACGGTCAGTGCCCGGTCCAGGGCCGCCTCGGCATCGGTGGGGACGTTGTCCCAAGTCCGCTCGCCGCGTTCGAGCGCAGAAAGGTCGAGGATTTCGTCGAGCAGCTTGGTCAGCCGCAGGCTTTCCTGATGGATAGTCGACACGAAATGCTGACGCTGGCGGGCATCGATGGCATCGGGATCAAGTAATATCTCGGAGAACGAGCGGATCGATGTCATCGGCGTCCGCACTTCGTGGCTGACCTGGCTCAGGAACTCGTCCTTCTGGCTGTCGAGCTCGCGCAATTGGGTGTTGGCGTCTTCGAGCTTCTGCGCTGTCGAACGAAGCTCGGCCGAGGTCTTCTCCAACTGTTGGGAATATTCAATGACCTGCTGGGTCTCATCGGCCATCTGCAGCACTTCTTCGAGCGACACGTCGCTGCCGGAAACCACCTTCGACAACATTACGTGGGCCGACGCAGCGCCGATGGAGCCGGCCAGTTCGCGCTCCAGCTTGGCGATGAATTCGGGCGAGGGCTCGAGCATGTCAGGGTCGACGCCGTCCTCGCGGGCAGCCGTTTCGAACAGCGCGGCCGCACGGCGCTCGCCAAGCACGCGCTCGGCGACGAAGAAGAGATCGTTGGCAGTCGCCGAGCCACGCACGAAATTGCCTTGCGCAACTTTGCTGCGCCGGAAAACGTCGACGAACAGCGTCGCCTGAATGCGCTCCAGGGCCGACTGGGTCGTCAGCAAGGAAACGACCACCAGAAATACAGTGTTGAGGAACAGGCTCCAGAACACTGAATGAACCAGCGGATCGAGATTATCCAAGCCGAACAGGTGTTCCGGTCGCAAGAAGGCGATGCCCCACGGACCGTCGTTCATCAGGCCGGCCACGGTGGGGCTGACGGTCTCGAAGCTGGGCAAGAACATCGTCCAGGCCCAGA